>DASXDE010000057.1:0-10944 GCA_036490825.1 Gaiellaceae bacterium
CGGCTTCTGGGAGCGCTACGGCTACCACAACGACGCGGACCCCTGGCAGGAGGAGCGGTACGGGTTCTGACCAGGCGGATCGACTTTGGTTCGACGTCCACATGGCAACGCCGTCATCCATGTCGGGTATGCACCCTCCCCTCAAACGGGGTAAAGCTCGGGTGACTGGTTGCCGATACCAGACGGCGAACCACCTCCCCCTACGAGAAACGGCGCCCCGCAAGGGCGCCGTTTCTCGTTCAGAACAAGCCCGGAGGCTCGTTACATCATCCCGCCCATGTCCGGCATGCCGGCGCCTGCGCCCACGGGGTTCTTCTCCGGGGCCTCGGCGACGACCGCCTCGGTGGTGAGGATGTTCTTCGCGATCGACGCCGCGTTCTGCAGCGCCGAGCGGGTGACCATCGTCGGGTCGCCGATCCCGCTCTTGAGCAGGTCCTCGACCTCGCCGGTCTCCACGTTCAGGCCCCAGCCCTTCTCGGCGCCCCGCACCTGCTGGACGACGACGGAGCCCTCGAGGCCCGCGTTGTAGGCGAGCTGGCGAAGCGGCTCCTCGAGCGACCGGATGATGATCTGGGCACCCGTCCGCTCGTCGTCCTCGAGCTTGCCGAGGACCTCGTCCTTGACCGCGTCCGCCGCGTTGATGAGCGCGACGCCGCCGCCCGGCACCTGGCCCTCCTCGAGGGCTGCGCGGGCTGCCTGCAGCGCGTCCTCGACGCGGTGCTTCTTCTCCTTCATCTCGGTCTCGGTCGAGGCGCCGACCTTGACCACCGCGACGCCGCCGGACAGCTTTGCGAGCCGCTCCTGGAGCTTCTCGCGATCGAAGTCGGAGTCGGTGTTCTCGATCTCGGACTTGAGCTGCTTGATGCGGCCCTTGATGCCCTCGGTGTCGCCGGCCCCGTCGATGATCGTCGTCGTGTCCTTGTCGACGACGATGCGGCGGGCGCGGCCGAGCTGCGAGAGCTTCGTGTTCTCGAGCTTGAGGCCCATCTCCTCGGTGATCACCTCGCCGCCGGTGAGGATCGCGATGTCCTCGAGCATCCGCTTGCGGCGGTCGCCGAAGCCGGGCGCCTTGACGGCGACGGCTTGGAACGTGCCGCGGAGCTTGTTGACGACGATCGTGGCGAGCGACTCGCCCTCGACGTCCTCTGCGACGATCAGCAGCGGCTTGCCGGACTGGATGACCTGCTCGAGCACGGGCAGGAGGTCCTTGACCGCTCCGATCTTCTGGTTGGCGACGAGGATGTAGGGCTCCTCGAGCACCGCCTCCATCCGCTCGGGGTCGGTGATCATGTACGGCGAGAGGTAGCCCTTGTCGAACTGCATGCCCTCGGTGAACTCGAGCTCGAGCCCGAGGGTCTGGCCCTCCTCGACGTTGACGACGCCGTCCTTGCCGACCTTCTCGATCGCGTCGGCGATGACGTCGCCGATCTCCCGCTCGCGGGAGGAGACCGTCGCGATGCGCGCGATGTCCTCGCGGCCCGAGACGTCCTTCGACTGCGTCTTGAGGTTCTCGACGACCGCGTCGACGGCGGTCTCGACGCCGCGCTTCAGCCCCATCGGGTTCGCGCCGGCCGCGACGTTCTTCAGCCCCTCGCGGACGATCGCCTGCGCCAGGACGGTGGCCGTCGTCGTGCCGTCGCCGGCGACGTCGTTCGTCGCCGTCGCTACCTCGCGCACGAGCTGTGCGCCCTGGTTCTCGAAGACGTCCTCGACCTCGATCTCGCGCGCGATCGTGACGCCGTCGTTCGTGATGGTGGGCGCGCCGAACTTCTTGTCGAGCACGACGTAGCGCCCCTTGGGGCCAAGGGTGACCTTGACCGCGTCGGCGAGGATGTTCACGCCGCGCTCGAGCGAGCGCCGCGCATCCTCGTTGAACTTCAGCTCCTTGTGAGCCATCTTCTCTTCTGACCTCCGTTTTGTCTCTCTCTAGGCTGTGGCGCCGGCGGGCTCGCGATCGCCCACGACCTTCGCGAGCACATCGGACTCGCGGAGGATCAGCAGATCCTCGGTGCCGACCTTGATCTCGGTCCCGCCGTACTTGGAGAAGACGATCTCGTCGCCCTCCGCCAGGTCCATCGGGACGAACTTTCCGTCGTCGTCCCGGGAGCCCGGGCCGACTGCGAGGACGCGGCCGCGCTGCGGCTTCTCCTTCGCGGTGTCCGGAAGCACGATGCCGCTCGTCGTCGTCTCTTCCTCTTCGAGGACCTCGACGATGAGGCGGTCACCAAGCGGCTTCAGGTTCATACATGGCCTCCTGATTGCTCTCAGTGATAGTTCCTGGCACTCTCACCTCGAGAGTGCCGGACGCATTCTACGACTGGCACTCTAGCGCCGCAACTGCCAACTGGTAGAACCGAACCGTGGAGCGGGAGTTCTCGGCGGGCGGCGTGCTCGTACGCACCATTCGCGGGCGCCCGATGCTCGCCGCCATCCGTCCGCAGGGCCGGGAGGGCGTCTGGGCGCTGCCGAAGGGCAAGATCGACGAGGGCGAGACGCCGGCGGAGACGGCGGCGCGCGAGGTCCGCGAGGAGACGGGGGTCGAGGGCGCGGTGGTCGAGAAACTCGGCGACGTCCGGTACGTCTACACCGCGTCGTGGAGAGGCGGCGAGCGGATCTTCAAGGTCGTGAGCTTCTTCCTGCTGCGTGCGGGCCGTGGGCGGATCGGGGCGATCGACGACGAGATGCGGATCGAGGTGGCGGAGGCTCGCTGGCTGCCGCTCGAGGAGGCGCCGCGCCTGCTGACGTACGGCGGCGAGCGGGAGATGGCGACGAAGGCGCTGGAGCGGATCGGCGCGTGACGGTCGTCGGCCTCCTGCACCCGGGCGAGATGGGCGCGGCCGTCGGCCGCGCTCTGCGGGCGCGCAGCGAGACGGTCCTGTGGGCGTCCGCCGGGCGGAGCGCGGCCACGGCGGAGCGGGCGCGGCGGGCCGGTCTCGAGGACGCCGGCGAGGTCGGGGAGTTGTGCCGCCGCTCCGGGATCCTGCTCTCCGTGTGTCCGCCCCACGCCGCGCTCGAGGTCGCCCAGGCCGCGGAGAGCTTCGCGGGGATCTACGTCGACGCGAACGCGATCTCGCCCGAGACGGCGCGCATCGTCGCAGGCCTGCATCCGCGGTTCGTCGACGGCGGCATCGTCGGGCCGCCGCCGCACGAGCGCGGGACAACTCGGCTCTACCTCTCCGGCGACGAGGCGGATGAGGTCGCGGGGCTGTTCGCGGGCACGAACCTGGACGCGCGAGTCATCTCCGGCGAGCCCGGCGCGGCCTCGGCGCTCAAGGCGGCCTACGCCGGCTGGACGAAGGGCAGCGCGGCGCTTCTGCTCACGGTGCGCGAGCTGGCGCGCGCGGAGGGCGTCGAGGACGCATTGCTCGAGGAGTGGCGGCTGTCCCTGCCGCGGCTCGAGGAGCGGCTCGGGGGGGCCGAGCACTCGGCCGGCCGCAAGGGCTGGCGCTGGGTCGGCGAGATGCACGAGATTGCGCGCAGCATGGCGGCACGCGATCTGCCTTCCGGGTTCCACGAGGCCGCGGCCGAGGTCTTCCGCCGCGCTTCCGAGGAGTCGTAGCCCAGGTGGACGAGCTCCTCTCGGTCGCCGACTACGAGCGGGTCGCGGAGGAGCGGCTCGAGCCGGGGCCGTGGGCGTACCTCGCCGGCGGCTCGGGCGACGAGTGGACGCTGCGCGAGAACCGCGCCGCCTTCGAGCGCTGGACCTTTCGGCCCCGTGTCCTCTGCGACGTGTCCGCGGTGTCCACCACGACGACGGTGCTCGGCACGCAGGTCGAGCTGCCGGTCCTCGTAGCGCCGGTCGCGTACCAGCAGCTCTATCACCCCGAGGGCGAGTGCGCGACGGCGCGCGGCGCCGCGGCAGCGGGCACCGGGATCGCCGTCTCGACGTTCTGCACGCGCTCGCACGAGGAGATCGCGGCCGCCGCGCCGGGGATGCCGCAGTGGTGCCAGCTCTACGTGTTCCAGGACCGTGGCGTGACGAAAGAGCATCTCGCGGTGGCTGCGGCTGCGGGCTGCCGCGCGGTCGTCCTCACCGTCGACACTCCGCGCCTGTCGCAGCGGGAGCGCGACCTCCGTGTCGGCTTCGAGGTGCCCGCAGACCTGCCGCTTCCGTACGCGCGCGCCGCGATCGGGGCCGAGTCGCAGAATCCCGCCGACCAGTTCGCGCTGCTCGACGCCTCGGTCTCGTGGCGCGACCTGGAGTGGATCGCGGGCGAGTCCCGGCTGCCGGTCGTCCTGAAGGGGATCGTCACCGCCGAGGACGCGGAGCTCGCCGTCGAGCACGGTGCGGCGGCGATGGTCGTCTCGAACCGCCGCCAGCTCGACGGCGTTCCCGCGACGCTCGACGCGCTGCCGGAGGTCGTCGAGGCGGTCGCCGGACGGTCCGAGGTCTACCTCGACGGCGGCATTCGGCGCGGCACCGACGTCGCCAAGGCGCTCGCGCTCGGGGCGCGGGCGGTGCTCGCGGGCCGCGCGGCGATGTTCGGGCTCGCCGCGGAAGGAGAGAACGGCGTCCGCGGCGTCCTCGAGCTCCTGCGCGACGAGCTGGCGCTGACCCTGTGTCTGCTCGGCTGCACGTCCCCCGAGGAGGTCACGCGCGCGCACGTCCAACGGGCGTCCGTGTAGCTGGCAGACTCCCCGCCACGTGTACGCCCTCAACTTCTACTCGCCGCTCGTCGCCGACCAGCTTCGCTCGGGCCGCAAGTCCGCCACGATCCGGCTCGGCGACAAGTCCGGCAAGTACAAGAAGGGCATGGTCGTGCGGGTGCTCTGCGGCGTCCGCTTCAGCGCCCGCGAGCACGTCTTCGACGCCGTGATCGACAAGGTCGAGGTGAAGACGCTCGGCGACCTGTCACCGCGGGAGATCGAGCACGACAACCCCGAGATCCGGCGCACCGACGAGATGGCGAACTTCCTCGGCCAGCTCTACAACCGCGAGGTCGGGCCGGACGACGTGATCACGGTGATCCGCTTCTCGCAGATCATGACCGGGCCTGTGGTACCCGGCTTCCGCGAGGACGAGATCTTCTAGCGGCAGAGACCTCCACGAGTTCGGCTGCGAGCTCGACCGCCTCCTCGCCGCCGAACGGCGCAAGGGCGCGGCAGGCGTGGAAGTCGGTGACGAGGCGGGAGTGCAGGAGGTCGTGGCCCGCTACGAGCTGGAGATCGACTTCTCCACGATCCCGGCGCTCGCCGAGCGGCACGGCCTCACCGTCCTCGTTCCCTCCTGATCTTCGAGCCGAAGATCTCGTTCGGCCGCACCGGCGCGGCGCACTCCTCGCAGTCGACCACCGCGATCGAGGAGAACGGCGCGCCGCACGACTTGCAGCGCCGGAGCAGCTCGCCGCCGCACTGCGGGCAGGTGTCAGGCAGCTCCGCCTCGAAGTCCTCGAACCAGCGCCGAGCCGCGCCGCAACCGAGGCAGAATGCCACCCAGTCACCGAGGACCTTCCGACGCTCCTCCCGCAGCCAGTCCGCCGCCTTGCTCACGCGCTGACCATAGCCGCCGTCGTCGCGCTCGCGGCCGGCTGCGGCGGCGCGCGCTACCACTCGACGCGTGGCGCACGACTCGTCCGCTTCACGCTGCACAGCCGGCTGACGCACCGCGACCTGCACGAGGTGCTCGTCGAGCCGCGCCGCCACGGGAGCTGGCTGCTCGTCCTGCTGCACGGGAAAGGCGCCGGCCCGTCGCAGTTCCTCGGCCAGCCGCTCTTCGATACGCTGGCGTCGCTCGGCCCGCGCGCGCCCGACGTCCTCCTGCTCGACGGCGGGGACGACAGCTACTGGCACGACCGCGCCGACGGTGCCTGGGGATCGATGGTTCTGCGCGAGGCGATTCCGGCCGGGCTCTCCCGCACGCACGCACGGCGCACGGCGATCGGGGGCATCTCGATGGGCGGCTACGGCGCGCTGCTCCTCGGCGCGCGCCGCCGCGGGCTCTGCGCGGTCGGCGTCCAGTCGCCGGCGCTGTGGGTCAGCGCCGGCGAGACGGCGCCGGGCGCCTTCGACGACGCACAGGACTACGAGCGGCACGACGTCTTCAGGCTGCCGCCGCCGGAGCCGCTCTGGATCGACCTCGGCGCAAGCGATCCGTTCCACGACGCGACGCTCGCCTACGCGCGGCAGGCCCACGTCCACGCACACGTCTCGCCCGGCGGGCACGACACCGCGTTCTGGGACGCGCACACGCCGGAGTTCCTACGCTTCTTCGCGCGTGCCTGCGCCTGACCCGAAGATCGAGCTGCACGTCCACCTGGAGGGAACCGTCCGGCCGGACACGCTGCGCGCGATCGCGCAGCGGAACGACTACGCCCTCCCCGACGACCTCGAGTCGCTCTACCGGTTCCGCGACTTCGCGCACTTCATCGAGGTCTGGATCTTGACCACGAACGCCCTGCGCACCGAGGTCGACTTCCGGCAGGTCGTCGTCGACTACGCGCAGGAGGCGGCAACGCACGGCGCCGTCTATCTCGAAGGGATCTTCAGCCCGGCGGAGCGGGTCGCCCGCGGAGTCGGCTGGGACGAGATCTTCAGCGGCTACTGCGACGGCGCGCAGGAAGCGCGAGAGCGGCACGGCGTCGAGGTGCGGCTCACGCCCGACATCTATCGCGGCGCCACGGCGGAGCAGGCCGAGCAGGTCGTGCGGTACTCGGCCAAGTACCGGGAGCGCGGGGTCGTCGCGATCGGGCTCGGGGGACTCGAGGCCGAGTTTCCGCCCGAGCCCTACGAGCCCGCGTTCACCCTCGCGCGCTCGCTGGGGCTCGCCTCGGCGCCGCACGCTGGCGAAGCGGCGGGCGCGCCTTCCGTCCGCGGCGCGCTCGACGCGCTCGGCGCCGACCGCATCCGCCACGGCATCCGTGCGGTCGAGGATCCCGGGCTCGTGGCCGAGCTCGCGGACCGGGGCACCGTCCTCGACGTCTGTCCCCTCTCGAACCTCCGCACCGGAGTCGTCCGCTCGCTCGAGCAGCACCCGCTGCCGCAGCTCGTGGCGGCCGGCGTCCGCTGCTCGATCTCGACCGACGACCCGGCGATGTTCGACACCGACCTGACGCGCGACTACGAGGCGGCCGCCGCGCTCGGTCTCTCGCCGCGCGCCGCCTTCGAGGCCGGCATCGCAGGCGCGCTGTGCGACGAGGAGACGCGCGACCGGCTGCGCCAGGTCGGCGGTGTCTTCGACCCGGTCGGATAACCTCAGGCCGATGGCGATCGCAAGGGAGGCAGGCCCGGTCGGCTCGCTGCACGAGGTGCGCGAGGCGGGTCTCGACCGCGAGGACCTGCTCGGCATCTACCGCAACATGCTCGTCACGCGCGGCGTCGAGGAGCGCGGCCACATCCTCTACCGCCAGGGCAAGATCCCCGGCTCCTTCTACACCGGCCGCGGCAACGAAGCGGCCTCGGTGGGCGTCGCGACGGCGATGCGCCCGGAGGACGTCGGAACGCCGCTCCACCGCGACATGGGCGTCCACATCGTGCGCGGCGTCGAGCCGTGGCGGATCTTCGCCCAGTACATGGGCCGGCAGGACGGCCCCACGCACGGACGCGACGGCAACGTCCACATGGCCGACTCGCAGCTCGGCCTGATCGCGATGGTCAGCCACCTGCCGGCGATGCTCCCGGTCGCCACCGGCTGCGCGCTGGCCTTCCGGATCCGGGACGAGTCGCGGGTCGCGGTCGGCTGGTTCGGCGAGGGCGCCTCGGCGCGCGGCGACGCGCACGAGTCGATGACCTTCGCGGGTACGCGCAAGCTTCCGGTCGTCTTCGTCTGCGACAACAACCAGTGGGCCTACTCGACGCCGACGCACCTCGAGTTCGCCACCGAGCACGTGGCCGACCGCGCCGAGGCGTACGGCTTCGAGGGTGTGGTCGTCGACGGGACGGACGTCCTCGCCGTCCACCGCGAGGCGAAGCGCAGCATCGACAAGGCCCGTGCCGGCGGCGGCCCGACGCTGCTCGAGTGCCTGACGCTCCGGATGGAGGGCCACGCCGTCCACGACGACGCCTTCTACGTCCCGAAGCCGCTGTTCGAGCAGTGGGCCGAGTCCGACCCGATCGAGCGCTTCCGCACCTGGCTGCGCGACAACGCCGACTTGACCGACGAGGAGGAGGCCGAGATCGCGGCCGGCGTGAAGAGGCTCCTCACCTCGGCGCTCGAGCGCGCCGAGGAGTCGCCGCAGCCCGACCCGTCCACCCTCACCGAGGGCGTGTTCGCCTCGCCCGAGGACCTCGACACGCCCCACCACAAGTAGCGATGGCTGAGCTGACGTACCTCCAGGCGATCTCGGACGGGCTCCGCACGGAGATGCGGCGCGACAAGCGCGTCTTCCTGATCGGCGAGGACGTCGGCGTCTACGGCGGCGCCTTCAAGGTCTCGCTCGGCTTCCAGGAGGAGTTCGGCCCCTGGCGCGTGATCGATGCGCCGCTCGCCGAGGCCGCGATCGTGGGCGGCTGCACCGGCGCCGCGATCATGGGCCTGCGCCCCGTGGCCGAGATGCAGTTCGCGGACTTCATCTCGTGTGGGTGGGACCAGCTCGTCACCGTCGCCGCGAAGCAGCGCTGGCGCGCCGGCACCCCCGTGCCGATGGTCGTGCGCCTGCCGTCGGGCGGCGGCTTCTCGGGCGGGCCGTTCCACTCCCAGAACCCGGAGTCGTCGTTCGCGCACATCCCCGGCTTGAAGTGCGTCTGCCCCGCGACGCCCGAGGACGCGAAGGGCCTGCTGATCAGCGCGATCGAGGACCCCAACCCCGTCCTCTATTTCGAGCACAAGCACCTCTACCGGCGCATCAAGGGCGAGGTGCCCGAGGAGCGCTACACGACGCCGCTCGGCAAGGCGCGGATCCACCGGGAGGGCGACGACGTCTCGGTGATCACGTGGGGCGCGATGGTCTACACCGCCGAGGAGGCGGCGCAGCAGCTGGACTCCGACGGCGTCTCGGTCGAGATCGTCGACCTGCGCACCGTCATGCCGTGGGACAAGGCCGCTGTGCTCGAGTCGGTGCGGAAGACGTCGAAGGTGCTCGTCCTGCACGAGGACACGCGCAGCGGCGGCTTCGGCGGCGAGATCGCGGCGACGATCGCCGAGGAGGCGTTCGAGGATCTCGACGGCCCCGTCAAGCGGCTCGCCGCCCCCGACACTCCCGTCCCGTTCTCGCCGCCGCTCGAGAAGGCATACCTCCCGCAGGTCGAGGACGTCGTCGCCGGCCTGCGCGAGCTCGCGGAGTATTAGGAGGAAGGTCATGGCCACGGAGACCGCAGTCGACGTCGTGATGCCGCAGATGGGTGTGTCCGTCTCGGAGGGGACGATCACCCGCTGGCTGAAGCAGGAGGGCGAGCAGGTCGAGGCCGACGAGCCCCTGCTCGAGATCTCCACCGACAAGGTGGACACCGAGGTGCCGAGCCCGGCCTCAGGGACGCTGACGCAGATCCTCGTCCAGGAAGGCGAGACCGTGGACGTCGGGACGAAGCTCGGCCAGATCGGCGGCTCCGCGGCTGCAGAGGCTCCCGCCGAGGAGGCGGGGCCCGAGCCCGCTCCGGCCGAGCCGGCCACCGCAGAGGCGGCGGCCGAGGCCGAGGCCGCCTCGCCGGCCGAGAGTCCCGCGCCGACGGCGCCGGAGCCGTCCGCGGCTCCTCCGGCCGCTCGGCCGGCGCCAACGGGCAACGGCAAGGCGTTCGTCTCACCGGTCGTCGCGCGCATCGCCGGCGAGCATGGCATCGATCCGTCGCAGGTGCCCGGCACCGGCATGGGCGGCCGCGTGACGAAGAAGGACATCCTGGCCTTCGTCGAGTCTGGCGGTGCGGAGCAGCAGGCGCCGGCGCCCGCCGCCGAGCCACAGGCTCCCGCACCGGCTGCGCCCGCGCAGGCGCCTCCGCCCGCGCAAGCGTCTCCGCCTCCGCCGAAGCCGCCGGCCCCCGCGCCCGTCGCGGCCGGCGAGACGCTGCCCGGCGAGACGCTCGAGCCGATCACCGCGATGCGACGCGGCATCGCCGAGCACATGCGCCGCTCCCTCGACACCGGCGCCCACGTCACGAGCGCGATCGAGGTCGACTTCGCTCGCATCGTCGGCGTGCGGGAGCGGCTGAAGAAGGAGTACCAGACCGCCTACGGCGTCAATCCGACGTATCTCGCCTTCGTCGCGAAGGCCTCGGTCGAGACGCTGCGCGACTACCCGTACGTGAACGCCGAGATGCGCGGCGACTCGATCGTGACGCGCAACTTCGTCAACCTCGGCATCGCGGTCGAGCTCGAGGAGGGGAAGGGCCTGATCGTCCCCGTCATCCGCAACGCCGAGGGCCTGAACCTGCTCGGCCTGGCGCGGGGCATCGCCGAGATCGCGGCGAAGGCGCGCAACAAGAAGCTGGTGCCCGACGACGTCCAGGGCGGCACGTTCACGATCACCAACCCGGGCGGGTACGGCACCTTCCACGGCACCCCGGTCATCAGCCAGCCGCAGTCGGCGATCCTCGGCACGTACGCGCTCGTCAAGCGGCCGTGGGTCGTCACCGACGAGAACGGCAACGACGCGATCGCGATCAAGCCGATGATGAACATCACGCTGACCTACGACCACCGGCTCGTCGACGGCGCCCTCGCCGGCCGCTTCCTCCGCGACCTGCGCGAGCGCCTGCAAACCTGGGGCGAGAGCGACTACTGAGCGACGAGGTCGTGAAGGCTCAGCTCATCAACCTCGGCACGGTCGACTACCGCGAGGCGCTTGCGCTGCAGCGCTCCCTCGCCGCAGAGGTCGGGGAGGGCAGCATCCCCGACACGGTGCTCCTACTGGAGCACCCGCCGACGATCACGCTCGGCCGACGCACCGAGGAGGGCGAGGTGCACGTGCCGGTTGGCGCCGACGTGGAGATCGTCGAGGTCGACCGCGGCGGCAAGTCGACCTACCACGCACCGGGCCAGCTCGTCTGTTATCCGATCCTCGACCTGACGCGGCACGG
>DASXDE010000058.1:0-4276 GCA_036490825.1 Gaiellaceae bacterium
CGCAGCTGCGACCTGCGCGCCCACGTCCGCGTCCACGAGGGAGTCGCGATCGGCGACGAGGTCACGGTCGGCGCCGAGAGCGTGATCCTGCCGGGCGTCCGGATCTACCCGTTCAAGGAGGTCGAGACCGGCTCGCAGCTGCACGAGAGCCTGATCTGGGAGTCGCGGGGCACCACTCGCGTCTTCGGCAAGCACGGCGTCGCGGGGATGGTGAACGTCGATCTGACCCCGGACGTGGCGGTACGTCTCGCCGCGGCCCTCGGCACCGCGTTGAAGCGGGGTACGCGCGTCGCCGCGAGCCGCGAGGCTCCCGCCGCCTGCCGGATGATCAAGCGGGCGATGATCTCCGGGATCTCGTCGACCGGGGTCCACGTCGCCGACCTTCGGGTCAGCCCGGCAGCGGTCGCGCGCCACCTCGTGAAGTCGGAGGCGCTCGACGCCGGCTTCCACGTCGGGATCAGCCCGAGCGACCCGGAGGTGATCCGGATCCAGTTCTTCGAGCCTCCCGGGGTCGAGATGAGCGCGGCGCTGGAGAAGGAGGTCGAGAAGCACTTCACCCGCGGCGAGTTCCGCCGCGTGGCGGCCGGCGAGGTGGGGGGCATCTCCTACCCGGCGCGCGTGCGCGAGACCTACGCAGCCGAGCTGCTCTCGACGATCGACGCCAAGGCCGTGCGCGACCGCGGTTTCCGGATCGTCGTCGACTACGGCTTCTCCGGCGCCTCGTTCGTGCTCCCCCTCGTGCTCGGGCCGCTCGGAGTCGAGGTCGTCGCCGCCCACTCCTTCAGCGGCGAGGGGCCCGACTACGCCGACGCCGCCCCCGGGCTCGCCGCCTCGATCGGCCAGACGAAGCGGCTCGTGCCGGTCGTGGGCGCCGACCTCGGCGCCGTCTTCGACCGCTCGGCGGAACGGCTGCACCTCGTCGACGAGCAGGCGCGCGAGGTGCCGGTCGAGCAGGCGCTCCTCCTCTTCCTCCGCCTGCTCGGCTCGAACGGCCGCCGCGGCAAGCTCGCCTTCCCCGTGACCGTGACGAGCCAGGTCGAGCGCCTCGTCGCGGACTCGCAGCTGGAGGTCGTGCGGACGCCGACGTCCCTGCCCGAGCTGACGCGGGCGGCGGCCGAAGAGGGCGTCGTCTTCGCCGGCGCCGTGGGAGGAGGCTACGTGTTCCCCGAGTTCCTGCCCGGCTACGACGCCGTGGCGAGCCTGGCGAAGCTGCTCGAGCTGCTCGCGCCCGTGAACCGGCCGCTCTCGGAGCTGGTCGGCGAGCTACCCGAGCCGACGCTCGTCCATCACCAGGTGCCGTGCCCGTGGGCGCTCAAGGGCCTCGTGATGCGCGTCCTGAACGAGCGGCTCGCGGGCCGCGAGCTCGACCTGACCGACGGGATCAAGCTGTTCGACGAGCGCGGCTGGGCGCAGGTCCTGCCCGATCCGGACGAGCCGCTGATCCATCTCTACGCCGAGGGAGAGACGACGGAGCAGTCGGAGGAGCTGGCGCGCGAGCTGCGGGCGCTCGTGGACGAGATCGAGCAGGGCGAGGCCGCGGCCGCCCGCACCTAGGATCTAGCCCGTTCTTTACTCCGGCCGAACGCAAAGGCTAAAGTTCAGCTTCAGCCTGTGTGAGGGCGCCGCCAACCCGTAGAAAGGGCCCGATGGAACCGCTGCCGGATCTCGCAACACTGTCCGACGAGGACCTGAAGAAGCTCATCGACGACCTGACCCAGGAGGAGCAGGAGGTCTCGTATCGCCGCCGGCTTCTCCACGGCAAGATCGACATCCTGCGAGCCGAGCTCGTGGCGCGGCTGCAGGAGACACAGGGGAGGAGCGTCCTCGACGCGGTCGACGTCGACTCCCTGACCGAGATCCTCACCGGCAAGGCGACACCGCCAGCCTGATGGCCCACGTGTACTGCCCCGAGTGCGGGTACAACAACCCGGAGTCCGCCCACTTCTGTGCGCGGTGCGGCGCCGCGCTCCTCAGCCCCGAGGAGGGCGAGTCGACCGAGGCGTTCACGGCGCCGGAGCTGCCCGAGAGCCTCGACCCGCTCGAGGATCTCGGCGTCCACGGCGCCGCCCTCATCGTCCGCTCCGGCGGCGGCCGGTCTGGCGAGACGTTCTCGCTCGAGGCGAGCCCGACCACGATCGGGCGCTCTCCGGAGTGCGCGATCTTCCTCGACGACGTCACGGTCTCCCGCAAGCACGCGATCTTCACCCAGGACGGCGACAGATGGACGCTCGAGGACCAGGGCAGCCTGAACGGGACGTTCGTCAACCGCGAACGAGTCGAGACCGCGGAGCTCACGGACGGCGACGAGCTCCAGATCGGCAAGTACCGGCTCACCTTCCTCCAGCGCTGATGGCAGTGGCCGAGACACGGCAGCGTCCACGGCTCCTGACGATCGGCGCCGTCTGCAACCGCCTCAAGGACGGTTTCCCGGACGTCTCGATCTCGAAGATCCGCTACCTCGAGGACCAGGGCCTGCTCAACCCGCGCCGCACGCAGGGCGGCTACCGGCTCTTCTCCGAGGACGACGTGGAGCGGCTGGAGACGATCCTCCGCCTGCAGCGCGACGAGTTCCTGCCGCTGCGGGTGATCAGGCAGGAGCTCGAGGCGGGCGCGGGCAAGCAGCGACGGCGCCGGCGCAGTGTGGTCGACGTGGGGGAGGAGGAGCTCGACCTCGAGGAGCTCTGCGAGCGCGCGGGCATCACGGCCGAGCGTGCGCGCGAGCTCGAGGAGTTCGGGCTACTCGAGTCTCGCGTCGAGGACGGGCAGCGGCTGTACGCCGAGAGCGAGGCCGACATCGGCGCAGCCTGCGAGGCGCTCGCGCGCTTCGGGATCGACGCGCGGAACCTGCGCGCCTTCCGGACGGCGGCGGAGCGCGAGAGCAGCCTGCTCGAAGCCGTGATCGCCCCGGCCCTGCGCTCGCGCAACCCCGAGCGGCGGCAGGTGGCGCTCGGCGATCTCCAGCGGCTCGCCCAGAACGCCCAGGAGCTCGCCGACCTCCTGCTGCAGCGCAACGTCCGCCGCCTGGTCGAGTAGCCTCGCACGCGTGGCGGGGATCGACCTCAGGACGTGCGTGCGCGAGGTCCCGGATTTTCCGGAGCCGGGGGTCGGCTTCAAGGACATCTCGCCGCTGCTGCTCGACCCGGACGCGCTGCGGCAGGCGGTGGGGGAGCTCGCGGAGTGGACGCGTGAGCGCGAGGCCGATCTCGTGCTGGGGGCGGAGGCCCGTGGCTTCTGGCTCGGGGCCGCGGTCGCGGTGGAGGCCGGCTGTGGCTTCGTCGCCGCGCGGCGACCGGGCAAACTCCCTCCCGACACCGTGTCGGCGACCTACGCCCTCGAATACGGCCAGAACACGCTCGAGGTCGCGGCCGGCGCGATCGCCGGCGGCGCCCGGGTCGTCATCCACGACGACGTTCTCGCGACCGGCGGCACCGTGGAGGCGATTGCCGGGCTCGTCGAGCAGCTCGGCGGCAACGTGGTGGGCGTCAACTTCGTGATCGAGCTCTCGTTCCTCGGCGGCCGCGAGCGTCTCGCGAAGTACGACCTGTTCTCGCTCCTCACGTACTGAACCGGGGCCGTCCGGCGTTGTC
Source organism: Gaiellaceae bacterium (assembly GCA_036490825.1). Classification (GTDB taxonomy): domain Bacteria; phylum Actinomycetota; class Thermoleophilia; order Gaiellales; family Gaiellaceae; genus Palsa-739. The sequence continues at coordinate 3,588 of DASXDE010000058.1, forward strand.
TCTACAACGTCGCCATGTACGACCCGCTGACGAGCCGCTACGCCTTCGCCTGCCCCGTGCGGGGCGAGACGCACGTGCTGCTGTCGGCCTTCCGCAGCATCGAGCAGCTGCCCGGCGCCGCGCACCCGGCCGTCTTCCGCGTCCGCTTCGGCTGCGACTGCGGCGAGGAGCACGACGGGCTGCTCACGCACGACGACCTCGACTGGGCGCCGCTCGGCCTCGGCGCCGGCGACGAGTTCCTCAACCTCATGACCTCGCGGCTCGAGCCCGCCTGCGCCGAGCTCGGCGAGCTCGCCGCCGTGCGCATCAGGCAAGGGGAGTGGCCGTGGAGCTTCTTCTGCTATCCGGAGGAGCGGCCGCGCCCCGTCTTCCCGTCCTCCTTCACGCTCCTCACGGCGACGGACGGGACGGTGGGGCTGGCAGTGCGCTGCCCGAGCTGCCGCCGGCTCTCGCTCAATCTCGTCACACAGCCGCACGTCGACGTGCCGTTCCACAACGACCGCCAGGTCGGGGTGGTCGAACACATGTTCGCCGAGGACGCGGTCGCGACGCTCGAGGAGTTCCGGGCGGAGCTGTGGTCGGCGTCGTTCGACGCGCGCAGGCTTGCGCTCGAGTAAACCGGGTAGGCGCACCTCGAGGTGGGACTCGGCCGTTCCACTCTCATCGGGCAACGGAACGAGGTGAAGAGA
>DASXDE010000059.1:0-13245 GCA_036490825.1 Gaiellaceae bacterium
ACGCTCGAGGAGTTCCGGGCGGAGCTGTGGTCGGCGTCGTTCGACGCGCGCAGGCTTGCGCTCGAGTAAACCGGGTAGGCGCACCTCGAGGTGGGACTCGGCCGTTCCACTCTCATCGGGCAACGGAACGAGGTGAAGAGAATGCGCAGCTACGGCATGTACGACGCGTCCCGGGGCCTGACGCTCGCCTTCGCAGCGGCGTTGGCGGGTCTCGGTCTCTGGGGCGCAACCCAGGTCGGGATGCACACGACGGGACGCTTCTGGATCGCGATGGCGGTCGTTGCGGCCGCCGGGCTACTGATCGCGCTCGCGAACCACGTCGGCACCTGGACGAAGGGGCTCCGACTCCGGATGTCGCCGGGCACGTTCGCGCTCGCGTTTCTGCCGGTGCTCGTCTGCGTCGGCTGGATCCTGATCGCCAGCCAGCCGGGTAGCGGCTGGGAGGAGGGGAGGATCCACTCCTGGAGCAACTCGATCGGGATCCTCGGGGTGGTGCACTCGGTCGGTCTCTGGCACGGCGTGCTCGCGTTCGGGTTCGGGCTCGTGCTCGGCCTCTCGCTCGACGGCGTGCCGGCTTCGACGCTCGACACCGAGGGCGTCCAGGCCTACACCGGGCCGGCGGGGGTGCCGGCCGCTCGACCGGCGGCGGACGAGCCCGTCGCTGCGGAGCGGCGCTGGACGGCGCGGCGCGGGGCGGAAGCTCCGCCGGCAACGCCGGCCGAGGAGTCGACGCAGACGCGTCCCCGGACCCCGACGCGCTGACGACGGGAGTCGATCCGCGGTCGCCTCGAACGAGTGAGGTGGCCGCGGATCCCTGCCAGGAGGGATCACACTAAAGGGGTAGGTCCCCCGATATACAGGACCAGGATGGACGCCTTGGCCCAGGAGACGACCAGCCGGGGGGCGCGGCTGCTCGCCGCGCATCTCGTCAGCCTCGACCCGCAGGCCCCTTCGGCCCGCGAGCGGCTCGAGGAGGAGATCGGCGGCGACCTCGCGCGCAAGCTCGTCTTTGCGCTCGCCGCGCGCCGTCCCGTGCGCAGAGCGGCCTAGGAGCCTCCAGCTAGGGGCGTCGGCGTCGCGGCGGCGGCTCCTCGCCGCGGAGCCGCACGAACAGCCAGATCCCCGCAAAGGAGACGAGCGCTAGCACGATCGCCGTCGCGGCGCTCGCGCCGACTGCGATGAGGCCGAAATAGATGTACGTCGCGAGGCCGACCGCCCACACGAGCGCGATCACACCCTGGTCGATGCTCGGTGGACGCGGAGGGAACTGCATCGCGGCGATCGTAGTCGAGGCGCGACGCGCACGCGGCCAGAGCGGGGAGGACCAAAAAAATTCGCCGAGCCGGTCGCGGTTTCGTCCACAGCTCCGGTCGACTTTCCGCTTCGGCCCTTGCGAGCCGCCTCGTACGACCTCTCGGTGCTGCTTCGTCCTACTCCCGCGCCGTGCTCGGCGCAAGAGGGAATGTACGGCCTCCAGGGACACCGCGCAAGGGTCGCGAAACAGGAAAAACTCGCTATTTGCGAACGTTGAATAATCAACATTTCCACAGCCCTCTGTGCATCCTGTGGATAACCCGGCGGAGGGAGGGCCGACCCGGTGGAGGGGAAGAGCCACCCGAGGGCCACCTTCGCCTACTTGACATAACACTGCTTCTCGTGCATTGGACTTGATTCGCAGGGCCCCGGCGTGTTTGGGTAGCTTCCACAGGCGGAACCCACGTCCAGGAGCGCCGATTGAGGGGGAACCAGTGACCACCGTCGAGATCGAGTCGATCCTCGCCAGCGAGGAGCTGACGACCCTGCTCGAGACGTCCGAGTCGAGCGGCCAGCTACGTCAGACCGAGCTGGTCGAGGTGCTCGAGCCCCTTGAGCTCGACCCGCTCGAGACGGAGGCGGTCTACCAGGAGCTCGACCGGCGCGGGATCGAGCTGCTCGTCGAGCCCGAGCGCGAGCCGGAGCCCGAGCCGGAGAAGGCGCCGCCGCCGGCGCCGCTCGAGACGACGACCGACGCGCTGCAGCTCTTCCTGCGCGAGGCCGGCCGGCACCAGCTGCTGACGGCCGCCCAGGAGGTCGAGCTCGCGAAGCGCATCGAGCGCGGCGACCCGAGCGCGAAGCAACGGATGATCCAGTCGAACCTCCGCCTCGTCGTCTCGATCGCCAAGAACTACCGCAACCAGGGTCTTCCCTTCCTCGACCTGATCCAGGAAGGCACGCTCGGCCTGATCCGCGCCGTCGAGAAGTTCGACTGGCGCCGGGGCTACAAGTTCTCGACCTATGCGACCTGGTGGATCCGGCAGGCGGTCGCGCGGGCGCTCGCCGACAAGGCGCGCACGATCCGGATGCCTGTCCACATCGTGGAACGGATGCAGAAGATGAACCGGGCCGAGCGGACGCTCTGGATGGAGCTCGGCCGGGAGCCGACGCTCGACGAGATCGCCACCGAGGCCTCGCTGCCGATCGAGCAGGCGCGCGAGGTGCGGTCGGCCGCCCGGGCCTCGGCCAGCCTCGACCAGCCCGTCGGCGACCAGGAGGACGCGGTCTTCGGAGACTTCGTCGCCGGCGACGACCCGCTGCCGGAGGAGCGCGTCGAGGGCGCGCTCCGCAGCCAGGCCCTCGCCGTCGCGCTGCAGGCGCTGTCCGACCGCGAGCGCCAGGTGCTCGTCCTCCGCTACGGGCTCGTCGACGAGGAGCCGAAGACGCTCGAGGAGATCGGCAAGCGCCTCGGTCTGACGCGCGAACGAGTGCGCCAGATCGAGCTCGACTCGTTGAGACGTCTCGCGAACCTCCGCGAGATGCAGATGGTCGCCGCTCCGTAGCGGCGGAGCGTTACTCGGTCCGCAGGTAGTGCTCGAGCCCGGGAGCCGCGAGGCGGAGCTCGCGGAGCGCCCGCGTCTCGAGCTGGCGCACGCGCTCGCGCGTGATGCCGAGCTGGCCACCGACCTCCTCGAGCGTCTGCGGAGTCCCGCCGTCGAGGCCGAAGCGCAGCGAGAGCACGCGGCGCATACGCGGGTTCAGCTGCTCCAGCGCCCCCGCGAGCTCCCTCGTCCGGGCCTGTTCCGCCGACTGCTCGTGCGGAGCGAGCGAGTGGACGTCCTCGATCAGGTCGCCGTACAGGCTCTCCCCGTCCCCCACCGGCGTCTCGAGGCTGACCGGGTTCTCGACCAGCTCAAGCAGCTCGTGCACCCGCTCCTCGCTGAGCTGCGCCTCGCGTGCGAGCTCGACGAGCGTCGGCTCGCGGTTGAGCTTCTGCGCGAGCTGGCGGCGGGCACGCAGCAGGCGCCGTACCTGGTCGGCGACGTGCACGGGCAGCCGGATCGTCCGCCCCTGGTCGGCCAGCGCGCGAGTGATCGCCTGCCGGATCCACCACGTCGCATACGTCGAGAGCTTGTAGCCGAGCCGGTAGTCGAACTTCTCGACGGCCCGGATCAGGCCGAGGTTCCCCTCCTGGATCAGGTCGAGCAGGGGGACGTTGGCCTTCGTGTAGTTGCGCGTGATGGCCATCACGAGCCGCAGGTTGGACTCGATCAGCCGCTTCTTCGCCGCCTCGTCGCCCTCGTCCTTGCGGCGTGCGAGCTCGCGCTCCTCCTCCCGCGTGAGCAGCGCGCCGCCGCCGATCTGGCGCACGTAGAGCTTGAGAGGATCCGCCGCCGGCGCGTAGTCGGCGGCCGTTTCCTCAGCCGCAAAGGAATGCTCCATCGCGGGCGTTATCGGCTCAGGGTTTCCTCGGCTTTAGAAAGCCCTAACTCGATTGCCCTACGGTGGAAGGGAACGCGTACCGATATGGAGAAAGGCTTCCCCAGGACGAATGTGCGGCATCGCCGGATATAGCCTCTCGCCCCGCAGCGGCATCGACAGGACGCTCGCTGCGCAAGCGCTGCTCGCCGGGATCGCCGACCGTGGCGCGGATGCCGTCGGGTACGCACATCGCGGCGCCGACGACACGTATCCGGTCGTCAGGAAGCAGCGAACGCCCGCGCGCTTCCTGCTCGAGCGGATCGAGGTGCCGCAGGAGACGACGGAGCTCCTCGTCCACGTGCGCGACTACACGAAGGGACATCCCTCGATCGCGGCCAACAACCACCCGGTGCGGCACGGGCCGGTCGTCGGAATCCACAACGGGATCATCCTCAACGACGACGAGCTGCTGGCCTCCCACTCCTGCGCGCGCGCCGAGCCACGGATGACGGTCGACTCGGAGGCGATCTTCGCGCTCGCCGCCCACTCGCGGAACGAGCCCCGCGCCCTCGAGGAGCTCGCCGGCTCGATGGCAACCGCCTGGCTCGACCAGCGCGAGCCCGGAATCCTCTTCGCCGCCCGCGGCGTCGGGCGTCCCCTCTGGCTCGGCCGCGGCCGCGAGGAGGTCTTCTTCGCCTCGAACCGGACCGCGCTCGAGGCCGCCTCCGAGTATGTCGGGGTGAAGCTGCGCCTCAGCGAGGTGCGCGACGGCACGTTCTTCGCGCTGCGCGCGGGCCGTGTCGCGGAGACCGCCCGCTTCCGCCCCGATCGCAGCTACAGCGAGGAGACCGCGCTGCCCGCCGTCCGCGCGCCCGGTGAGAGCGCGCACTGCCTCGCACGGCTCGCCGCGATCGCGGCCTCCGCGGCGTAGGCCTCAGCGCAGCGTCCCGTCGCTCGCGACCTCGCGGCCCTGCTCCGAGAGCCGCTGGCGGACGAGGAACTGGAACGTCGACCAGGCGCCGCGCCGCGCGTCGAACATGCGGTAGACCTGCCATTCCGTGAGCAGCGCCTCGTCCTGCCGGCGCGCCTCCCCCCAGTCCGCGAACTTCGGTAGGCGTCCGAGCCGCTCGGCGAGCGCGACACCCTGGTCGATAGCCCGCTCGAGCCTCTCCTCCCCCACCGGGACGTCGAAGCCGGCCTCGCGGAGCGCGTTCGTGAGGGAACCGAACGTGTGCCAGTAGAGCGACTTCGAGGGCATCTTGCCCTTGTGCTCGTCGATGTCCCGTGCCGTCGGCGGGCGGCCGAGCTCCTCACCGAGCGTGCGCAGGAGCCCGAGCAGCTCGTCGCGCGTGGCGAAGCGGCGCGGGACGAGACCGGCAGCGCGCTTCGCGGCGTTCCAGGAGCCGAAATGCTCGATCACGGTCTGCGGGTGCACGGCGGTCTCGGCGTCGGAGGCGAACTCGCGCATCGTCGGCGACCCTCCCAGCCGCTCGGCGCACGCCACGATCTCTGCCACGATCTGCTCGTCGGTGTAGCGCTTGCGGATGCCGGCCTGGAACTTCTCGAGCTCTCGCGGGTCGATCGCGGCGAGCGCCCGGTAGCGGGGCTTCTCGGCCATGTCAATAAGTGTAGAGCAGGTTGAATAGTCCGCAAGTAGTCCCGTGCAGGCCTGTCTCGGTACGCTCGCGCGATGCGTCTCCGTCCCCCACTCGCGCTCGAGATCGCCGCCGCACGCGGCGTGGCCGCGCTCTCACGGCGGCTCGGCGCCGGCGGGGGCACCACGATTCCGGGCAAGCTCCTCGCCGAGCTCGACCGCAGCGCGATCGACCGTCTCGCCGCACGGCTCGCGAGCGGGATCGCGGTCGTCTCCGCCACGAACGGCAAGACGACCACGACCGCGATGACGGCCGAGATCCTCCGTCCGCGACATCGCCTGGCCCACAACGCGGCGGGAGCGAACCTCGTCTCGGGAGTCGCCTCCGCCCTGCTCTCGGCCGGCGACGCCGATCTCGGGCTGTTCGAGGTGGACGAGGGAGCGCTGCCGGAGCTCGTGGAGCGCCTGCGCCCGAGGGCGGTCTGCCTCGGCAACCTCTTCCGCGACCAGCTCGACCGCTACGGCGAGCTGGAGCTCGTGGCCGAGCGCTGGCGCGCCGCCGCGGCGGGACTGGCGGCAGAGACGCGGCTCGTGTTCGACGCCGACGACCCGCAGCTCGCGTTCGTGGGCGAGGCGCACCCCGGCAGCGTCGGCTTTGGCCTCGACGACCCGCGGCTGGCCCGTCCGTCGCTCCAGCACGCGGCCGACTCGAAGTACTGCGTCCGCTGCGGCACGCCGTACGACTATGCCGCCGCGTACGTCGGCCACCTCGGCGACTACCGCTGCCCACGCGGCGACCACGCCCGGCCGGCGCTCGAGGTGGCGGCCCGGGAGATCGAGCTCCACGGGCTCGAGCGCGCCTCGTTCCGGCTCGACACGCCCGAGGGATCCCGCCCGATCGAGCTCCGTCTCCCCGGCCTCTACAACGTCTACAACGCAGTCGCCGCCGCGGCCCTCGCGCGGGCGCTCGGCGCGGACCTCGACGAGGTCGCGGCGGGGCTCGGACGCTTCTCCGCCGCGTTCGGCCGCTTCGAGCGAATCGAGATCGGCGGGAAGCGTCTCCTCCTGCTCCTGATCAAGAACCCGGCCGGCGCGAACGAGGCGGTTCGGACGCTCGTCGACGGCGGCTCGCCGCGAGCTCTCGTCGTGGCGCTCAACGACGAGATCGCGGACGGACGCGACGTTTCTTGGATCTGGGACGTCGACTTCGAGCCGCTGCTGCCCGGGCTGGAGCGGCTCGTGGCGAGCGGCGGACGCGCGGCAGAGCTCGCGCTCCGCTTCCGGTACGGCGGGCTCGGCGAAGACGCGATCGAGCTCGAGCCGGACATCGGGAAGGCGCTCGACCGCGGGCTCGACCTGACGCCGGACGGCGGCGAGCTCGTCGTCCTCCCCACCTACACCGCGATGCTCGGGCTGCAACGGCTCCTTGCCTCGCGCGGACTCACGAAGCCCTACTGGGAGCGCTCCGCATGACTTCGATCCGGGTCGGCCACCTCTATCCCGACTACCTCAACATCTACGCCGACCGCGGCAACATCGCCGTTCTGGCGCGCCGGGCCGCGTGGCGCGGGCACGCACTCGAGGTGACCCCGCTTGGCCTGGGAGACGCGGTCATGCCCGGCGAGCACGACCTCTACTACATCGGCGGCGGCCAGGACCGGGAGCAGCTCCTCGTGGCCGAGGATCTCCTCCTCAAGGCGGAGCCGCTGCACGAGGCGGTCCGCCGGGGCGCGGCTGCGCTCGCCGTCTGCGGCGGCTACCAGCTGCTCGGCCGCGGCTATCGCGGCTTCCACGGCGAGGACATGCCCGGCATCGGGCTGCTCCCGCTCGAGACAGTCGCGGGAGAGCGCCGCATGATCGGCGACGTGCTGCTCGAGTGCGAGCTCGAGGCCGGCCAGAGGCGCACGCTCGCCGGGTTCGAAAACCACGCGGGACGCACGCGGCTCGACCCCGGCGCCGAGCCGCTGGGACGCGTCCTCGCCGGGTTCGGCAACGACGGGGAGAGCGGCTTCGAGGGCTGCCGCGCCGGCCGTGTGATCGGCACCTACCTCCACGGGCCGCTGCTCCCGCGCAACGCGTGGCTCGCGGACTGGCTGCTCGCGCAGGCGCTCGCGCACGGCCTCGGCGCCGACGCCCCACCGCGGCTCGAGCCGCTGCCCGACGAGCTCGAACGCCGCGCGCACGAGGTCTCGGCCGGCCGGGCCCGCGCGCGCGGTGGCCGCTTCGCCTAGCCGGCCTGCGCGACCTTCAGGATCTTCTCGACCGCGACGCGCAGCGGCACCGGGACCTCGCCGTTGCCGCGGTAGCGCTGCCACGCCTTCTCCGGCTTGCGACCGCGCGTGCTCGCCCTCAGGCCGGACACGCTCTCGAAATCCGGCGTCAGCACGACGGTGCGCCGGCTGCCCGCGATCTCGCGGATCTGGCGGTTGACGATCCGCTCCGACTCGACGGGCCGCTGCCCGCGCGGCGCGTCGCGGTCGTGGACGACGACGTACGGGACGCCGCACGCATTGCAGATGCGGGCGAAGAGCGTCATGTTCCCCTTGCCCCCGCACTCGAGCACGAGGATGCCCTCCTTGTCGGCGTCGACACCGAGCGCCTCGAAGACGAGCGGGAACGTGAGCTTCTCGGTGCGCCCCTCGACGAGGACGGCGCAGCGCGCGAGAAAGAGCTCCGCGCGGTCGGTGTCGAACTCCGACAGCGCGCGGAACGTCTCGGCCTCGGCCAGCGGCTCCGGCTGGAAGAGCGACGTCCCGCCCGTCGGCGTGTGGCGGACGAGGGCGAGCTCCTCGAGCTTGTCGACGCTGAGGAAGACCGGCGCGTGCGTCGAGTACAGGATCTGGTTCCCCGCCTGCGCCAGCGCTCGCAGGAGGCCGTAGAGGTGGCGCTGCGCGTGCGGGCTGAGGTAGAGCTCCGGCTCCTCGATCAGGAGGACGAAGTGGCGGAGGTTGGAGGCGAGCAGCCGCTCCATCCCGGCGACGAGCGCGAGCCCACCGTCCGCCGCGGCCCAGTGGCGATCGACCGCCGGCGGCTGGAACAGCTCCGCGACCTCCGCGGCTCCGCGGCCCGTGGCCGGCGCGACGAGCCCCCGCGAGCGGAGGTTCGCCGGCAGGAAGAGCACCGGCGGCGCGCCCGCCCGGTTGAGGTTGAGCGTGTCGGGAGGACGCGCGTCGAGGAAGATCGTCCCCTTCGCGACATCCGCCTCGAGGTGGATCCTGCCGCCCGCCCCGTCGCGGGCGACGTCGTCGATGGTCGGCGGGGGCGCGGCCGCCTCGAGCAGCGTCCAGATCGCCGTCAGCACGGTCGACTTGCCGCTGGACGCCTCCCCCACGAAGGCGCAGACCGAGCCCGGCGTGAGCTCGAGTTCCCGGGCAGCGCGGTAGCCCTGGAGCGAGACCCGCCTGAGTGGAGGCGACCCGCTCACGGGGCCCATAACGCTCCGAGATAGACGGCCGGGTCGCCGGGCTGCCACCGGCCGAGGAAGCGCTGGAGCGGCGGGTGCAGCACGATGCCGTCGAGCTCGCCCGGCTCGAACAGGCGGTGGCCCCGCACCGCGGCGTCGGTCGAGGTCACCCGCTCGAGCGAGCGCCCGGAGAGATCGGCGGCGAAGATCACATGAACGACGTGCTTTCCGACGAAGGCGCGCTTCGGTGCGATCGAGTCGACGACCGCCACCGGCCCCTCGAACGTGAGGTCGTCGTCGATCCCGACCTCCTCCGCGAGCTCGCGCCGCAGCGCGTCCACGAGGCTCTCGCCGCTGTTGACGCCCCCGCCCGGCAGGAGCCAGTACTCCCCACGCCCCGACTTCTCGTGCCGGCACAACAGGAAGCGGCCCTCCCAGCGGAGGACGGCCGAGACGCGGATGCGCGGCTCCAGCGGCATCAATGCGCGGAGCTGCCGAAGCCCTGCTCGCCGCGCTCGCTCGGCGGGAGCTCGGGGACTTCTTTGGGCTCGGTCAAGACCACAGGGACGACCACGAGCTGGGCGATCCGCATCCCCGGCTCGACGACGAACGGCTCTTCGCGGTCCGTGTTGAGGAGCACGACCTTCAGCTCTCCGCGGTAGCCGGCGTCGATCAGGCCCGGGGAGTTCAGGACCGCGATGCCGTGGCGAGTCGCCAACCCGGAGCGCGGTTGGACGAACCCGGCGTGGCCCTCGGGAATCGCCACGGTGAGCCCCGTGCCCACCACGGACCGCTCGCCGGGCCCGAGCTCGACCCGCTCGCAGGCGGCGAGATCAAGGCCCGCATCACCCTCGTACGCCCGCGTCGGCAGCGTCGCTCCGTCGTGGAGGCGCTTGACGGGCAGCTCCGTCACGCGCCCGTCCGGCGTTGCCCGGGCGCTTCCTCGGCCACGAGGTACGGCGCGAAGCGGCGCAGCTCGCGACGCGGCAGGCGCGCCACGACGAGGACACCTTCCGGCGTGTCCTCCCGCTCGTCGATCGGGGCGCCGAGCCCGTACAGCTCGTTGAGGCGTCCCCCCTCCTCGTAGGGAAGGAGGAGCCGCACCCGCTCGAACCGTCCGCCGAAGCGCTCTGCGATCCGCGCCCGCAGCTCCTCGAGACCCTCGCCGGTCAGCGCGGAGATCTGCAGCGCCTCCGGGTAGCGGTTGGCGAGCCGCCGGCGGCCGAGCGCGTCGACCGCATCGATCTTGTTCACAACGAGCTCGACGGGTAGCTCCTCCGCGCCGATCTCGCGCAGGACGGCCTCGACGGCGGCGACCTGCTCGACGAGTCGCTGCTCGGGCGCCGACCCGTCGACCACGTGCAGGACGAGGTCGGCCACGAGCGTCTCCTCGAGCGTCGCCGCGAAGCCCTCGACGAGCTGGTGGGGCAGGCGGCGGACGAAGCCGACAGTGTCGGTGACGAGGTAGCGCCGGCCATCGTGCTCGAAGCCGCGCGTGGTCGGGTCGACCGTCTCGAAGAGCCGGTCGCGGACGGACACCCCGGCGTCGGTGAGCGCGTTGAGGAGCGTCGACTTGCCCGCATTCGTGTAGCCCGCGAGCGCGACCGTGGGCGCTTCCGTCCGCCGCCGCTCCTTGCGCCGGACGTCGCGCTGGCGGCTCAGCTTGCGCAGGCGCTCGCGCAGAAGGGTGACGCGGCGACGGGCGAGCCGGCGGTCGGTCTCGAGCTGCGACTCGCCGGGGCCGCGCGTGCCGACGCCGGCGCCGAGACCGCCGGTGCCGCCGCCGAGCCGCTCGAGGTGCTGCCACATCCCGCGCATCCGCGGCAGGTTGTACTCCAGCTGCGCGAGCTCGACCTGCAGCTTTCCCTCGGCGCTCACGGCGTGCTGCGCGAAGATGTCGAGAATCAGCTGCGTGCGGTCGACGACGCGCGCCTGCAGCGCGTTCTCGAGGGTGCGCTGCTGGGGCGGGCTGAGCTCGTCGTCGACGACGAGCACCTCGGCGCCGGCCTCTGCGTAGGTCTGTTTCAGCTCCTCGAGCTTCCCCTTGCCGACGTAGCCGCGCGGATCGGGCATCCGCCGGTGCTGGACGACCTGGGCGACGGGCTCGACCTGCGCCGTCCGCGCGAGCTCCTCGAGCTCGGCCAGCTCGTCGGCGCCGTCGGCCCCGGGTGCGAGCACGGCAAGGAGGAGCCCACGCTCGGGCTCGGCGGCCCAGGAGCGATCGGGCTGTCTCACCGCCATCTGCCGGTCATTATGACTCCTGCCATGCCGATTCCCGATCTCGCGTCCCGCACGCTCGAGCTCGTCGATGTCCCCTCGGAGAGCCGCCGGGAGGAGGCCGCGATGGAGCTCGTGCGGGGGCTTCTTCCGGGCGAGCCGCTCTACGACGACGGCGAGGCGATCGTCTGGGGAGACTCGGCGGGGCCCGTCGTGCTGGCCGGGCACGTCGACACGGTGCCGGCGCAGGACAACCTGCCGGGCCGGATCGCCGACGGCGCCGTGCACGGTCTCGGCGCGAGCGACATGAAGGGCGGCGTCGCGGTCATGCTCGAGCTCGCTCGGACGGCCCTCCCGGGGCGCTACGTCTTCTTCACCCGGGAGGAGGTCGCGCTCGACGAGAGCCCGCTGCCGGCCGTCTTCGCGAGCGGCGTGCTCGCCGGCGCCGAGCTTGCGGTCGTCCTCGAGCCGACCGATGGAATCCTCCACGCAGGCTGCCTCGGGAACCTCCAGGCGCGCATCGAGTTCCACGGCGAGAGCGCCCACACCGCGCGCCCGTGGACGGGGCGCAACGCGATCCATGCGCTCGCCGAAGGTCTCGCGCCGCTCGCGCGGCTCGAGCCGCTGGACGTGGAGCTCGACGGGCTCGTCTACCGCGAGGTGCTGAGCGCGGTGCGCGTCGAGGGCGGGATCGCGGCGAACGTCGTTCCGGCGCGAGCGTCGGCGGAGCTCAATTTCCGCTTCGCTCCCGGCCGCTCTCGCGACGAGGCCGAGGCGCGGTTGCGCGAGCTCGTCCCGGTGGGAGAGCTGCACGTCCTGCACAACTCGCCGTCGGCGCCCCCGGCCCTCGGAAACCCTCTCGTGCAGCGGCTCCGCGAGCTCGTGCCGGAGGTGGCGCCGAAGCAGGCGTGGACGCCGGTCGCGCAGTTCGCCGAGCAGGGAATCGACGGGATCAACTATGGCCCCGGCGCGACGGCGTTCGCCCACCGGCAGGACGAGCAGATCCCGATCGCGAACCTGCACGCGGTGTACGAGACGCTGGCTAGGTTCCTCTCGTGATCAATCCTGTGCTGGCCGGGATGGCCGTGTATCCGTTCACGCGGCTGGAGGAGGAGCGGCGGCGGCTGCTCGAGGCCGGCGTCGACGTGATCGACTTCGGCAAGGGCGACCCGAACGAGCCGACCGACCCGATGATCCGGCAGGCGCTCGTCGAGGCGTTGCCGGAGCGCGCCCCGTATCCGCTCGCCCAGGGGCTGCCCGAGCTCCGCGAGGCGGCGGCGGGCTGGCTCGATCGGCGCTTCGGCGTCTCGATCGACCCCGAGCGCGAGATCGTGCCCACCTATGGCTCGAAGGAGGCGATCTTCTCCCTCGCGCAGGTGCTCGAGACGGACGGCCGCGTGGTGGCGTTCGGGGAGCCGGCCTACCCGGTGTACGAGCGCGGCGCACTCTTCGCCGGGGCGCGGGTGCAGACGCTGCCGCTGCGGCGCGAGAACGGCTTCCTCCCGGAGCTCGAAGAGCTCGACGACGACGTCGCGCTCGTCTGGGTCAATTACCCGCACAACCCGACGGGCGCCGTGGCCCCACGCGAGTTCTACGACGAGCTGGCGGCGGCGGCCGAGCGGCACGACTTCGTCGTCGGCTCGGACGAGGCGTATACGGAGCTGTGGTTCGACGCGCCGCCCCCGTCGGCGCTCCAGGCAGCCGACCGCTCGCGCTTCGTCGTCTTCCAGACACTGAGCAAGCGCTCCTCGATGACCGGCTACCGCTCGGGCTTCGTCGCAGGGCCACCGGAGATCGTCGCGGCGCTGAAGGCGTACCGTCCGACGGTGGGAACCGCGCCGCAGGAGTTCGTGCAGCGGGCGTCCGTGGTGGCGTGGGACGACGAACGCCATGTCGAGGAGACTCGCGCGCGCTACCGCGCGAAGCGCGACGCCTTGATCCCGGCGATCGAGGCCTGCGGCTGGGAGATCGTGGCGAGCGAGGCGACGATGTACCTCTGGGTCGTCGGCCCGGATCCTGCCGAGCTGCTCGAGCGGGGGCTCATCGTGTCCCCGGGCGAGATGTTCGGGCCGAGCGGCGAGGGCTACGTCCGCTTCGCCCTCGTGCCGACGCTCGAGGAGTGCGAGCGGGCGGCGGAGCTTCTGAGAGAGGGGTCGTGATGGACGTCGAGGCGACGATCGCGGCGCTCGACCGCGGCGAGATCCGCGTCGCGGAGAAGGTGGACGGCGACTGGCGCGTGAACGAGGAGGCGAAGGCGGCGATCCTCGAGTACTTCCGGGTGCGGAAGGTCGAGCCGATCGAGGTCGGCCCGTTCGAGTACCTCGACAAGATCCCGCTCAAGCACGACCACGCGGAG
>DASXDE010000060.1:0-19923 GCA_036490825.1 Gaiellaceae bacterium
AGCTCCGGGTTGTCGGCGGCGCGCAGGAACTCGCGCAGCGCCGGAACCTGGCCCTCGATCCAGCGCGCGAGCGTGAGGGCATCTCCCGAGTCTTTGCAGATGAAGCAGGATGCTCTGGTGATCCTGTCGGCTATCACATACGTTCGGGCGCCGCCGGACTCCGCGATCGCCTTCGCGCCGCGCTGCACCGAGGCGGTCAGGCCGCCTTCCGTGTGCGCGAGCGGGACGACTACCTCCTCGTCCGTGCGGCCGGTCTCGACGACCTCCCCGTCCTCCGAGAGCTCGTACTCGCCCAGGGACACCGCGAGCTGCGCCACGGAGACGGGAATCGCCACGAAGCCCGTCACCGACTCCGCCGCTTTCGCATAGGCCGCGACGTCGACCGCCGGCAGGCCGAGGGTCGACTGGCGGGCACGTACCGAATCGGCGTCGTTCTTGCGGGGAAGACGCATCGAGCGGAGGCTATAACCTCGCCTCGTGCCCGCAACGATCATCGACGGCAAGGCGCTCGGCGCGAAGGTGCGGGAGGAGGTGGCCGCGTCCGTCGCCGGGCTCGGTCACGTCGGCCTCGCGACCGTCCTCGTCGGCGACGACCCCGCATCGCACATCTACATCGACCTGAAGCAGAAGGCGGCGACGCAGGCCGGCATGGAGGCGCGCGACCTCAAGCTCCCGGCCGACACGTCCGAGGAGGAGCTGCTCGCGACGATCGCGGAGCTGAACGCCGACGACGGCGTCGACGGCCTCCTCGTCCAGCTTCCGCTCCCGGATCAGATCGACGAGAACCGCGTGATCGAGGCGATCGCGCCCGGGAAGGACGTCGACGGCATCCACCCGGTCAACGCGGGGCGCCTCTACCTCGGCCGGCCGTCGCTCGTCCCGGGCACGCCGCTCGGGATCATGCGAATGCTCGTCGAGTACGAGATCCCGCTCGAGGGGGCGCGTGCGGTCGTGGTCGGACGCTCCGCGATCGTCGGGAAGCCGATGGCCCATCTCCTGCTCCAGCGCAACGCGACCGTCACGATCTGCCATTCGCGCACGGAGGATCTGCGACGGCACACGCTCGACGCCGACGTCCTCGTCGCCGCGGTGGGGCGGACGCACCTCATCTCCGCCGACATGGTCCGGGCCGGGGCGACCGTGATCGACGTCGGCATGAACCGCGACGAGGCGAGCCGCAAGGTGCTCGGAGACGTCGACCCGGGCGCGATGGACCGAGCGGGATTCATGACGCCGGTGCCGGGCGGCGTGGGGCCGATGACGATCGCGATGGTGCTCCAGAATGCCGTTACCGCAGCGCGATTGCGCCGGCCGGCGGCCATTGCGTCGCCCTAGAACTGAGCTAAACTCCGGCCTGTTTCATCAACGTTCGGCGGCTCGGTGCCCGGGCCGTCGTTTTTCTGCAAGGAGGAAGGGTTGGCTGAGGGCACCGTAAAATGGTTCTCGAACGAGAAGGGCTACGGCTTCATCGAGCGCGAGGGCGGCGACGACGTCTTCGTCCACTTCTCGGCAATCGCGGGGGACGGCTACAAGTCGCTGACGGAAGGCCAGCGCGTGGAGTTCGAAGTCGTTCAGGGCGACAAGGGCGCACAGGCCGCGAACGTCCAGGCGATCTAGAGCACCCGTCGGACTCAATTGCTGGAAAGGGCCCCTGACGGGGCCCTTTCCGTCTCGCTTCGCCCGCTTCGCTTGGGCAGGCGCCCTTGCGGGCGCGTGCCCCGCGCTGTGCTTTCCGCTCGCGAGACCCGCTGCCGGCGAACGCTGGTGAGCCGCGCCCGCGCATGTCGGGCGCGGCGGCGGAACGGGTTTTGCGAGGATCGGCGACATGGCC
The DNA here is from genome assembly GCA_036490825.1 of Gaiellaceae bacterium. Lineage (GTDB taxonomy): Bacteria > Actinomycetota > Thermoleophilia > Gaiellales > Gaiellaceae > Palsa-739. Next base: position 1,832 of record DASXDE010000060.1, read on the forward strand.
ATCGATCGTGAGCAGCTCCTTCACGTGGCGCGCCTGGCGCGCCTCGAGCTGCGCGAGGACGCGGTCGAACGATTCGAGGGCCAGCTCAACGACATCCTCGCCGCCGTCTCGAAGGTCTCCGAGCTCGACCTCGCGGACGTGCCGGCGACCTCGCACCCGCTCGACGTCGTCAACGTCTGGGACGCCGACGAGCCGCGGCCGTGCCTGCCGGTCGAAGAGGCGCTGGCGAACGCGCCCGAGCGCGAGGGCGACTTCTTCAAGGTGCCCCCGGGAGGCGCGGCGTGATCGACACGCTCCGGCTCACGGCCGAAGAGGCGAAGCGGCTCCTCGAGGTGGGCGAGATCTCGGGCGCCGAGCTCTATGCGGCGTACCGCGCGGCGATCGACGCGCGGGACGAGGAGCTGCACTGCTTCCTCCACGTCTGCGACGACCCCGGCGGCGACGGGCTGCCGATCGCGCTCAAGGACGTGATCGGCACGAAGGGGATCCCCACCACGGCCGGCTCGAGGATTCTCGAGGGCTACGTCCCCGTATACGACTCGACCGTGGTCGAGCGTCTCAAGGCGAACGGGCTCCGCATTCTCGGCAAGACCAACACGGACGAGTTCGCGATGGGCTCCTCGACCGAGAACTCCGCCTTCGGGCCCTCGCACAACCCCTGGGATCCCTCACGGGTGCCGGGCGGCTCCGGCGGCGGGTCGGCCGCCGCGGTCAGCGCCGGCCTCGCGCCGTGGGCGCTCGGCTCCGACACCGGCGGCTCGATCAAGCAGCCGTCGGCGCTGTGCGGCAACGTCGGGCTGCGCCCGACGTACGGCACCGTGTCGCGCTACGGCATCGTCGCCTTCGCCTCGAGCCTCGACCAGGTCGGCCCGGTGGCGCGCAACGTCCGCGACTGCGCGTTCCTCTACTCGCTCATCGCGGGCCGCGACGAGTGCGACACGACGACCGTCGAGCTGCCGCAGCCCGTCGCGCTTCCCGAGGCACAGGACCTGACGGGGTTGCGCGTCGGTGTCCCGAAGGAGCTGAACGAGGCGGAGGGGATCGAGCCGGGCGTCGCGGAGGCGGTCGGCACGGCGATCGCGAGGCTCGAGGAGCTCGGCGCCGAGGTGGGGGAGTGCTCGCTGCCGCTCTCCGTCGAGTACGGGATGGCGTGCTACTACCTGATCGCGCCCGCCGAGGCGTCCTCGAATCTCGCCCGCTACGACGGTGTCCGCTACGGCTACCGCGCCCACGCGGACGAGCGGCTCGAGATGTACGAGCGCACCCGCGACGAGGGCTTCGGCGAGGAGCCGAAGCGGCGGATCATGGTCGGGACGTACGCGCTCTCGGCCGGCTACTACGACGCGTACTACGGCCAGGCGCAGAAGGTGCGGACGGTGATAAAGCGCGAGCACGACACGCTCTTCGAGACCTTCGACGCGCTCGTCTCGCCGACCTCGCCGACGGTCGCCTTCCCGCTCGGCGCCCGCACTGCCGACCCGATCGCGATGTACCTCAGCGACCTGCTCACGATCCCGTCCTGCATGGCGGGCCTGCCCGGGCTCAGCATCCCGTGCGGCCTCTCGGAGGGGCTGCCCGTCGGTCTGCAGCTCGTCGGGCCGCAGTTCGGCGAGAACACGCTCTTCCGCATCGGCCACGCGCTCGAGCTGGCGCTGGGCTTCGACCCGGTGCCGGAGCGTCTGCGGTGACGTACCGCTTCGAGGATCCCGCGGCCGAGTTCGTCCTCGCCGTCGAGCGCGTCTTCGGCGAGCAACCGCGCGTGCTCGACGGCTCCCGCGCGGTGCTCGTGGGCGACGTGAAGCTCCAGCTCGAGGCCGGCGAGCGCGAGCTGTGGCTGATCGAGACGCACGGGCCGCTCGAGCACCGGCTCGCGATGGTCCAGGTGCACGACGACGTCGAGGGGGCGCTGCGCCAGGCCAAGGAGAAGCTCGATGAGCGCGGGTGAGTGGGAGGCGGTCGTCGGGCTCGAGGTGCACGCTCACCTCAAGACGCGCACCAAGATGTTCTGCCGCTGCGAGCTCGAGTACGGCGGCGCCGAGAACACGCACACGTGTCCGGTCTGCCTCGCTCACCCCGGCGCCCTGCCCGTCCCGAACGGGCGCGCGATCGAGATGACGATCCTGCTCGGCCTCGCACTGGACTGCGAGATCGCCGGGCGCGCGGTCTTCGCGCGGAAGAACTACTTCTATCCCGACCTGCCGAAGGGCTACCAGATCAGCCAGTACGAGGCGCCCCTCTGCGGGCCGGGCCGCTTCCTCCTGCCGACGGCCGACGGCGAGCGCGAAATCGGCGTCGTGCGCGCGCATCTCGAGGAGGACGCGGCGAAGACGGTGCACGCCGGCGGCGCGACCGGCCGCTCGGTCGGCGCGGACTACAGCCTGGTCGACTTCAACCGCGGCGGCACGCCTCTGCTCGAGATCGTCAGCGCGCCCGACCTCCGCTCCGCCGACGAGGCGATGGCGTACGTCCGCCTGCTCCGGCAGACCATCGTCGAGCTCGGGATCTCGGACGCGAGGATGGAGGAGGGAACGCTGCGGGCGGACGTCAACGTCTCGGTGCGGCGCGCCGGCGAGGAGGGTTTCCGCCCCCGCTGGGAGATCAAGAACATGAACTCGTTCACCTTCATCGGCCGGGCGATCGAGGCCGCGTTCCGGCAGCAGGTCGGGGCGCACGAGGCCGGGGAGGAGGTCGTGCAGTCGACCTACGACTACGACCCCGACACCGATCGGCTGACCGTGCACCGCTCGAAGGAGGAGGCGGACGACTACCGCTACTTCCCTGAGCCCGACCTCGTCCCGGTCGAGCCGCCGGCCGAGCTCGTCGAGCGGCTGCGGGCGGAGGTGCCGGAGCTGCCGGCCGATCGGATCCGGCGGCTGGGAGCGGAGCTCGGCTTCGCCTCCGCGGCCGAGCTCGTCACGACCGGCAAGGAGTGGAAGGCCGAGGCGCTCGCGGCCGAGGGCGTGGGGTGGAGGGAGGCGGCGGCGGTCGCGATGAACCGCGGCGACTTCCTGCCCGGCAATGCGGCCGCGCTCGCGCGGATCGTGCAGGCGAACGTGACGCGCGAGGCGCTCGACGAGGCGTTCGCCGCCGCGGCCGAGGGGCCGATCGACGCGGACGACTATCTCGCCAGGACGGCGCTCGGCGACGAGGAGACGCTCGGCCCCGTGATCGACGCCGTGATCGCCGCGCACCCGGAGCAGGTCGAGACCTACCGCGGCGGCAAGGAGGGCGTGCTCGGCTTCCTCGTCGGCCAGGTGATGCGCGAGACGCAGGGCAAGGCCGACCCCAAGGTCGTCAACCGGCTGCTGCGGGAGAAGCTTCGAGGCTAGGCAGGTCGCGGATCGAGGCGCTGAGCGTCCCGAGCACGGCGGCGACGACGACCGGCGCGGCGAGCACGAGGATGGTGAGGCGCGGGGACGTGTGGCTGAGCAGCAGGCCGGCCGCGAGCGGCCCGATCGGCGCCGACGCCGCCCGGAGCGTGTTGGAGGCCGCCATCGCCCGTCCGAGCAGGCGATCCGGGATGAGCGCGTACGAGTAGGCGGTCATCGCCGAGTCGGTGTTCGGGAACCAGAACGCGTGCAGCGAGACGGCGAGCGCGAGCACGTAGACGCTCGGATAGGCGAGGAATGCTCCGAAGACGAGCGCCATCCAGAACTCCGAGAGCAGGATCGCGCGCATCGGGAAGAGGCGCCGCAGCAGCGGTGAGACGGTCGACCCGGCGAGCAGGGCCACCCCCTGGAGGGCGATGAACCCGCCGATCGCAGCGCTCGAGAAGCCGTGCCGGTGGGCGAGGACGATCACCGCGATCGGCGCTCCCGAGGCGGCGAGGTTGCTGACGGCCACCATCCCGATCGTGGTGCGCAGGAAGGGAATCCGCCAGAAGTAGGCGAGCCCCTCGCGGAAGTGGGTGCGTGTCCCGGGCTCGCGCTCCTCCTGGAACCGCGTCCGCATGAGCAGCAGCGCCGCGGTGGAGAAGGCGTAGGAGATCGCGTCGGCGAGGAACGGGAGCCCGCGCGAGAGCCCGAACAGGACCCCGCCGGCGGGCGGCGCCGCGAGCCGTACGGCCGACGCGCGGCCGTAGGCGACGCTGGCCGCGTCGGCGAGTTGCGGCCGCGGGACGACCGCCCTGAACGCGCCGCTCGCTCCCGCGCGGTAGACGACGGCGGCAGTGGTGTCGACGAACGCGACGAGCAGGATCAGCCAGAACCTCGCGTGGTGCGTGAACACGGCCGCCGCGAGAACGCCGAGAGCCGCCGCACCGACGGCGTCCGACGCGATCATCAGCCACCGCCGGTCGTAGCGGTCGGCAGCCACGCCGGCAGCGGCGCTCAGCAGCACGACGGGCGTGAACTCGATCGCGCCGACGTAGCCGGCCTTCGCCGCCGAGCCGGTGACCGCCAGCGCGAGCAGCGGGTACGCGATCGTCGACATCGTCGCCCCGAAGGTCGAGAGCAGCTGCCCGGTCTGGAGGAGCAGGAAGTCGCGATTTCGCCGCAGCGGTGTGGGCGCGGTCACGCCTCCATCGTCGCAGCGGGGCCTGCGTCGTCGAGTTCCGAGAGGCTGGGCGCGTTCCGGATCGAGGGGCTCGCGGTCGTCCAGAGGGCGAGCGCAAGCGCCAGGCCGCCGAGGACGAGCATCGTCGAGCGCGCCGAGAACGAGGCCAGCAGCAGCCCGGCGGTGAGCGGTCCGAGCGGGGCGGCAAGCTGGGCGAGGTTCCGGGCGACGCTGCTGACGCGGCCCACGAGATGGTCCGGCGTGATCGCCGTCCGGTAGCCGATCACGACGGAGTTGAGGGAGGGTGAGAAGAAGGCGATCGGGAGCGTGCAGGCGAGCAGGACATAGGGGCCGGGCGCAATCGCGCAGAGGACGATCGCGGCGCTCAGCCACTCGTTGCCGAGCATGATCGCTCGCATCGAGAGGAGCTTCGCGATCCGGGGCGCGGCGAGCGAGCCGGCGAGGCTCGCGCCGCCGAAGACGGCGATCAGAGCGCCGATGGCAGCGGGCGAGAGCCCGTGCCGCTTCGAGATGACGACGAAGACGAGGTAGATCCCCGAGAAGACGAAGTTCCCGCCCGCGAAGATGAGGGCGCTCGTCCGCAGGTAGGCGTTCGCCCAGAGCCAGGCGATGCCCTCGCGGACCTGTGCCCGCAAGGGCGCCGGGTCGCGCTCGCGCACCTCCTGGAACGGCGTCCGCATCCAGACGAGCGTGAGGATCGACGCCGCGTACGAGACGGCGTCGGCGAGAAACGGCAGCGAGCGGCCGAGTCCGAAGAGCGCGCCGCCGAGGCTCGGGCCGGCGACCGTGACCGCCGCATACCGCGACTGCTCCGCCGCGGCGGCCGCCGGCAACTGCCGTCCCGGCACGACGGACCGCAGCGCCCCGACCTCCGCGATGTTGAAGAAGACGAAGGCCGAGCCCTCGACGAACGCGACGGCCGCGACCTGCCAGAACGTGAGCACGCCGGCCGCCAGCGCCGCGACGATGCTCGCCATCGCCGCCGCCCGGACGAGATCCATCGCGATCATCAGCCGCCTGCGGTCGACCCGGTCCGCGACGACGCCGGCGAGGAGTGCGAACAGGGCGTAGGGGAGCACGTTCGCGAACCCGACGGCGCCCGCCTTGGCCGGGGAGTGCGTCAGGGCGAGCGCGAGCAGCGGGTAGGCGACGTAGGTCGACGTCGAGCCGAGCGTCGAGAAGCCCTGCCCGAGCTGGAGCAGGACGAAGTCGCGGTTGCGGCGGAGCGGTACCTGGCTCACGCCAGGAGCTGCTCCGCGGCCCGCGCCTCTGACTCTTCCCTTCGCGTCAGGAGGTAGACCGCGCTCGCGACGACGACCGCCGCCATCGCGACGAGCAGGATGCGGTAGTCGACGAGTGTGGAGAGCGCGGCTCCCGTCGCGATCGACACGGTCTGCGCGAGCGAGACCGAGACCTCAGACGCGGCCGACACCCGCCCCTGGATCGCGAGCGGCGTCCGCGTCTGCACGGCGGTGTTGAAGCCGACGATCAGCCACGAGATGCCGACGCCCGCGACCGGGAAGGCGAGGAGCACGACCGGCAGCGAGGGGATCGCCAGCAGCAGGCCGCACACGCCGAACAGCCCGAGGCCGATCCCCACGCTCCGTACCTCGCCGATCCGGCGCACGATCGCCCCGGCAGTGATCCCGCCCGCGATCGCGCCGGCGCCCTGCAGCGTCGCCAGGACGCCGAAGAAGGAGGGCTTGTGGCCGAGGTGCGCGATGATCGAGAAGATCAGCGTCTCGGTGAAGCCCACCACGAGCAGCGCGATCGTCGTCCCGATCACGATCTGGCGCAGCGGCAGGGTCCGCCACACGTGCTCGATGCCGGCCGTCACCTCGCGCAGGAAGTGATGCTCCGGCGGAGCGGGCTTCTCCTCGGGCACCCGCATCCGCGAGAGGAACACCGCCGAGCCGGCGAAGGTCGCGGCGTCGAGGACGGCGACGACGCCGCCGCCGAAGGCCGCGTAGAGGCCGGCTCCGGCGAGCGGCGCGACGATGCGCAGCCCCTGCTGGGTCGAGGAGAGGGCACCGTTCGCATCAGCGAGCAGTTCCTCGGGCAGCATCAGGCGCAGCAACGCCGCGCGCGCCGGATAGAAGACGGACCCGCCGACGCCGTAGAGGAGCGCGACGAGGTAGATCAGCCACGCGTCTCCCTTGTCGTGCACGAACAGGAGCACGAGGACGGAGGCGCCGAGCGTGCAGTCGGTGACGATCATCAGCGGGCGGCGCCGCACTCGGTCGGCGAGGAGGCCGCCGAGCGGCCCGGCGAGGTTGCCAATGGCGAGGACGAAGAAGACGAGCCCCGCGCGGGCGCTCGAGCCGGTCAGGGTCTTCATCCAGACCGCCATCACGATGAACATCGCCCAGTCGCCGAAGGCCGACATCGTCTGGCCGGCGACCAGCAGGCGCGCCTCGCGGTAGGAGAGGAGGCGGCGCATCAGGCGCGCTCCCGCGCCAGGTGGCGGAGCGTGACGAAGGCGGCGTAGCTCATCGCGGCCAGCTGGCCCGCGGCGGCGACGGCGACGACGTGCCGCGAGCCGTACGCCGGGAACGCGAGCGCCGCCGCCGCGAGCGCGATCGGCGTGCCGAGGCTCGAGGCCGTGAAGGTGGCCGTCAGCGCCTTCGCCCGGACGGCGACCGGCGGCCTGAGCGTGAGAAAGGCATGGAGAGTCGGGTTGACGAGCCCGTTCGCGATCCCCGACAGCGCGAGCGCGCCCCCGATCGCAGCCGCGGGAAGGGGCGCGGCGAGCGCCCAGACCGGCGCGGCCTGCACGAGCACGAGCGGCGCCGCCTGGCGCAGCCCGCCGATCCGCTCGCTGCGGTACGCGAACACGTTCCCCGTGACCGCGCCGACACCCCAGGCGGCCAGGAACGCGCCGGCGAGGCGCGGGTCGGCGCCGTAATGGGCTACGACGAGCACGGGAATCGCGACGAAGAGAACCGAGAAGGCGGCGTCGCCGACCACGATCGCGGCCGTCCAGCCGCGCATGAGCGGGTCGTGGAGGAGGTAGCGAACGCCTGCGAGCAGGCCGCGGGCATCCTCCGCCTCCTCCCCCCGGACGGGGCGGGCCACCGGCACGAGCAGCGTCACGAGCGCGAAGGCGACGACGTAGCTTGCAGCGTCGGCGACGAGCACGACGGGGGCGCCGAAAGCGGCGATGAGGACGCCTCCGAGCGCAGGGCCGCAGAGCATCGTGATTCGCGTCGCGCCCTGGAGCAGCGCGTTGGCACGCTCGACCGACGCCTCGTCCTCGTCGAGGATCTCCGCCACGACGACGCGCTGCGCGGCGCCGTACGGCGTGCCCGCGACCCCGAGCACGAACGCGAGGAGGAGCAGGATCGGCAGCGTCAGGTGCCCGGTCCAGTGCAGCACGGGCACGAGCAGCATCAGCGGCGCGCGTGAGGCGTCGCAGAGGCGCATCGTCCGCTGGGGGCCGAGGCGCTCGAGCAGCGATCCGCTCGGGATCCCGAAGAGGGCATATCCGGCGGCCTCCGCCGCGATCACGAACGCCATCTCCTTCGAGCCGGTGGTGACGAGGACGAACCACGGCAGGGCGAGCCACGTCATCTGCGAACCGGTGGTGGAGAGGACCTCGGCGCCGAAGAGCGCCGCGAGAGGCCGGTTGCGCAGGACCGAGACCGGCGCCGAAGCCGCTGCCGCCTCGCCCGGCATCAGCCTGCGCGGAAGACGCGAACGTCGCCGCTGACGGTGCGGCCGCGGAGGACGACGGTCGGTCCGGTCGCGGCCTCCTCGCCGGCCGGCGGCTCGCTCGCGAGCGGCACCTCGGAGGAGAGGTCGCCCGAAGTCGAGCCTGCGTCGACGTCGAGCAGCGATCCCGGCGCGATGCCGACCTCGATGTCGCCCGACACGCTGGTGAAGCGAACCTCGCCGGCCGTGAGCGACTCGAGGCGAATGTCGCCGGAGACCGACTTCGTGTCGACGGAGCCGGCGATCGCGCGGGCATGCACGTCGCCCGAGACGCATTGCACCAGCAGGTCACCGTCGACCCGGTCGAGCTCGACGTCGCCGCTGACGGTCTTCACCGTCGCGTTCTCGGCGACCTCACCGCGCAGCCGGACGTCGCCCGAGGCCGAGTTCACCTCGAGCCTCGCGAACTGACCGCCGAGCTCGGTGTCGGCCGACGCGGTCTTGACCGTGACCGCGGCGCCGTGCGGTACGCGTGCGCGGACCCGCAGCCCGCCCATGCCGAAGCTGAACGAGCCGAGCGAGAACCCGGTGCCGGAGAACGAGATCCCGAGCTTCCCTTTGTCGACGAGCTTCACGATGACCCGGTCGCCGTCCTGGCGGACCTCGACGTGCTCGAGCATCCGCTCGTCGCCGTCGATCGTCAGCGACGTCTCGTCGGCGCCGCCGGTCTCGACGTCGATGTCACCGCTCGGGATCGCCACCTCGAGGGTGACCGGGAGCGGGGTCTGGTAGGTGTGCTGGAGCATCCTCAGGACTCCCCGCGGCTCCGGGCCCGCTTGACGCGGAGCCGGATCTCGCTCTCGCGCGGGAGCGGGCGGCGGTCGGGGCGGAGCGTGCGCTCCGGCTTGTCGTACGGGAGATGGTGGTCTGCGAACATGGCTCCTCCTCTCAGCTGCGGCCGTAACCGGTCAGGCGGTTGCGGCTGCCGGACATGGACGAACGGCGCGACTCGGTCGAGCGCTGGAGCGCCTGAACGAGCCACGTGTTGACGGACGCGCCTTCGCGCGCGGCGGCGGACTCGATCCGCTGCTTGAGACTCTCGGGGAGCCTCAGCGTGATCCGAGCCGAGAACGCCTCGTCGACCGCTTCCGGGACGGAGCCGTCCTCGCGGACGAGCACGAGCTCGGGGTCGCGGCCTGCGATGCGCACTTCGACGTGCGCGGCGTCGAGCTGCGAGTTGAGCTCGAGCGCCGCTTCGGCGAGGACGTCCTGGATCCGCCGTCCCAGGGACGCCTCGAGCGCGACCGAGAGCAGGTCCGCCGCACGCGACGTGGCATCGTCGCCGAGCGCCGCGACACGCACGATGTCCTCCCGGAGCGCCTGGATGTGACCGTCGATCTGCATGGCAGGCACTATGACATCACCATGATGTCATTGTCAAGTCGAATTGACGCCAATATGACGACGGCCCGCTGTCGCGGGCCGCCGAAAGCGCTTGACTATGCGGAAAAGGGCGTCTAGATCATGCCGCAGTAGCGTGCCGTGTTGGGCCACGGCGAGAAGCCGCGCGAGCGCGAGGCGCGCACGGCGACCCAGATCTGCTCGAGCGGGCTCCAGTGGTCGGCTGTGCCCTTGTGCCGCAGCAGCCAGCCACCGTACGTCGCCTGGAAGGACAGGTTCATCTGCAGACCGCCCCAGTACGGGCCGCCGGCGTCCGTCCAGCTTCCCTCGTAGTGGTGGATGCAGAGCCAGCCGGCGAAGTCGGGCGGATGGTTCGCGCGCCACCAGGCCGCGTGCTCGCGGTGGCGCCAGATCCTCGCGAGCCGCCGCAAGCGCAGGACCGAGTGCGCGGCCAGCGAACGGGAGCGCGCGACGTGCACCACCGGACGTCCGTGGATCACGGCCAGCCAGCGCCGGGTTCCCGCCCGAAAGCGCTGCACGTGGCGGCTCCAGTAGGTCACCGTGCGCTTCGCTGCGCGCGGGCGGGCCGTCGCATTCGAGCTCGTCGTGACCGTGACCGTGCTCGAGGTCGAGGTCGTGCTCAGGTTGGTGTTTCCGGACCCTACGGCGGCAGCCGCCGCAGTGGCCATGCCTGCGAACGCGAGCAGGAGCCCGCAGGCCAGGATGAAGCGCCGCAAGTCGTACCTCCCCAGGTCGATTGCAAGTCGGAGGCCAAGCGGGCGGGAAAGGCGCACTGAGGCGTGCACCGCTCGGCGCGGCTTATGCGATCGTTGGCGGGAGGGTAGCTACAGGCGCAACGTTTGTGCGCTGGGAAGGCAACGCTTGTAACTCAGGAACGGGCGATTTTGCGGGGAAAAACCCGCGGAATGTGCGCGGGAGCGACGAATCCTCCGTAAAGGAGCACCGCGCCGACGGCAATCCCCAAGGCGCTCCCAGCGGCGCCCAGTCCAGCGAGGCCGCTGCCCGTCGCCGCCGCGGCGATGCCGGCCACGATCAGCCCGTTCCCGAGCGGGCGCCGCCGAATGGAGCGCAGCGCGACGACGACGACCGCGAGCGTGCCGAGCGCGTTGGCGAGGATCGCGAGCAGCCGGGAGGGGAGGAAGGCGAGATGATCCTGCGCGGCCGGGATCCCGTGCGCCGCGAAGGCGCCGTGCACCGGCACCGCCAGCGAGACGCCGACCGCGAGGCCGATGTAGACGAGCGCCACCGGCGCGGCGCGGCGGCGGCCGGCGAGGAGGAGCGAGCCGGCGCCGAGCAGGGGCGCGGTGAGGAGCGCCCCGGCGGCGTAGTAGACGCGGAAGGCTCGGGCGTCCCATCCCGCCGCCTCGCCCCACGCGATCGCGGCGGCGGCGACCGCGTACGCGGCGAGCCCCGCCGACCAGGCGAGCAGCTCCGGCCGCCGGCTGCTCCTGTACCGCCCCGCGAGCAGGCCCGCCAGGCGAAGGGCGAGCAATGCGGCGGCGAAGGCCACGAGCGCGTCCACCCGCGCAGCGTAGACCCCCGCCCACGACTCTCCTCAACGGCCACGAATCGAGACACGAATCGAGAGGTGGGCAGCGGCGGGGAAGCTTCCTCTACGCTCGGGAGGTGGCGACGAAGCGCTACCTCTTCACGCCCGGCCCGACGCCGGTGCCGCCCGAGGTGCTGGCCGCCCTCGGCAGGCCCGTCCTCCACCACCGCAGCCCCGACTTCCTTCCGGTCTACGAGCGCGTCCTCACCCGCCTGCGCGAGGTCTGCCGGACGGAGAGCGACGTGCTCCTCTTCGGCGCCTCGGGCACCGGCGCCTTCGAGTCGGCCGTCGCGAACCTCGTCACGGCCGGCGAGCCGCATCTCGTGGTCTCGGCCGGGAGCTTCGGCGAGCGCTGGGTCGCGATGACCACGGCGTACGGGGCGGACCTCGACGTGCTCCGCTACGCGTGGGGAGAGACGCCCGACGCGGACGACCTCCGCGCACGCCTGCGCGAGCGGGAGGCGAAGGCCGTCTGGCTCGTCCAGTCCGAGACGTCCACGGGAGTCGTCGCCGACGTGCGCGCCCTCGCCGCAGCGGCGAAGGAGGCCGGCGCGCTCGTGGTCGTCGACGCCGTCTCGAGCCTCGCCGCGCTGCCCTGCGAGACCGACGCCTGGGGGCTCGACGTCGTCGTCTCCGGCTCGCAGAAGGCCCTCATGTCGCCACCGGGCCTCGGTCTCGCCGCCGTCTCCGAGGCCGCACTGGCGGCCACGGGCTCCTCGCCACGGTTCTACTTCGACTGGGAGCGGACGCGGAAGGCGCAGCAGACGCTCGACGCGCCGGTCACGCTCCCCGTCTCGCTCGTCGCCGGGCTCGACGTCGCCCTCGACCTGCTGCTCGAGGAGGGGCTGGAGGCGGCGTTCGAGCGCCATGTGCGGCTCGGCCGGGCTGCGCGCGCCGGGGTGAAGGCGCTCGGGCTCGAGCTCCTCTCTCCGGACGAGGACCGGAGCGCCGTCGTGACGGCCGCGCGCGCGCCCGCAGGTATCGACTCGGGCGACCTGATCCGGGGCCTTCGCGACCGCTTCGGGATGACGATCGCGAATGGACAGGGCGAGCTGAAGGGGAAGATCTTCCGCCTGGGCCACATCGGCTGGTTCGACGTCTTCGACATCACGACGCAGATCGCGGCGGTCGAGCTCGTGCTGGCCGATCTCGGCGCCGACGTCGAGCGAGGCGTCGCGGTCACCGCGGCGCTCGAGGGCTTCAGCGCCGAACCGTCGCGAACGTGACTCCACGCGTCCTGGTTCGCGAAGAGATCTCCGAGGCGGGGATCGACCTGCTCCGCTCCCGCTTCGACGTCGACGTCGACGCAGAGAGCGCGCTCGAGGAGATCATCGACCGCTACGACGCGATCGTCGTCCGCTCGGCGACCAAGATGACGGCCGACCTGATCGAGCGTGCAGAACGGCTGAAGGTGATCGGCCGCGCGGGTGTCGGCGTCGACAACGTCGACGTCGAGGCGGCGACGCGACGCGGGATCATCGTCGCGAACACACCGGACTCCACCGTCGTCTCCGCCGCGGAGCACACGATCGGGCTCCTCGTCGCGCTCGCGCGGAACATCCCGCAGGCGCATGCCGCGCTCAAGCAGGGCCGCTGGGAGCGGAGCGCCTACGGCGGCACCGAGCTTGCGGGCAAGACGCTCGGCGTGCTCGGCTTCGGCCGGATCGGGCAGCAGGTGGCGCGCCGCGCGCTCGGGCTCGGGATGCGCGTCGTCGCGTACGACCCGTACGTGGCGGCCGAGCGCTTCCGCGAGCTTGGCGCCGAGCGCCTCGAGACCCCCGAGGACGTCTACGCCGTCGCGGACTTCCTGACGCTGCACTTGCCGCTCACCGCCGAGACGCGCGGGTCGGTCGGCGCGGCCGCGTTCGAGGCGATGCGACCGGGCGTCCGGATCGTGAACGCCGCCCGCGGCGAGCTCGTGGACGAGGAGGCGTTGGTCGGGGCGCTCGGCTCGGGCCGAGTCGCGGGGGCAGCGCTCGACGTCTTCGAGAGCGAGCCGTACTCCGGGCCGCTGCTCGAGCTCGACAACGTCGTCGTCACCCCGCATCTCGCCGCGTCGACCGGGGAGGCGCAGGACCGCGCCGGCGTGATCGTGGCCGAGCAGGTGACCGCCGCGCTCGAGGGGGGCCTCGTCACGAACGCGGTCAACATCCCCGTGATCGGCGCCGACGACCTCGAGGTGCTCGGGCCGTACGTGCCGCTCGCCGCCCGGCTCGGGCGCATCGCGATGGAGCTCGCCGACGGCGCAGCCGAGGAGTTCGTGATCACGGTCGACGGCGCACTCGCCGACTACGACACGCGCCTGCTCACGGTCGCCGCCCTCAACGGCGCGTTCCAGGGCCGCGCCGACCGTCCGGTGAACTACGTCAACGCCCCCCTCATCGCCGCCGAGCGCGGGATCGAAGTGAGGGAGGAGCGGTCGCGGACGGCCCGTGACTACACGAACCTCGTCGGTGTCGAGCTGCGCAGCGGCGACTCGCAGGTCGACGTCGCCGGCACGACGATCGGCAGCGACCACCGACCGTGGCTCGTCAACATCCTCGGCTTCGAGATCGACCTGGAGCTCGCGCCGCTCTTCGTGCTCTGCCGCTACGACGACGTCCCCGGGGTGATCGGGCGGGTGGGAACGAGGTTCGGCGAGGCCGGCATCAACATCGCCGGCATGACCGTCTCGCGCAGCCGGCGCGGGGGCAAGGCGCTGATGGCGCTCACCGTCGACTCCGCGCCGCCGGCGGAGCTCGTCGAGTGGCTGCGCGGCGAGGGCTTCGACGACGCCCGCGTTCTCGAGCTCGGGCCTCTCGCCGGGTAGCCGCCTACGTCTCGCCCGGCCTCGGCGGACGTCGCCGGCGCGGGTCGAGCCGGACCACCGTCCGCCGCACGGCGGCCTGCACCTTGTCCACGATCCGGAAGCGCCCCCGGTCGGCGATCACGCGCTCGATGTCCGCTTGCTCGTGTCCCGGCATGACGAGAAACGTCGTCGGCTCGTCGCGGACCTGCTCGTATTCGGCGAGGCTGGCCGACACGCGGTGGGTGCAGCTCGGGTCGGAGCACTCGCAGACGAACTCGGTGCGATCGCTCTGCACATGGTCCGACGTCTCGGCGATTCGCTCGTTCACGTCCCGGAAGAGCGATTCCGTCGTCGCCCGGCGTTCCTGTTCGTCCACCTTCGTCTCCCTTCGACTGTGTCGTCTCCCGGGAGAACAACGCGCGGCTGCGCCGCCGGGGTTCGCCGGGGTACGGTGACGCCGTGGAGCGCTGGCCGGAGCCCGTCGCGCGGGTCGCAGAGGTGCTCCGGCGGAGCGGGGCCGACGCGCGGGTCGAGGAGTTCCCCGAGGGGACGCCGACCGCAAGCGCCGCGGCGAAGGCCGTCGGCAGCTCCCGCGCGCAGATCGTCAAGTCGCTCCTCTTCGTCTGCGACGGTCGCCCGACCCTTGCACTCGTCCCCGGCGACCGGCGCGCCGACGAGCGGAAGGTCGCAGCCGCGGCCGGCGCCAAGGCCGCCCGTGTCGCACGCCCCGACGAGGTCCTCGCCGCGACGGGGTTCGAGCCGGGCGGCGTCGCGCCGTTCCCGGCGCCCGGCGTTTCGCAGGTGTTGATGGCGGGAGACCTCCTGATCCACGACCGCGTCTGGGTCGGGGCCGGCTCCGAGCGCCACATGGCCGGGCTCGCTCCCGCCGACCTGTTACGGCTTACGCAGGCCCGCACAGCCGATCTCACGTAGCGCCCACGGTACGATTCCGGCGCCAGCACCCGACCGAAGGGACGAGCCGCAGATGCGCGAGACGAAGAAGATCTGGATGAACGGCGAGCTGGTCGACTGGGGCGACGCGACGATCCACGTCGGCACGCACGGGCTGCACTACGGCTCCGGCGTCTTCGAAGGGATCCGTGCATACGAGACCGAGCGCGGCACCTCGGTCTTCCGCCTGACCGACCACCTCGAGCGGCTGCACCGTTCGGCGCAGCTCCTCTACATGGAGCTCCCGTACTCGGTCGACGAGCTGCGCACCGCGACGTGGGACGTGGTCGGCGCCAACGAGCTGCCGTCGTGCTACCTCCGGCCGATCGCCTTCGTGGGTTACGGCGAGCTCGGCGTCTCGGCGGTCGGCAACCCGATCGACGTCGCGATCATGTCGTGGCCGTGGGGCGCCTACCTCGGCGAGGAGGGACAGCAGAACGGGATCCGCGCCAAGGTCTCGAGCTGGCAGCGCGTGGGGGCCAACGTGATCCCGCACGTCGCGAAGGCCACGGGCGTCTACCTCAACTCGATGCTCGCCGTGGGCGAGGCGAACCGAGCCGGGTACGACGAGGCGATCCTCCTCACCCCCGAGGGCTATGTCGCCGACGGCTCGGGCGAGAGCATCTTCCTCGTCCGCGACGGCGTCATCTACACGCCGGACCTGGCCGCCTCGATTCTCGTCGGCATCACCCGTGACTCGGTGATCCAGATCGCACAGGATCTCGGCCATCGGGTCGTCGAGAAGCCGATCATCCGCACCGACCTGTACCTCGCGGACGAGGTCTTCATGGTCGGGACGGCCGCCGAGGTGACGCCGATCCGCGAGGTCGACGACCAGCTCATCGGGCCGCCCGGCCCCGTCACGCAGGAGATCCAGGAGGCGTACCTCGACACGGTGCACGGGCGCAGCGACCGCTGGAGTCAGTGGCTCGAGTTCGCGCCCGCCGCCAATCACGCCGAACAGGCGTGAAGCAGCAGGTGACGCCGGTCCCGCTCTCGGGGCCGTACCTCGGCGAGCGGGAGGAGGAGCTCGTCCTCGAGATCCTGCGCTCTGGCCGGCTCTCGCTCGGCCCCACGATCGACCGCTTCGAGGAGCTGGTCGCGGAGCGGATCGGGGCCCCCTACGCGGCGGCCGTCTCCTCCGGCACGACGGGGCTCCATCTACTCTGCGTGTCGGCGGGCATCGAGCCGGGCGACGAGGTGATCACGTCGCCGTACTCGTTCGCCGCGAGCGCGAACTGCTTCATGTACGAGGGCGGGATCCCCGTCTTCGCCGACATCGACCCGCGGACGCTCAATCTCGATCCTGCCGCGGTCGAGGCCGCGATCACCGAGCGGACGAAGGCGATCGTCGCGGTCGACATCTACGGCTATCCGTGCGAGCTCGACGAGCTGCGGGCGATCGCCGACCGGCACGGCCTCGCGCTGATCGAGGACTCCTGCGAGGCGCTCGGCGCCGAGTACCGCGGCGCGCCGATCGGCTCCCAGGGCATCTCGTGCGTCTTCGCGTTCTATCCGAACAAGCAGATCACGACGGGCGAGGGCGGGATGGTGATCACGCACTCCGAGGAGGAATGGCACCTCGTCCGTTCGCTGCGGAACCAGGGCCGTCCCGAGCCGGGTGGCTGGCTCGAGCACGTCCGGCTGGGCTTCAACTACCGCCTCAGCGACATCGCGGCCGCGCTCGGGATCGGGCAGCTCGAGCGGCTCGACGAGATCCTCGCGCTTCGGGGACAGGCCGCCCGGCGCTACGACGAGTTGCTGCGCGGGATCGCAGGCGTCGAATTGCCCTGCGACGACGACGCGGCGCACACACGATCGTGGTTCGTCTACGTCGTGCTCTTCCCGGACGCCGCGGCGCGCGAGCGGGTGATCGCGACCTTCGAGCGTGAGGAGATCGGCTACAACCGCTACCTGCCCTCGATCCACCTGCAGCCGTACATGCGCGAGCGCTTCGGCTTCGCGGAGGGGCTCTGCCCGGTCGCCGAGGACGCCAGCTCGCGCTCGCTCGCGCTGCCGTTCTTCACCGGGATCGAGTCGGCCGCGCAGGAGCGCGTCGCCGAGGTCCTCGCATCCGCCCTGTGAATCTGCAGAGCCTCGACCGCGCCGAGCCGTTCACGACGAAGGACGGCTCGACGATCCGCGAGCTGCACCGCACGCCCGCGCAGAGCCTCGCCGAGGCCGCGCTCGAGCCGGGCCAGGCGACCGAGCGCCACTACCACGGCCGGACAGAGGAGATCTACTTCGTCACGAAGGGCTCCGGCGCGCTCGAGGTCGACGGCGAGACGCGCACCGTGCGCCCGGGCGACGCGATCCTGATCCCACCGGGCGCCTGGCACACGCTCGAGAACGACGGGACGAGCGAGCTGCTGATCCTCTGCGTGTGCTCACCGCCGTACTCGCACGAGGACACGTTCTTCAGCTGAGCCATTCGACGAGCGTCTGCTCGTAGAGCGGCGCAAGCCGTCCGTCGGGGAGCGTGAGGTCGTGCTCGGCCTCGGGGATCACGACCACCTCTGCGTGGGAGGGCCAGGCGGCCACGCTCGGCTCGACCGGCGACGTCGAGTCCAGCGCTCCGTAGAACGCGAGCACCGGGACCCGGACGGCGGCGAAGACCGGCCGTGGGTCGAAGTCCATCTCCGCGATCCACCGTCGCTTCGCCTCCTCGTCGAACGTGGACGGCGGAAGGTAGGTCAGCGGGAACCACGGCTCGTCGAGCGCCGCCGCGAGATCCGGAGGCGGCCCGGCATCGTGGCCACGTCGGCGGAGAACTTCGCCGCTAGCGGCGCCACCCAGGCGCCCTGGCTGAACCCCCAGAGCCCGACGCGCTTCGCTCCGAGCGCGGCCGCCACTGCGAGCGCGTCCGCGGCTTGGGCCTCGAAGCGGCCGCGAGTCGGCTCGCCCTGGGACTCATCTCTCCGGCCGGCGAGTAGCTGAGCGCCAGGCCCTGGACGCGCAGCTCCTCCATGACGGACAATGATGACGTGGCGGAGCAGATGGTCTTCCTCGGGTTCGGCAAGTGGGCGCGGGCCGACCGCATCTACGCGCTCGAGCCGATCACCGGAGACGAGCGCGGCGGCGGGCGCCGCACGCGGGTGTGGGTCGAAGGAATCGCCGATCCGATCCTCGCCGGTCGCACCGAGCGCACGATCCTGCACGACATGGGGCAGGACGCCGCGACCGCGGTCGTCGTGCTCGACGACGCGCTGGACCTCG
>DASXDE010000061.1:0-8547 GCA_036490825.1 Gaiellaceae bacterium
GAAGCGCTGTCCCTCGGCCACAACTACATCGGCACCGAGCACATCCTGCTCGGCCTCGTGCGCGAGAACGAAGGCGTCGCGGCCCGGATCCTGCTCGACTTCGACGCCGACGCGGAGAAGATCCGCAACGAGATCATCCGCATGCTCTCGGGCCCCGGCCGCCGGCAGGCGGGTGCGGGTGGCCCGGCGGGCGAGAAGTCCAAGTCCTCGAAGCTGCTCGACCAGTTCGGCCGCAACTTCACGAAGCAGGCGCAGGAGGGCAAGCTCGACCCGGTGGTGGGCCGCCAGACGGAGATCGAGCGGATCATGCAGATCCTCGCGCGGCGCCAGAAGAACAACCCGGTGCTGATCGGCGAGCCGGGCGTCGGCAAGACGGCGATCGTCGAGGGCCTCGCCCAGCGCATCTCCTCCAACCAGGTTCCGGAGATCCTCAAGGGCAAGCAGATCTACAGCCTCGACCTCGCCGCCCTCGTCGCCGGCTCCAAGTACCGCGGCGAGTTCGAGGAGCGGCTGAAGAAGGTCATGAAGGAGATCCAGCAGCGCGGCGACATCGTCCTGTTCATCGACGAGCTCCACAACCTCGTCGGCGCGGGCGCGGCCGAGGGCGCGATCGACGCGGCCTCGATCCTCAAGCCGGCGCTGGCTCGCGGCGAGCTGCAGACGATCGGCGCCACGACGCTCGACGAGTACCGCAAGTACCTCGAGCGCGACGCCGCCCTCGAGCGCCGCTTCCAGCAGGTTCGCGTCGAGGAGCCCACGGTGGACGACTCCGTGCAGATCCTGCGCGGCCTGCGCGACCGCTACGAGGCGCACCACCGCGTGACGATCACCGACGACGCACTCAAGGCCGCGGCCGAGCTCTCCGACCGCTACATCCAGGATCGCCACCTGCCCGACAAGGCGATCGACCTGATCGACGAGGCCGCCTCGCGGCTCCGCATCAAGTCGATGTCCGCGCCGCCCCGCTACCGCGAGCTCGAGGACGAGATCGAGCGCGTCCGCAAGGAGAAGGAAGCCTCGATCGAGAATCAGGAGTTCGAGAAGGCCGCCTCGCTCCGCGACAAGGAGCGCAAGCTCACGCAGAAGAAGCGGGAGCTCGAGGAGCAGTGGCGCACCTCCGAGAACCAGGAGGAGCAGCCCCAGGTCGGCGAGGAGGAGATCGCCGACATCGTCTCGATGTGGACGGGCATCCCCGTCTTCAAGCTCACCGAGGCCGAGTCCGCGCGGCTCGTCAAGATGGAGGAGGAGCTCCACAAGCGCGTCGTCGGCCAGGACGAGGCGATCGTCGCCGTCGCGAAGTCGATCCGCCGCGCCCGCGCCGGGATCAAGGACCCGAAGCGGCCGACCGGCTCGTTCATCTTCCTCGGGCCGTCCGGCGTCGGCAAGACCGAGCTCGCGCGCACGCTCGCCGAGTTCCTCTTCAGCGACGAGGACGCGATGATCCAGGTCGACATGTCGGAGTACATGGAGAAGCACTCCGTGTCCCGGCTCGTCGGCTCGCCCCCGGGCTACATCGGCTACGACGAGGGCGGCCAGCTCACCGAGGCCGTGCGGCGCAAGCCGTACTCGGTGCTCCTCCTCGACGAGATCGAGAAGGCGCATCCCGACGTGTTCAACATCCTCCTCCAGATCCTCGAGGAGGGGAAGCTGACCGACGCCCAGGGGCGCCGCGTCGACTTCCGGAACACGATCGTGATCATGACCTCCAACCTCGGCGCGGCTCAGATCTCGAAGAACACCGGCTTCGGCTTCACCGTCGGCGACGAGTCCGGGCTCTCGTACGACGAGATGAAGGGCCGCGTGATGGGCGAGCTGAAGAAGGTCTTCCGGCCGGAGCTGCTCAACCGGATCGACGAGATCATCGTCTTCCACAAGCTCTCGAAGGACGAGATCACGACCATCGTCGACCTGCAGCTCCGCCGCCTGCGCGAGCAGATGGCGACGCACGAGGTCGCGATCGAGCTCACCGACGAGGCGAAGGAGCTCCTTGTCGACAAGGGCTACGACCCGGCGATGGGGGCCCGGCCGCTGCGCCGTGCGATCCAGCGCTACATCGAGGATCCGCTGGCCGACTACGTGCTCGGCCGGCAGCTCGAGCCCGGCTCGACGATCCTCGTCGGTCGCACCGTGACCGCGGAGGGCGAGCCGGGCGACGAGGTGGACATCACCTTCATCCCGGGCGAGGTCACGCCCGAGAAGGTGACCGTGCCGCCCGACGAGCCCGCCGCCTCGAGCGACGACGACGGCGAAGAGCCGGCAGGCGAAGAGGAGTGACGAAGAGGGCGGCGCGAGCCGCCCTCTCTCGGGCCCCCATTCGAGGGTTCCGCGCGCGCTTCCCGGTGAAGCGCCTCGGTGAACCACCTGAAAGGGGACGAGTCAACCGAGCCGGACCGGGATGATGCTCTCTGTAAGCACCACCCCCGGTGAGCCCCGATGCGGCGGGGGCTCCCGAACCCCCTCGAAGCAAGGAAGCGGCCCCACTCAGCGGGGCCGCTTCTGTTTACCGGGCGAGGCCTGCGGCCTCGCCCGGTAGGAAACGAACTCCGCGCGCCCGAGAGTGCGATCTCGGGCGCGCTCCGTGCTGCTTCTTCTTCGTGGTCTGGGCGGAGGGCTGCGCCGTGCGCTCGCGGGCGGCGGAGGCCGGCGCGCGCAGTTCGGCCTGCGGCGTTAGCCTCATGCGCCGCATCGGCCTGGGCCAGAATGCCGACCACCCGGTCGTCTTCGCAGGGCTGACGCTCGTCGTTGCAACGGCGTCAACGGTCGACGTCCTCCTCCGCGATGGCCAGGGCCTCGCCGTCGTCCAAGGTGAAACGAACCGACGCTGACCCTGCCATCAACGGCCTCCTCCCTGCAGCGGGCAGCGGACCCATCGACGCGCCTCTTTCGTCGGGAGGGGTGGCGTCGTCGCAGAGTTTATATCATGACATGATGTAACTTATGCGGAAGCAGAAGACTTCAAGGGTGTCAAGGGCGGAGTTGGAGCGGGCGGCCGCGTTTCGGTCTGCGCTGCGTCGATTTCTTGCCCGTACCAACGACGTCTCGGCTGGCGCTGGCCTGACCTCGCAGCGCTACGACCTCTTGCTCGCGATCAAGACTGGGGACGGGGAGGCGTCGACCGTGAGCGAGCTGGTGAAGAAGCTGTCGCTGCCGCAGCCGGCAGTGACGGAGCTTGTGAAGCGTGCCGAGGAGGCTGGGTTGATCGAGCGTTCCGTTGGGGCCGACCGGCGCGTGTCCATCCTGCGGCTGAGCAAACAGGCGGACGAGCGGTTGATGCGGGCATTCGTCGCCCTGCGCGACGAGCGACGTCAGCTCGCCGAGTCGCTGCGGGCGGTCGATGCGAGCTTCCGCGCCTTTGCACGCAGCCAGGACGACGTGGCGGAGTGAAGCAGGGCGGCGCCGCCCACGGTATGTCGCGCTATCTGCACGCCTTGCGCTTCGCGCTCAGCAACCAGGCGAACGCGTATGGGTTCACGCTCGTTGTCTGGGGCACAGGCTCGCTCGCAATCTGGCAGCTCGGCAAGCCCGACCCCGCCGATGTCTTCGCCTATCTCGGGGGGCGCTTGTTTCGATCAGTTTGATCGTCCTCGCGGTCTTCGGAATCTGGCATCCGTTCGAGACGCCCGAGCCGCCGCGGCGGCCGTTTTCGGCCATGCACCTCGCCTCGGCTCCCGCCGCTGCGGCCGGGGGCTGGGCACTGACACTGGTACTCGACGGCGCCGGGGGATTCTTCGCCGCCGCGTTTCTAGCGGTCGGGATCTATCAGCTGCTGCTGGCGGTCGAGGTTGCCGTAGCCCTTGCCCCTCGTCCAGGGCGCGCGCGGCGATGACCGCCCCGCGCATCGCCCGCCTCCTTGAGGACCCGGTCGTCCGCACGCACGAATGGCTGCGAGGAACCCCGGCCGGCTTGGTCGCACTTGCGCTCGCCGTCGGCGGCGGAGCAGGCGCCGGCGCGGTGGCCTTCCGCTATCTGATTCTCGCCTTCACCTACGCCTTCACGGGGCACCGCGACTACAGCGCCGCCGGCCACGCCGGCTACGGCTACTTCCATGGGCCCGGCTTCTGGTTCGTGGTCTTCACGCCAGTCGTCGGCGGGCTCCTGTACGGGCCTCTGATTCACTTCTTCGCACGCGAGGCGCGCGGCCACGGCGTGCCCGAGGTGATGCTCGCAGTTGTAGAGCGAGGGGGACGCATCCGGCCCCAGGTAGCGGTCATCAAGTCGGTTGCCTCGGCCCTCTGCATCGGCTCCGGCGGGTCGGTCGGACGCGAGGGGCCAATCGTCCAGATCGGCTCAGCCCTCGGCTCCACGCTCGGCCAACTCACGCGCGTGCCCGAGTCGCGACTGCGCGTACTCGTCGCCTGCGGCGCCGCCGGCGGCATCTCGGCCACCTTCAACGCCCCGATCGCCGGCGTCTTCTTCGGGCTCGAATTGATCCTGCGCGACTTCGAGGCCGAGTCGTTCGGCGTCGTCGTGCTCGCCTCGTTCGTCGCCGACATCATCGGTCGCGCAGCCTTCGGCTCCAACCCCTTCCTGCACCTGCCCGCGTTCGAGCTCCACTCCCCGGTCGAATACCTGCTCTACATCGGACTCGGCATACTCGCTGCCCTCGTCGGCGTCGCCTTCATCCGCGTCCTCTACGGCAGCGAGGACCTCGCCGACCGGCTCTGGCGCGGCCCCGAGTGGCTGCGTCCCGCGGCCGGAGGATTGTTGCTCGGCCTCCTCCTGCTCGCGCTGCCGCAGCTGTACGGCGTCGGCTATCCGCCGCTCGAGCACGCGATCCGCGGCAACGACGTCCTCTGGCTGCTGCTCGCCCTGCTGGCCGGCAAGATCCTCGCCACCAGCCTGACGATCGCGATCGGCGGCTCCGGCGGCGTCTTCGCCCCCTCCCTGTTCATGGGCGCGATGCTCGGCAGCGCCTACGGCATCGCCGCCAACCACCTAGCCCCCTCGCTCTCAGGGCCCGTCGGCGCCTACGGCATCGTCGGCATGGGCGCCGTCTTCGCCGCCGCCGCCCGCGCCCCGATCACCGCCGTGATCATCATCTTCGAGCTGACCGGCAACTACCGGATCATCCTGCCCTTGATGTTCGCGATCGCACTCGCAGCCGGCATCTCCAACCTGCTCAGCCGCGACACCATCTACACCCTCAAGCTGCGCCGGCGCGGCATCGACATCATGCGTGGCCGCGGCGCCAATCTGATGCAGCTGCTCAGCGTGGCCGACGCCATGCAGCCGCTCCCTGACTCGCTCCCCGGCGACACGCCACTCAATGAGGCGATCGCTCACATTGCCAACTCGCCCAGCGACGGCCTTCCCGTCGTCGACACGGACGGCCGCTACCTCGGCACCCTCGGCTCGCAGCAGATCGAGCAGGCGATGCGCGAGAACGCCCTCGACGCGCGCGCCGGCGACCTCGTTCAAGACCTGGCACCCCTTACCCAGGGACAGACGCTCGAGCAGGCGCTCGGGGCGCTTCTGCGCGCCCACTCCGGCCTGCCCGTCCTCTCCGCCCGTGACGGCGACGCAGTTGGCTGGCTCAGCCACCTCGACGTCCTCCGCGCCTACAACGCAAGGCTGCAACAAGGACTCGAGCAGGCGCAAGGCAACGAACGGTGGCCGCCGGCGCGCGAACCCTCCTGGGTGGGCAGCGCCTTTGCCCGCCTGCGCGGCTACAAGATCGTCGACCTCGAACTCGCGACCAGCCAACCGCCCGTCGGGAAAACGGTCTCCGAGGTGCCATGGCCGCCCCGATCGACAGTGCTCGCGATCCGCCGCGACACCCGCACCTTCCAACCGAACGGACAGGAACAGCTCGAGGAGGGCGACCGCCTCACCCTCCTCGTCCCGGCGGCAGCCGCCGACGAGATCGCAGACACCATCACCGCCGACACCAGCCAAGAGGGCGAGGACGCGATCCGTACCTAAGACCCGACCTTCCGGCGGTCTGACATTTCAGATTTTCGTGGCGGTGCCGCTCCGAGGTCGGTGATACTCGCTTCGGCTTGTCAATCGTCTGACGATCTATCCATCAGGCGGCTATGGGGGCGACCCCATGCTCGGTTTGGCGGCGAGCGATCGCTGGCTTGATGCCGCGCTGCCAGAGTAGGCGACGGTACTTGTCGTGGTCGTAGCCGCGGTCGGCGATCAGCGTCCGCGGCTTGCGTCGTGGTCGGCCGACGCGGCCGCGGACGTTCGGCACTCGGTCGAGCAGCTCGAGCAGCTGGGTGACGTCGTTGCGGTTGCCGCCGGTGAGCGTCCAGGCGAGCGGGATGCCGCCACCGTCTACGAGTAGGTGGTGCTTGCTGCCGGCCCGGCCGCGATCGACCGGGCTGGGACCCGTTTTGGCGCCCCTTCTTTCGCTTGCAGGTGACTGGAGTCGGCGATCGCCTGCTCCCACTCGAGCCGCTCGGCAGCGTGCAGCTCGGCAAACAACAGCTCATGCAACCGCTCCCAAACGCCGGCTTGCTGCCACGCCCGCAACCGCCGCCAGGCCGTCATCCCGCACCCGAACCCGAGCTCCTGGGGCAGGTGCTCCCAACCGATCCCCGTGTGCAACACGAACAAGATCTCCTGCAGCACCTGCCGATCGTCGTGCGGTTGCGTCCCGGATACCGGAAGCGCCTCTGCCTCGCAGGCGGCAGCGGCTCGATCCGCTGCCACAACCCGTCCGGCACCTCCCACGGCTTCGCCCTCATCGACATCCCTCCCAAACATTCACAACGGATGCCGACGGACTTCGCTAGCGCCGAGCGGGTCCCTCATTCAGTTAGAGCTTCTTAGCCCCGGCCCTTGGCGCTGTCGTCGTTCGAGCGTGCTCATTCGTCACTGAGTTGCACGCATCCCGCGCGGTTTTGCGTCCGGCTGCGGCCGTAGGGTGGAACGGTGGCGAAGACGGCGGCCGTTCAGTTCTGCTGCACCGAGTGCGGCTACAGCGCCGGGCGCTGGTTCGGCAAGTGCCCCGGCTGCTCCGCGTTCGGGACGCTCGTCGAGGAGACCACCGGCCCGGCGGCGGGCGCCGGGGGCGCGACCGCGCGCGCACCCCTCCGGCTCGTCGAGGTCGAGGTCGAGGAGGCGGCACGCATCCCGACCGGCGTCGCGGAG
The DNA here is from genome assembly GCA_036490825.1 of Gaiellaceae bacterium. Classification (GTDB taxonomy): domain Bacteria; phylum Actinomycetota; class Thermoleophilia; order Gaiellales; family Gaiellaceae; genus Palsa-739. The sequence continues at coordinate 7,099 of DASXDE010000061.1, forward strand.
CTCGACCGGGTGCTCGGAGGCGGGCTCGTGCCCGCCTCGCTCGTCCTGCTCGGCGGCGAGCCCGGCGTCGGCAAGTCGACGCTCGTGCTCATGGCCCTGCGTGCGATGAGCGCGGATCGCGAGTCGCTTCTGATCACCGGGGAGGAGTCCGTCGCCCAGGTGAAGCTGCGCGCCGAGCGACTCGGGGGAGCGGGAAGGATCCAGATCCTCGCCGAGACTGAGCTCGAGACGGTGTGCGAGACGCTGCGCACCGAGCGGCCCGCGGTGTGCGTGGTCGACTCCGTGCAGACGTTGCACGCCTCAGAGCTCGGCTCCGTGCCCGGCTCGGTAGGCCAGGTGCGGGAAGCCGCCGTGCGCCTCCTGCGCGTCGCCAAGGAGTTCGGGGTCGCGACGATCCTCGTCGGCCACGTGACGAAGGACGGCTCTGTCGCGGGGCCGCGCGTGCTGGAGCATCTCGTCGACTGCGTGCTCCAGTTCGAGGGCGATCGCTATCACGCGCACCGCGTGCTCCGGGCCGTGAAGAACCGGTTCGGCTCGACGAACGAGCTCGGCGTGTTCGAGATGACCGGCGCCGGTCTGGCGGGCGTCGCGGACCCGTCGGAGGTCTTCGGCCGCACGGTGCCGGGCGAGCCGGGAGCGGCCGTCGCTTGCGCGCTCGAGGGGACGCGGCCGATCCTGCTCGAGATCCAGGCGCTGGTCGCGCAGAGCGAGCTCGCGATGCCGCGCCGCGTGGCGACCGGCATCGACCCGAAGCGGCTCGCGATGATCGTCGCCGTGCTCTCGCGCCACGCGCGCGTCCCGCTCGGAAAGTCCGACGTGTTCGTGAACGTCGCCGGCGGCGTCCGCATCGACGAGCCCGGCGCCGATCTCGCCGTCGCCCTCGCGATCGCCTCCGCCGCGCGGCGAGCGCCGGTCAAGGCAGGAGCCGCCGCGTTCGGGGAGATCGGACTCACCGGCCGTCTGCGCACGGCCGCGCAGGCAGAGCGGCGGCTCGAGGAGTGCGCCAAGCTCGGCCTCTCCACCGTCGTCGCCCCGGCCGGGACGCCCTCGAATGGCAAAATCGAGGTCCAGGCCGCAGAGACGCTGCGGCAGGCGATCAGGGCGGGACTGGATGGCGATCGACCCGAAGGAGACTGAGCGCGGCAAGTCCGAGCACCGTCTGAGCGAGCTCGGCTTCACGCGCATCCCCGCCGAGGAAGACCCGCGCCGCAACCCCGACCTCCTGGCCGCGATCGCGAAGGTCGCGCCCGGCACCGGGCTGCGCGAAGCCGTCGACGACGTGATCCGTTCCCACGAGGGCGCGCTCATCGTGGTGGGCGACCCGGAAGAGCTCTCCTTTCTCTACTCGGGCGGCATCCGGCTCGACGGGCCGTTCCGGCCGCAGCTCCTCTACGAGCTGGCGAAGATGGACGGCGCGATCATCGTCGACGAGGGGATCAAGCGGCTCGC
>DASXDE010000062.1:0-1508 GCA_036490825.1 Gaiellaceae bacterium
CCGCGGGCGGCGGCGGGACGATGCCTCGCCGATCCGCGAGGCGGAGGCGTATGCGCGCAGCTACGGCGAGCGGAGCGGCGAGATCGTCAGCATTGCCCGCGTGGAGCCGAAGCCGATCCCGCGCCGGACGGGCGACATGACCGGCGAGCTGCTGCGTCGCGCCTTCGAGGCGAGACTCGACTCGCGCGGCAACAGGGCCGCAACCTGACACGTGGAGCAGCCGGATTCTCGAGGATCGAGCAGGTATGGCGAGCTATGGACCTCCGGCGGCTCGAAGCTATCCGAACGGATGTGTGCCGCCCGGCGGCGCCGACCTACGAAAGAGAGCACGATGGCGCGCATGGCTACGCATGACGAGGTGGGCACGTGTTGACGGCGGCGGCAAGGCCGCACGTGTTCTGGGTCGGGGAGGATCCCGCGACCCAGGAGCGCGTTCGCGGCTGGCCGGTCGGCCACGCCCTCCTCGAGACCCTGGGCGAGGTCAACCCGGATGTGCGCGAAGCCCTCGCCGACGAGCGCGCTCGGCTCGCCGAGCACGGCTACCCGGCAGATCTCCCGCTGCCTGCGCTGTGGTGGAACACGGCGCGGCGCACGGAGCGCGAGCTCAAGCTCGTCGCGCTCCACGCCTGAGACCTTCGCAGCGACGGGGTGGCTCAGTGGACGGGCGGGCAAACCGCCCGTCCCGGCTATGCGGATGAGAGGACTTGAACCTCCACGAGCCGAAGCCCACACGGACCTGAACCGTGCGCGTCTACCAATTCCGCCACATCCGCGCGGAGCGTCAGTGTAGCCCGAGCTCGGCCGCCCTAACCCTCCCGCACGCACGTACCATGCCGCCTCTTGCATCGCTCGTCGCTCCCGCTCGCGCTCGCCCTCGCCGCGGCTCTCGCGCTGTTCGCGGGGGGAGGGGCCGCCGCGCCGGCGCGCCCCTCCGGCAAGCTCGTCGAAGTCGTCGTCACGCTGCCGCGTCCGCCGCTGGCGATCGCGGTCCGACGCGACCGGACGCTCGCAGCCGCCGCGCAGCGCAGGCACTCGCTCGCGGTCCGCGGCCCCGCTGCGGTCTCGTACCTCCGCACGCTCGCCGTGGCGCAGCGCACGCTCGCCGCGCGCCTCGCGTCGGCCGTTCCCGCCGCCCGCGTCCGCTGGCACTACGGCGTCGCGCTCGACGGCGTCTCCGTCGTCCTCCCCTCCTCCGAGCTTCCGCTCCTGCGGGCGCTCCCGGGCGCAACCGTCTGGCCCACGGTCACCTACCACGCGCTCCGCGACAAAACTGCTTCTGCCACGACGGCGACGGACCGGGGGCCGACGCTGATCGGCGCGACCGCCCTCTGGGGCTCGGACCTCGCCACCGCCGGCCAGGGCATCAAGATCGGGATCATCGACGACGGCCTCGACCAGGCGCATCGCTACTTCGACCCGTCCGGCTTCTCCTATCCGGCCGGGTTTCCGAAGGGGAACACTGCCTACACCACGCCGAAGGTGATCGTCGCGCGCGCCTTCCCGTCGCC
>DASXDE010000063.1:0-12712 GCA_036490825.1 Gaiellaceae bacterium
CGGCGAGTGCCCGCTGCAGGACCTCACCTTCCGCTACGGCCCCGGCAACACGCGGATGAGCTTCGAGAAGCTGACCTTCGAGAAGCCGATCCCGATCTCGCCCACGATCTCGCTCGACCGCGAGCGCTGCATCCTCTGCTACCGCTGCACCCGCTTCAGCGAGAGCGTCTCGGAGGACGGGCAGCTGGTCGCGGCCAACCGCGGCGCGATGTCCGTGATCACGACCTTCGAGGACCTGCCCTACACGGGCGCGTTCACAGGCAACGTGACGGAGCTCTGCCCCGTCGGCGCGCTCCTGCCCACCCAGTACCGCTTCGAGGGGCGCCCGTGGGAGATCGTCGACGTGCCGACGGTCTGTGGCCTCTGCCCCGTGGGGTGCAACGTCCACGCGACCGTGCGCGAGGGGAAGGTCAAGCGCATCCTCTCCCGCAACCACCCGGAGATCGACGAGGGCTGGATCTGCGACAAGGGCCGCTTCGCCTTCACCCACCTGCGCGCCGGCGACCGGCTCGCGCAACCGCTGCAGCGGGTGCGGCGGCGCGGGCTCGAGCAGGTCTCGTGGGAGCAGGCGCTCGACGAGGCCGAACGGCTGCTGCGCGAGGCGCGCGGCCGGATCGTGACCGTGCTCTCCGGCTCGGAGACGGTGGAGCAGGCCTATGCGCTCGGCAAGCTGCTGCGGGTCGGGCTCGACTCGCATCAGGCGATGCTGCCCGAGGAGGTCTCCGGCGCGCTCGACGCGTACCGGCTCCCGCTCTCCTCGATTCGCGACGCAGACGTCGTGGTCGTGCTCGGCGACGTTCCCGTGGAGCAGCGCGCGCCGGTCGTCGACCTCTGGATCAAGTCCGCTCGCCGCAACGGCGCGCGCATCGTGGACGACGCGAACGACCCGGCCGTCGCCGAGGCGGAGCGGGTCGTCCTCGTCTGGTGCGGCCCCGGCGGCCGCGGGGGGGCGACGGTCGCGAAGCTCGCCGAGAAGCTCGGGCTTGCCGGCCGCGAAGGCAGCGGCGCCTTCTACCTCCCCGAGACGCCGAACGGCCGCGGCGTCGCCGACGCCTGGGCTGCCTGCTGCGACGAGGAGGGAGAGGCCGTGCAGTCGATCGGCCTGCTCCTCGTCTCGGGCGACGAAGCGGCGGGCGACGACAACGTCCGCGCGCTCGCCGAGCAGGCCGAGGCGACGATCGTGATCTCGATGTTCGGTGGGCTCTCCGCCGGCTGGGCCGATCTCGTCCTGCCGGGCACGAGCTACCTCGAGCGCGACGGCACCTTCGTCAACCTCGAGGGGCGCCTCCAGCGGCTGCGCCGCACGGTCACGCCGCCCGGCCCCGACGAGCTCGAGTGGATCTCGGAGCTCGCAGCCCGGTTCGGCGTCGACGTGGCGCCCTACGCGGCGGCCGTCTTCGCCGAGGTCTCGGAGCGTGTCTACGGTGGGCTCGCCTTCGGCGAGGTCGGCGAGCGCGCGCCGCTGCGCGGCTATCCCGAGGCGCAGGAGCACGTCGGCCGCCAGGCGCTGCCCGAGCCCCAGCAGAAGGCGCGGCGCGGACAGGTCCGCCTCGTCGCCTACAAGCCGCTCTTTTCCGGCGCGGCCGTGGAACGGGTCACGGAGCTCCAGTTCCAGCGGCCGCAGCCCGAGCTCGAGCTCTCGGCCGACGACGCGCGGCGGCGCAAGATCGCGACCGGCGACCTCGTCACCGTCGGCTCGAACGGCAGCGCGATCACGCTGCCGGCCCGCGTGAACCGCCGCCTGTCCGCGGGGACCGCCCGTGTCGCGATCGAGCACGCCGAAGGGCTCGGAGGCATCGTCGAGCTGGCGAAGGCCGAGGAGGCGCAGGCGTGAGCGAGCCCTGGTGGATCTCGATCATCAAGGCGCTGATCATCGTCAACATCGTGCTCGGCCTTTTCGCCTACCTCACGCTGATCGAGCGCAAGGTGATGGGACGGATGCAGCTCCGCTACGGCCCGAACCGCGCCGGGCCGTACGGCCTGCTGCAGCCGATCGCCGACCTCGTCAAGCTGGTGCGCAAGGAGGCGTTCGCGCCGGCGTCGGCGATCGACCTCCCGTACATCCTCGCGCCGGTCGTCTCCGCCTTCACCGCGATCGCCGCCTTCGCCTTCATCCCGTGGGGCCCCGGCTGGACCCTGCACGGCTGGCGGATCAACGGCGAGGTCGCGAACGTCTCGATCGGCCTGATCGCGATCTTCGCGCTCGGCTCGATCGGGATCTACGGCTTCATCGTCGGCGGCTGGGCGTCGGAGTCGAAGTTCTCGATCCTCGGCTCGATGCGCACCTGCGCGCAGCTCGTCTCGTACGAGGTCTCGCTCGCGCTCAGCGTGCTCGGCGTCGTCATCCTCGGCCGCTCGCTCAACCTGCCCGAGATCGTGGCCCGCCAGGGGTCGTTCCTGCCCTATGCGGCGCCGGAGCTGATCGGGCTGCTCGTCTTCTTCTTCGGCGGGATCGCCGAGACGAGCCGCGCCCCGTTCGACCTGCCGGAAGCCGAGCAGGAGCTCGTCGCCGGCTACCACACCGAGTACTCGGGGATGCGCTGGGGCCTGTTCCAGATGGCCGAGTACATCAACCTGATCACGCTCTCCGGCCTGATGGTGACGCTGTTCTTCGCGGGCTGGCACGGGCCGTGGGACATCGGCCCGATCTGGTTCCTGCTCAAGACGATGGCCGTCCTCTTCGTCTTCATCTGGCTGCGCACCACGCTGCCGCGACTCCGCTACGACCAGCTGATGCGCTTCGGCTGGAAGGTCCTCCTGCCCGTCGCGACGGTCAACGCCGTCGTGACCGCGGCCCTGGTGGTGGCGTTCGGATGACCCCGCGTCGCTCGGCTACGCCTCGCTCCCGAGGGGGAAACCATGTTTCCCCCACGAGCCCCCTTCTTCGTTGTCTGTGGGGGAACCTCTCGGTTCCCCCACACCCCCTCCCCAGCGGGTTCATGAGAAAGCCCACCTCATGAGCCCGCAGCCGCTCGAGTCGCTGAAGGGCTTCGGGGTCACCTTCAAGCAGATCTTCAAGAAGCCGATCACGCAGCAGTACCCGGAGTACAAGCGGCCGGTCTATCCGCGCTTCCGCGGACGGCACCGGCTCTGGCGGCACGAGAACGGGCTGGAGAAGTGCGTCGGCTGCTCTCTCTGCGCGGCCGCCTGCCCCGCCGACTGCATCCGCGTCGTCGCCGCCGAGAACACGCCGGACAACCGCGTCTCGGCCGGCGAGCGCTATGCGCGGATCTACGAGATCAACCTCAGCCGCTGCATCTTCTGCGGCTACTGCGAGCTCGCCTGTCCGTTCGACGCGATCACGCTCGGCAACGAGTACGAGATCTCCGAGCACAACCGCGACGACCAGATCTATACGAAGGACATGCTCCTGACGCCGCCGGTCAAGCAGATCCCGGTCGCCGACGCCGAGCTCTACGACACCCCGATCCCCTTCTACAAGAGCGACTCGTGATTCTCGCCTCCGCCGGGAACGTGCTCGTCTGGATCGTCTGGGTCGTCGCCGCGTTCTCGTGCCTGGGCTCCGCCGTCGCGGTGATCAGCTTCTCGAACCCGTTCTTCTCGGCGCTCGCGCTGATCGGGAACCTCGGCTCGCTCGCCGTCATGTACCTCCTGCTCTCGGCGGAGTTCGTCGCAGCGGCGCAGGTGCTCGTCTACGCGGGGGCGGTCGTCGTGATGTTCCTGTTCGTGATCGCCTACGTGGGGCCGCGGCACGAGACGCCCTGGTCGGGCGGCCCGGGCTGGCAGACGATCGGAGCCGTCCTGGCCGCCGGAGCGCTGCTGGTCGAGATCGTGGTCGCCGTCGGCATGCAGGCGAGCGGCAGCCTCTCGCATGACGACAGGGTCGGCGCCGCGTTCGGCACGCCCGCCTGGGTCGGCCGGGTCTTCCTCGTCGACCACCTGCTCGCGTTCGAGATCACGTCGGTCGTGCTGCTCATCGCCGCGGTTGGCGGCGTCATTCTCGGCGCCCACACGAAGCGAGCTTCGTGATGCCCGGACCGGACGTCGCCTGGTACGTCGCCGTCGCCGCCGTCCTGTTCGGGATCGGTGCGCTCGGCGTGCTCATCCGGCGCAACACGCTCGTCGTGCTGCTCTCGCTCGAGCTGATGCTCAACGCCGGCAACCTCGCGTTGATCGCCCTGGCGCGGCACTGGCACAACGGCGCCGGCCAGATCTTCGCCCTCGCCGTGATGGCGATCGCGGCGTCGGAGGTCTGCGTCGGGCTCGGCCTCGTGGTGGCGCTCAACCGGCGCCGCCTCTCGCTCGACGTCGACACGCTCTCGGAGCTGCGCGGGTGACCGGAGGCTCGTGGCTTTGCCTACTCGCGCCGCTCGGCGGCACGATCCTGATCACGCTCTGCGGGACACGGATCCCCCGCCTGGCTGCGGCCTGGATCGCGACCACGAGCGTCTTCGTCGCCTTCGGCGGCGCGGTCTGGACGTTCGTCGAGATGCAGTCGCGGCAGCCCAGGTCGCGGAGCGAGATCACGACTGCGTGGACGTGGCTCCAGTCGGGCAACTTCCACGCCGGCCTGCAGCTCCTCGTCGACCCGCTGAGCGCCGTGATGATGCTGATCGTCAGCGGCGTCGGCGGTTTGATCGTCCTCTACTCGATCGGCTACATGGACGGCGACGACGAGGAACGGCGCTACTTCGCGTACATCGCGTTCTTCGTCTTCTCGATGCTCCTGCTCGTCGAGGGCGGCAACCTGCTGCTGCTGCTCGTCGGCTGGGGGCTCGTCGGCCTCTCCTCGTACCTGCTGATCGGCTTCTGGCACGAGCGGCCGAGCGCTGTGCAGGCGGCGAAGAAGGCGTTCGTGATGAACGCATTCGGCGACGCCACGATGGCGCTCGCCTTCTTCATCCTGATCGCGCACACCCACTCGCTCGACTTCGGCGCGAACTTCAACGTCCACCTCTCCTCCACGGCCGAGAACCTCGTCGCGCTCGGCCTGCTCGGCGGCGCGGCGGCGAAGTCGGCGCAGATCCCGCTCCAGACGTGGCTGCCGGACGCGATGGAGGGCCCGACGCCGGTCAGCGCGCTCATCCACGCGGCGACCATGGTCACCGCCGGCGTCTACCTGATCGCGCGCACGCATCCGATCTTCGAGCAGGCGCGCACCGTCGAGCTGATCGCGGCCGGCACGGGCGCGCTCACGCTGCTCGTCGCGGGGCTCATCGCGCTCGTCCAGGTCGACATCAAGCGCGTCATCGCCTACTCGACGATGTCGCAGATCGGCTACATGTTTCTCGGCGCCGGCGTCGGCGCGTACGCGAACGGGATGTTCCACCTGCTCACGCACGCCTTCTTCAAGGCGCTGCTGTTCATGACGGCCGGCCTCGCGATCCACGCGCTCGCGGGCGAGCAGGACATCCGCAACATGCGCGGGCTCGGGCGCCTGATGCCGTTCACCAAGTGGTGCTTCCTCGTCGGCGCGCTCGCGCTGGTGGGCATCCCACCCTTCAGCGGCTTCTTCTCCAAGGACTCGATCGTGGCCTCCGCGGCGGCGCTCGGCACCTGGTACGGCTGGATCTTCTGGGTCTGCGGCATCGCAGGGGCCTTCCTGACGGGGCTGTACACGTTCCGGCTCTGGTTCCTCGTGTTCCCCGGTGAGCCGAGCCCGTTCGTCCGCGAGCACTACCACGACCACCACGGCCGCGAGGGGGCCTGGACGATGCTCGTCCCCGTCGGCGTCCTCGCCCTGCTCGCGACGGTCGGCGGCTGGCTGCAGTGGTCACCTCGATGGCACCCCTTCACCGACTGGCTCGCGCCGGCGGCCCAGACGCTCGCGGTCGCCGCGCCCACCAACACGCAGGAGTACTACACCTCCGCCGCAACCGTGATCGCCGGCCTCGCGGGCATCGCGCTCGCGTGGGCGATCTACTCCGAACAGACGATTGCGGTTCCCGCCGCCCCGTTCTGGCGGCGCACGCTCGAGCACAAGTTCTGGTTCGACGAGCTCTACGACGCCGTGTTCTACAAGCCCGCCGTCGCGCTCACGAACGGCTTGCGGCGCGAGTTCGAGGAGCCCGTCGTGCTCCAGACCGGCCCCGACCTCGGCGAGACGACGCTCGCCACCGGGAGCCTCGTGCGCCGGATCCAGACCGGCCTGCTGCGCACGTACGTCCTCTTCCTGGCCGCCGGCGCCGCCGGCGTCGTCCTCGCCTTCCTGATCGCGAAGTGAACGCCACCTCCCTCACCTCGATCCTGATCTGGCTGCCGATCGCCGGCGCGATCCTGATCTGGGTGCTGCCGCTCTCGCGCTACGCGACCGGTAGCCTCGCGCTGCTCTTCTCGCTCGCCGAGGTCGGCTTCTGGATCGAGCAGGCGGCGCGGTTCGACTTCTCGCGCTCGGGCCTGCAGATGGCGGAGCGCGCGAGCTGGTTCGGCGACCTCGGCGTCTCGTACCACGTCGGCGTGTACGGCTTCTCGCTCTGGCTCGTCGGCCTGACCGTGGTCGCGATGGCCGCGTGCACGGGCTACGGGTTCTGGGTCGGGCGCGACCGCTCGCGCGCCTACTTCGGGCTGATGCTCCTGCTGACGGGCGCGACCGTCGGCGTGTTCGAGTCGCAGGATCTGCTCGTCTTCTACGCCTTCTTCGAGGCGATGCTGATCCCGCTCTACGTGCTGATCGGGGTCTGGGGAGGGGCGCGGCGGATGGAGGCGACGATCAAGTTCGTCATCTACACGATGGCGGGCTCGCTGCTGATGCTCGCGGCGATCGTCGTCTACGGCCTGCAGGCGGGGACGTTCGACCTCGTGGACGGCCCTGTGAGCGCGAGCCGCTGGCTCTTCCTCGGCTTCATGGTCGCCTTCGTGATCAAGGCGCCGCTGTTCCCCTTCCACGGCTGGCTGCCCGACGCCTACCGGGAGGCGCCGCCCGAGGTGAGCGCGGTCCTGTCGGGCGTGATCGCGAAGGCGGGCCTGTACGGGATGCTGCGGATCGCGATCGCGAAGTTCCCCGACCCGACGTCCTTCTACCGCACCACGGTGCTCGCGCTCGCCGCCGCGGCGCTCGTGTACGGCTCGTTGCTCGCGTTCCGCGCGACGGACTTCCGAGGCGTGGTCGCGTACTCGTCCCTCGCCCAATCGGGGCTGATCGCGCTCGGCCTCTTCGCCGGCACCGACCTCGGCTTCGACGGCGCGGTGCTGCAGATGGTCGCGCACGGGCTCATCTCGACCTCGCTCTTCCTGATCGCGGGCGCTGTGGAAAGGCGAACCACGACGGGAGAGTTCAGGCTGCTGGGCGGGATGGCCCGAGGGCGACCGGCGCTCGCCACGCTGCTCATGACGGTCGGCATCATCTCGCTCGCCGTGCCGGGGTCCGCCTCGTTCGCGGGCGAGTTCCTCATCCTCGCCGGGGTCTTCCAGCGCGCCTGGTGGTGGTCGGCGATCGGCGCCGGCGCGATCGTCCTGGCCGCGATGTACATGCTGCGCCTCATCTCGGCCGTCCTGCACGAGGCGCGCGGCTCGACCGTCGCGGACGAGGCGCTCGACCTGCGGCCGGGCGAGCTCGCGCTCGTCGTACCGCTCGTGGCGGGGCTGCTCTTCCTCTCCGCCTGGCCGGCGGGCATCAGCCACCACTCCTTCTTCGGGCAGAGCCCGGCCGCGACCGTGAAGGGCCAGTTCAAGTGACGCTCCACACGACGCCCATCGACTGGTTCGGGCTGGGGACGGTCTTCGCGCTCACCGGCGCATCCTTCCTCGCGCTCCTGTGCGCGGTGCTCGTCCCACGCGCCGTGCGCCGCCTCGCGGCCGCATCGATCTCGGCCGCGGGCTTCACCGCCGGCCTCGTCCTCTCGATCTGGCTCTACGTCGACAGCAAGCACGGGCACACGATCGTCGCCGGCGCCTTCTACCGCGACCGCTGGACCGCGCTCGGCCAGGTCATCCTCTGCGGGATCGGACTCGCGACGACGCTCGTCGCGTTCGAGCACGTCCCCGGCTGGGGGCGCGGCGCGGACCTCGCGCGGCGCGACGACCACGTGGCGGAGTTCTTCGCGCTCCTGCTCGCCTCCGCCGCGGGTATGACGTTCTTCGTCGGCGCCGGGAATCTGATGACGCTGTTCCTCTCGCTCGAGTGGTTCTCGATCGCGCTCTACGTCATGTGCGCGATCGACTACGACCTCGAGAGGGCGCTGGAGGCAGGCCTCAAGTACCTCATCGTCGGCTCGTTCGGCGCCGGCGCCCTTCTCTTCGGCTCGGCGCTCGTCTACGGCGCCACCGGGACGATCTCGTTCGCGGGAATCGCCGACAGGGTGGCGTCGCAGGGGCTCACTGGGGACACCTTCCTCGTCACCGGGATCGCGCTGATCGTGGCCGGCCTCGGCTTCAAGATGTCCGCGGCGCCGTTCCACATGTGGACGCCGGACGTCTACGAGGGCGCGCCGACCACGGTGACCGCGTGGATGTCGTCGGCGACGAAGGTCGCGGCGCTCCTGCTCGCCTTCCGCCTGATGACGACGGCCTTCCCGCACGACGGGCGCCTCTGGGGCTGGGCCTTCGCGATCGTCGCGACCGCCTCGCTCGCGATCGGCAACTTCGCCGCACTCGTGCAGCGGAACGTGAAGCGGATCCTCGCCTACTCCTCGATCTCGCACGCCGGCTTCATGCTGATCGCGCTCAGCGCCGGGAGCGCGCTCGGCGGCCGCGCGCTGATGTACTACCTCGTCCCCTACTCGGCGATGGCCTTCGGCTCGTTCGCGATCGTCGCCGCCCGGGAGCGTGAGCTCGGCGTGCCGGTCACGCTCGACAACCTCGCGGGCTTCGGCTGGGAGCGGCCCTTCCTCGGCGTCGCGATGTGGTTCTTCATGTTCGGCTTCGCCGGACTGCCCCTCGGCGGCGGCTTCGTGGGCAAGTTCTACGTCTTCGCGGCGGCCTACCGGCACGGCTGGGTCTGGCTCGTGATCGTCGGCGTGCTGGCGACGCTGGTCAGCCTCTACTACTACCTCGGGATCGTGCGGGCGATGTACATGCGCCCGTCGGAGGAGTTGCAGGTGCAGCCGGGAGGAAGCGTGGCCGTGAGCGGCGGTGCTCCGGCGCCGGAGACGCTGCTCCACGTGGCGGTGGGCGCCGCGCTCGCCGTCTCGTTCGGCTCACTCTTCGCCGTGCAGCCGCTGATCGAGCTCGCGCGGCACGCCGCTAGCGCACTCCCTCTCTGAAAAACGTCTGCAAGGCCCCCGGCGTTCAGGTTTGTGAACGGGCCGAGTGCGACAGATACGCAACGCCCGCACAATCGAACCAACCCAAAGGAGCCGGCCATGGCACGAACGCACCTGACGCGAACAAGGCTTGGACTCGTGCTGGCGATCGCCGCCGGAGTACTGCTCGGCGCTGTCTTCGGGCAGCCGGGCAACGGCCGCGCAGCCAGCGCGGCTATACCGAAGAACAAGACGCTGCCGACCATCTCCGGCACCGCCCTCGTGGGCCAGACGCTCGTCGCGACACACGGGACATGGAGCGGAAATCCAACGTCGTTCCACTACGCGTGGAGTCGGTGCGACACGACAGGAGCCGCCTGCCTCGGCATCTCCGGCGCGACGGGAAAGATCTACACGGTCGCGGCCAGTGACGTGGGCCACACGATCCGCGTGACCGTGACGGCGCGAAACGCCGATGGCGCGACACAGGCAACGTCGGCGGCAACGGCGATTGTGCCCACGAGCGGATGCCCGTCCGCCACCGGCACGATCCAGGTCACCGCGCTCGTCCCGCCGGAGCGCTTGCAGATCACCCACGCGTCGATCGCGCCGTCCCTGACACGCTCGACGAACACGATCCGGATCCGCGTGGTGATTCAGGCGTGCGACACGCGACCGGTCCAGGGTGCAACCGTCTTCGCGACCGCAATCCCGTACAACCAGTTCGCAGCGGCACAGGGGACGACGGGAGCGGACGGCTCGGTCACGCTCACGGAGGCACGGCGAAGCGGCTTCCCCGCCGCCAGGCATCAGCGGCTCCTGGCGGTATTCGTGCGCGCATCGAAGCCGGGCGACCCGGCCCTCGGCGGCGTGTCTGCCCGCCGGGTGATCGCGTTCCGGTTCGGCCACCACTAGCCGGCCGGTGGCGCCCCGTGCGTTCGCCGGGGCGCCACCGACTCGCAAAGGTTCTGCAAAGCCGCGGTTCGGACCCGCTGCGCTGGGTTACCTCTTTCGCGTAGGACATATCGAACTACGAAGGAGGGGTTCTCTGTGACACGCGCGAATGTGGGAGCGGCGATCGTGATCGCCGCGGCAGCCCTGGTCGTCGGAGCGCTGATCGGACGGCCGGGCAGCGGCCTCGCCGCCGGCAACGCCCCGACGAGCTCGGCCCGTCCGACGATCTCGGGGACGGCGCAGCAGGGACAGACGCTCACGACGAGCAACGGCGGTTGGAGCGGAAGCCCGACGTCGTTCGCCTACGCCTGGAGCCTGTGCGACGCGAGCGGAGGCTCGTGCGCGGCGATCGCCGGCGCGACGAGCGCGACGTACAAGCCCACCGCGACCGACGCGGGCCACACGGTCACCGTGACGGTCACGGCGACGAACGCCGACGGCTCCGGGCGGGCGACCTCCGGGCCGTCCGCGGTCATCTCGACCGCCGCCGCGCCGACGCCCACCACTGCACCGAGCATCTCGGGCTCGCCTCAGGCCGGCGCGACCTTGACGGCGAACAAGGGGACGTGGAGCGGCAACCCGACATCCACCGCCGTGAGCTGGCTGCGGTGCGACGCGGGCGGCGACAGCTGCGCAGCCGTCAGCGGAGCGACCGGGGACACGTACGCAGTCACCCAGGCCGACGCGGGAAAGACGCTGCGAATCTCGGTCACGGCCACGAACGCCGCGGGCTCGACGAACTTCGTCTCGGCTCAGACGGCGGCCGTGCCGGGGGCGAACGGCTGCCCCGCGGGAACCGGTGCGATCCAGATCACGGACCTGTCGCTACCGGCTCGTCTCCAGATCTCCAAGGCGTCGATCACGCCGAAGCTGGTGACGCTGAGCACGCACACGATCCAGCTGCACTTCACCGTCACGGCGTGCAGCGGCCGACCCGTCCAGGGCGCGAGCGTCTTCGCGGTGCCGATCCCGTACAACCAGTTCGCCGGGACGCAGCAGACGACCGGCGCGGACGGCTCCGTGACGATCACGGAGACCCGGCGGAGGGGCTTCCCCGCGAGGCGCCGGAATCAGAGGCTCCTGGCGGTCTTCGCCCGCGCGGCGAAGCCCGGTGAGCCGGTGCTCGGTGGCGTCTCCACGCGCCGCACGGTCGCCTTCCGGGTCACGCTTCCGTAGGCGATCCGAGCTGTGGTGGCGCCCCGTCTCTCCCGGCGGGGCGCCGCCCCACTACGCCGCGCGGGAGAGGAGCTCGTCGACCTCGGCCGGGCGCAGGCGGCGGTGCGGGCGGGTACGGCGTTGCACGCGAGCCGGCTCGAGCACCCAGGCCACGAACGGGATCGCGTACACGAGGAGCGCGACGACGAGCGCCCCGGCCACGAGGGGGGACGGGGCGGCGCCCGTCGGGGCGTTCCCCCGGGCCGCCGACGCGACGACGAGCAGCACGAGCGCCACGCCGCTCGTCACCGCCTGCAGCCGCGCAGGCGTCCCGTCGAGCGCGTCGCTGACGGCGACGAAGGCCGCCGCCGCGGCCGCCGGCACGGCGAGCAGGCCGAGCCAGAGTGCAAGTCCGCGGAGGCCCCCGGTCCCGGCCGCGAGGGCGGCCGCCGCGAGCGCCAGGGGCAGGAGCCGCGAGCCGAGCACGACTGAAGGTTCGTGACGGCATCGGACGGTCCTCCCGAAGTAGGCTCGACCCGTCCCAGTCCAAGGAGCACGAATGCCTGACACGACCCTGACCTGGCTCGGCCACTCGAGCTTCCGCTTCGACTCCCCCGGTGGGAAGCGCGTCTACATCGACCCGTTCCTGAACGGGAATCCGAAGTGCCCGGAGGCCGAGTTGGAGCCCGACCGGATCGACGTGATCGCGCTCACGCACGCCCACGGCGACCACCTCGGCGACACCGTCGACCTCGCCAAGAAGCACGGTTGCACTGTGATCGCTCCCGTCGAGCTCGCCTGGTGGCTGCAGGGGAAGCAGGGGCTCGAGAACGTGCTCGATCCGAACAAGGGCGGCACCGTCGAGGCGGCCGGCGTCAAGTTCACGCTCACCAACGCGCACCATTCGAGCTCCAACCCCGACGGCGAGTACATGGGCGAGCCGTGCGGCATCGTGGTCGAGGTCGAGAACGGGACGAAGCTCTACTTCGCCGGCGACACGTGCGTCTTCGGCGACATGGCGCTCATCCGCCGCCTCTACTCGCCCGACGTCGCGATCCTCCCGATCGGCGGCCACTACACGATGGATCCGCGCGAGGCGGCCGTCGCGCTCGAGCTGCTCGGCACGAAGCGCTGCGTCCCCTGCCACTATGGAACCTTCCCGCCGCTCGTCGGCACGCCCGCCCAGCTGCGCGAGCTCGCGTCCGGCGTGCAGGTGGACGAGATCGAGCCGGGCGACTCGGTGACTCTGTGAGGGAGCGCTGGTGGGGCGGCAGCGGCCGGCGCGTGCCGGAGCTCGCCGTGGAGGGGGATCCCGCGGTGCCGGCGGAGGAGGCGCTCGTCATCGACGGCGTCGGCGATCTCGAGCCGATCGCGGAGGCGTTCGAGGCGGGCCGTCCCGTCGTGGTGCGGGCGTCCTCGCCCCAGGAGGTGCGCGCGGCGCTCGCACGGCCCGAGGTGGCCGC
>DASXDE010000064.1:0-20771 GCA_036490825.1 Gaiellaceae bacterium
ATCGATCTCCTCCCGCCGCGACGCGAGCGGCATCGCGCCGTAGAGGCAGGCGACGCGGCCCGGGTGGAGCTGGTTCAGCTCGCCGGCGAGCCCGATCACGGCGCGGCGGCTGAAGGCGACGACGACGGTGCCCGGCCCGAGGCCGGCGATCCCGCGGCGGCCGAG
Source organism: Gaiellaceae bacterium (assembly GCA_036490825.1). Lineage (GTDB taxonomy): Bacteria > Actinomycetota > Thermoleophilia > Gaiellales > Gaiellaceae > Palsa-739. Next base: position 166 of record DASXDE010000064.1, read on the forward strand.
CCAGTCGAGCGGCGCCTTCCGCTCGAAGAAGCGGATCTCGGCCTGCGGGAAGGCATGGCGGACCAGCGGCAGCGCCTCGACCGCGCCGAGCAGGAGGATGTGCCGGTACTCCCCGCCCAGCAGCAGGCGCGTCCAGGCCGACCCGCGCTCCTCGTCCTCCGCCCACTGCACCTCGTCGAGCACGAGCGTCTCGCCGCTCGCCGGGGCCATCTCGGCGGTGCAGCAGACGATCGGCGCGCCGGGATTGATCCGCTCCTCGCCGGTCACGAGTCCGACGCGCTCCTCGCCGATCTCCGCCGAGAGTCGCCGGTGCGCCTCCTGCGCGAGCATCCGCAGCGGTGCCGCGTAGACGCCGTTCCCGGTCTCGATCAGAAAGCGGAGCGCGTCGTGCGTCTTGCCGGAGTTGGTGGGACCGAGGTGCGCGATCACGGTCTCGGGCTCGACCCGCCGCTCGGGCAGCCGGACCGTGAGCTCGGAGACCGGCCTGCGCGCAGGCTGACGCCGCCGGTGACGCTCGCTCCGGCTCGGACGCTTCTGCCGCTGGTGTCTGCCCCGCGCCACGGGGCGACGGTAGCTAGACCTGCAGGAAGCGGCGCAGCGTGACGAGCGAGCCGGTCGCCCCGAGGAGCAGGCCCGCGCCGAGCAGGGCGATCGCGTTCATCGTGAAGGACAGCGCGTGCACGTCGGAGTTGTTGCCGCCGCCGATGTGCGGCAGGATCGACGGCAGGGCGACCGCCTTCCCGACCACGAGCAGGATCACGGCGAACACCGAGCCGAACAGCCCGCAGACGAGGCCTTCGAGCATGAACGGGCCGCGGATGAACCAGTTCGTCGCGCCGACGAGCTTCATCACCTCGATCTCCCGTCGTCTGGCGAAGATCGAGAGCCGGATCGTGTTCGCGATCAGGAGCGTCGAGGCGATCACGAGCAGCACGACCGCGATCAGGAAGACAAGGGAGATCACCTTCGCGATCGTGAGCACGCGTTTCGCCGTCGCGCTCCCCCACTTCACGTTGTCGACGCCGGCCCAGTTCGCGTGCTGCACCTCGTTGCCGATCAGCGGCGTGGACGAGGCCTTGAACGGGATGACCGTGAACGAGTCGGGGAGCGGATTGCTGGGCAGCGGCGTCGTGTAGAGCTCCGGGAAGCGCTTCTTCATCGTCTTCAGGGCCTCGGCCTTGGAGACGAAGACGACCTGCTTCACGCGCGAGTCGTGCCGGAGCCTCGCGTTGACCGACTGCTCCTGCGCCTGGGTCGCGTCGCTCGCGAAGTAGACGTGCACCTGGAGCTCCTTCTGGACGTGGTTGCTCCAGGAGAGCACCCACGTGCCGAGCGCGATGAACAGTCCCAGCAGGCACATCCCGATCAGGACGGTCATCGTCGCCGCGAAGGTCGTCGACAGGTTCATCCTGATCGACGCCCAGGCCTCGGAGAAGAGAAGGCGGACGCGGCTCATTCGGAGGCGTAGCCTCCGCGGCGCTCGTCGCGTGAGAGCTTCCCGTCCTCGAGCGCGATCACGCGCTTGCGCATCTTGTCGACCATCTCGCGGTCGTGCGTGACCATCAGGATCGTCGTGCCGGCCCGGTTGATGCGGTAGAGGAGCTGCATGATCCCCACGCTCGTGTCCGGGTCGAGGTTCCCGGTCGGCTCGTCGCAGACGAGGAGCGGCGGGTGGTTGACGACTGCGCGCGCGATCGAGACGCGCTGCTGCTCGCCGCCGGAGAGCTCGTCGGGGAGCGAGTTCATCTTGTTCGCAAGCCCGACCATCGTCATGACCTCGGGCACCTTGCGCCGGATCGAGGTGCGTGACTCGCCCTGCACCTTGAGCGCGTAGGCGACGTTCTCGGCCGCCGTCCGGCTCGGCAGCAGCTTGAAGTCTTGGAAGACGCAGCCGATGTTGCGGCGCAGCCGCGGCACCGTCGAGCGGCGCAGCCGGCCGAGGTCGCGGCCGCTGAGGATGATCCGCCCCTCCGACGGCTCGAGCTCCTTCAGCAAGAGGCGCGTGAGCGTCGTCTTCCCCGACCCCGACGCGCCGACGACGAAGACGAACTCGCCCTTGTCGATCCCGAAGCTGACCGCGTCGAGCGCGACGACGTCCGGGTCGTACACCTTCGTCACGTTCTCGAACACGATCATCGAGCCCGCCGTCGCCGGCTTGGCTCCGTTCTCCGAAGGGCGTGGTACGGCCGTGGCTGCGGTGTGCTCTATCTGTACGTCGGTCACGTCTACCGGTTGAGTTGGGGCGGGCGTTTGCCCGGCGCCGGTGAGTGCGGGCGAAGCGGCCCTCACTCTAGCGCAGCTTTCGGCGCGCTACGAAGCCTCTCCTGCAGTTTGCAGCAGGAACGCGCGGATGAAACCATCGAGGTCGCCGTCGAGGACACCCTGCGTGTTGCCGACCTCGTAGCCCGTGCGCGCGTCCTTGACCTGCTGGTACGGGTGGAGGACGTAGCTGCGGATCGTGTTGCCGCCGAAGCCCATCGAGACGCCGCCGCGCTCGCGGGCGAGCTCCGCCTCCCGCTCCTCCTCGGCCTTCTCGGCGAGGCGCGAGCGGAGGATCTTCAGCGCCGTCTCCTTGTTCGACGACTGGCTGCGCTCGTTCTGGACGGCGACGACGATGCCGGACGGCAGGTGCGTGATCCGGACCGCGGAATCGGTCTTGTTCACGTGCTGCCCGCCGGCGCCGGAGGAGCGGTAGGTGTCGATCCGGATCTCGTCGTCGTCGATCTCGATCGCCGCCGTGTCCTCGAGCAGCGGCGCGACGATGACCTGGGCGAAGCTCGTGTGGCGACGGTGCGCCGAGTCGAACGGGCTGAGGCGGACGAGCCGGTGCTTGCCGCGCTCGGCCTTGAGGATCCCGTAGGCGTTCTCGCCGCGAACCGTGAAGGTCGCGGACTTGAGGCCGTACTCCTCGCCCGGGCTCGACTCGATCACCTCGGTCTTGAGGCCGCGCTGCTCGGCCCAGCGGAGGTACATGCGCAGCAGGATCTCGGTCCAGTCCTGGGCGTCGGTGCCGCCCGCGTCGGACTGGATCGTGACGACGGCGTCGCCCGCGTCGTACTCGCCGGAGAAGAGCGCGTCCTCCTGCAGTCGGGCGAGCTCCCCGCGCACGTCGCGCAGCACCGGCTCGAGCTCCTCGTCGGGGAACGTGCCCGCGCCCTCGCGCAGGAACTCGACGTTCGAGACGAGCTCGTCGTAGCGCTGGAGCTTCTGTTGCGTGCGCTGGTGCTCGCCGGAGAGGCGCGCCGCGCGCTGTTGGTCGTTCCAGAAGTCGGGTTGAGCGAGCTCCTGCTCGAGCTCGGCGAGACGGGCCCTCAGCGCAGCGGGGTCAAAGGTAACCACGGACCCAGTCGAGCTGGGCCCCGATCTCCTCGAGCTGTTCGTCGAGCGGGATCTGGATCTCGTCGGCCATCGCGCCGGCCATCCTAGTCGCCGCCGCAACCGCGGAGAGAGGTGAGTCGCGGCGACTCAGGCGCCGTGGCACTTCTTGAACTTCTTGCCGCTGCCGCACCAGCAGGGGTCGTTCCGACCCAGCTTCTCGTTCGGGCTCGCGTGCACGGTCTGCGGCGATGCGGCGGCGACCACTCCGCCGATCCCGGCAGTGCTCACGCCTCCGGACAGCGCCGCGTCGATCACGTCGGCGCCGGCACTCGTCTCGTGCTCGTAGCGAAGGTTCCGATTCCGGTTCCCGTTCCCGCCCGGACCGCCGTTCGGGCCAACCGATCCAGGCCCGCCCTGGCCCGGCGGCTCCTGGCCGGGCGCGAGCTCGGCGTGGAAGAGATGGAGCACGACCTCGCTGCGGATCACCTGACCGAGCTCCGTGAACATCCGCTCGCCCTCGCTCGTGTACTCGACGAGCGGGTCCTTTTGCGCCATCGACCGCAGGTGGATTCCCTCGCGCAGCGCCTCCATGTTCTCGAGGTGCTCGCGCCACCGCATGTCGACGACCTGGAGGACGACGAAGCGCTCGAGCTCGCGCATCAGCTCCGCGCCGAACTCCTCCTCCTTCGCCTCGTACTCGTCGCGCGCGTCGGCCTGGAACTCCTCGATCAGCGCGTCCCGGGAGATCTGGCCGAGGTCCTCGCGCAGCTCCTTCGCGGTGATCTCGGTCTGGTAGAGGCCGGCCATCGCGTTCGTGAGCGCCTCGAGGTCCCACTCCTCGGCGTACTCCTCCTCGGTGAACAGGTTCACCGTGGCCTCGACGACCTCCTCGATCCAGAGCTTGATCTGGTCGGAGAGGTCCTCCCCGTCGAGCACCTGCCGCCGCTGCTCGTAGATCCGCCCGCGGTGGCGGTTGAGGACGTCGTCGTACTTGAGGACGTTCTTGCGCATGACGAAGTTCTGCTCCTCGACCTTCTTCTGCGCGCCCTCGATCTGCCGCGAGAGGATCTTCGCCTCCATCGGCTGGTCCTCCGGGATCTTGAAGCGCTCCATGATCCCCTTGATCCGGTCGCCGGCGAAGAGGCGGACGAGGTCGTCCTCGCCCGACAGGTAGAACCGCGTCTCGCCGGGGTCGCCCTGGCGGCCCGAGCGGCCGCGCAGCTGGTTGTCGATCCGCCGCGACTCGTGACGCTCGGTGCCGAGGACGTAGAGCCCGCCGGCGTCGACCACGCCCGGGCCGAGCTGGATGTCTACGCCGCGGCCGGCCATGTTCGTCGCGATCGTGACGGCGCTGCGCTGGCCTGCGTCCTTGATGATCTCGGCCTCGCGCGCGTGCTCCTTCGCGTTGAGGACGTTGTGCTTGACCCCCTTGCGCGTCAGGAGCTGCGAGAGGTACTCGGACGTCTCGACGGCGATAGTGCCCACCAGGACGGGTTGGCCCTCCTTCGCCCGCTCCTCGATGTCGCGCACGACGGCGGCGAACTTCCCTTCCTTCGTCTTGAACACGAGGTCGTTCTCGTCGGCGCGGGCGACCGGCACGTTGGTGGGGATCTCGACGACGTCGAGGTTGTAGATCTCGACGAACTCCTTCTCCTCGGTCTTCGCGGTGCCGGTCATGCCGGCGAGCTTCTCGTACAGGCGGAAGTAGTTCTGGAGCGTGATCGTGGCAAGCGTCTGGTGCTCCTCCTGGATCTTGACGCCCTCCTTCGCCTCGACCGCCTGGTGCAGGCCCTCGCTCCAGCGGCGCCCCTCCATGATCCGGCCGGTGAACTCGTCGACGATCTTCACCTCGCCGTCCTGGATCACGTACTCGACGTCGATGTGGTACAGCGACTCGGCCTTCAGCGCCTGGTAGAGGTGGTTGACCAGTTGCGTGTTTTCGGGCGCGTAGAGGTTGTCGATCCGGAGTGCGCGCTCGACCTTCGCGACGCCCTGCGGCGTCACGCCGACAGTCTTGTGCTTCTCGTCGAACTCGAAGTCGGCGCCCGCCTCCTCGGCCGCTCCCTTCGGGTCGCCCGGCGAGGAGCGGAAGGGGATGAGCTGCCTCGCCACGCGCGCGAAGTCGTTGTAGATCTGGGCGGCGGTCTCGGGCTCGCCGGAGATGATCAGGGGCGTGCGCGCCTCGTCGATCAGGATCGAGTCGACCTCGTCGACGATCCCGTAGGCGTGGCCGCGCTGCACGAGCCCCTCGAGGGCAACCGCCATGTTGTCGCGCAGGTAGTCGAAGCCGAACTCGGAGTTCGTCCCGTACGTCACGTCGGCCGCGTACGCGGCCTTGCGCTGGTCGAACGGCATCATCGTCTCGATGAAGGCGACGCTCATCCCGAGCGACTCGAACACGGGCCGGTTCCACTCCGCGTCGCGCTGGGCGAGGTAGTCGTTGACGGTGACGAGGTGCGCGCCGCGGCCGGCGAGGCCGTTGAGGTAGAGCGCGAGGCTCGCGACGAAGGTCTTCCCCTCGCCGGTCTTCATCTCGGCGATGTCGCCCTCGTGGAGGACGATCCCGCCCATGAGCTGGACGTCGAACATGCGCTGGTTCGACGCGCGCTTGCGGGCCTCGCGGACGGCAGCGAACGCCTCGAACACGAGCTCGTCGAGGCTCTCGCCGTTCTCCAGGCGCTGCCGGAACTCGACCGTCTTGCCCTGGAGCTCGGCGGCGGAGAGCTTCTCGAACTCGGGCTCGAGCGAGGTGATGTAGGCCGCCTGCTCCTGGAGCCGCTTCGTGCGGCGACCCTCGCCGACGCGGAGGACCTTTTCGAGGTTGCCGATCTCCACGAGGCAAGGGTAGCGGGCTACAAGGCCGTGACCCGGACCTCCCAGAGGTCGCCGTCGATGCGCTCCGCCTCGGCGTAGAAGCTGTCGCCGGCGGCCTCGCCGAGCGCGGCGAGCTCGGCCGGGACCGCCGCGTCGCTCTGCTCGCCGTCGACCTGGAGCTCACGGTCGGCGCCGTGCTGCGAGAGCGCGAGCTTGTCGGCGTCGGGGAACGGGATCTGCGCCACCTCGATCCGCTTCGCGCCCACGGCCCAGAGGTCGCCGCCCTGCCGCGCGCCGACCGCGTGGTACGGCGGGTCGACGTGCCGCTCGACGGCGTCGGCGAGCGGCGCGAGGTCGGCGTCCCCGCTCTCCTCGCCGACGATCACGTCGCCGTTCGGGATCGTCGTGAACTCGACGCGGTTCCCGGCCAGGCCGGGGGCCTCGACCGCGACGGTCGCGTCCCACTCCTTCGGGCCGACACCCGTGCCGTCGGGCAAGCCGACGGCGGCCAACACCGACTTCGGCGGCTCCGGCCGTCGCGGCGGCGCGTCACCGAGGACGTCCGCCGGATCGAGCCCCGCCTCCCGCAAGAGCTGTTCGTTCAGCGTCTCCTTCCGGCGGCCGAAGAGCCCCACTAGCTCTCGGTGATCTCCGACTCGACGGCGTCCGCCGTCTCCGGCTCGTCGAAGTGCCTGCGGCCGTCGACGCGCTTGTCGTGGAGATCCCGGACCTGGCGGACGAGCTTGTCGACGAGCTCGTCGATCGCGGCCTTCATGTCCCGCGCGGCCTCGCGGGCGCGCAGCGTGTGCCCCTTGAGGTGGACGGTCGCCTCCGCGACCTGCGAGTCGGCGATCGACGGGTTCTTCTCCACGGTCAGCTCGATCTCGACGTGTGTCAGCTCGTGGACGCGGCGGTCGAGCTTCTGGAGCTTCCGCTCGATGTAGCTCCGGATGGAGTCGTTCACCTCGACGTTCTTGCCCTTCACGTCAAGCTGCATCGGCGCCTCCCCTGTCGGTGCGTGTCCGCGGTGGTCTAACCCTACTCGGGCTGGCGGCATTGCCTAGCGGCGACGTAAGGCCCGGGCGAAGGCGATCGCCTCGACGCGGCGTGCGCCCGCCGCGCGGAGGGCGCTCGCGGCGGCCGCTGCGGTGGCGCCGGTCGTGTAGACGTCGTCGACCACGGCGATCCGGCGAGGTGCGGCGCCGGTGGCGCGGAAAGCGCCGCGCACCGTGCGGCGCTCGGCTGCCGAGCGGCCGCGCTGCCGGCCGCCGCGGGTGCGCTCGAGCAGCGGCATGCACGGGAGCTCCCAGGCCGCGACGAGCTCGAGCGCGAGCCGCTCCGCGGGGTTGTGGCCCCGCGCGAGCCGCCGGTCGAGGTCGGACGGGACGAACGTGAGCGCATCGACCTCCGGCGGCGGCACGCGCTCCGCGACGAGCTGCGCCGCCTCCGCGGCGAGCCGCCGCAGGCCTCGCTCCTTCCACGCGTGGACGAGCCGGCGTGCCGCCTCGTCGTAGCCGACTGCGGCACGCGCCGACGCGAAGCCGAGCCTCCGTCCCGCGCACTCGCGGCACCGCTCGACCGGCCACGCCGTCGGCGCGCCGCAGCGCGCGCAGAGCGGCGGCTCGATCCGCGGCAGCTCCTCCCGGCAGCCGGCGCAGAGCTGCCTCCCGCCGCTGCCGCACACCACGCAGCGCTGCGGCAGGAGCAGGTCGAGCACCTCTCCACGCTACGGCGCGAAGTGTGTCCGGAGCGTGCCGGCTCAGTCGAGGCTGTACGACTCGCGCTCGGGCAGCCCGGCGAGCCGCCGCAGCCGGTTGTCCGCCTCGAGCAGCTGCGCGTGGTTCCCGATGTCGAACCAGCTCCCCTCGAAGCGGTGGCCGTAGACCCGCTCGCGCGCGGCGAGCCAGCCGAGGAAGCTGCCGGCGTTGTCCGGGCTCTGGCCCTCGGCGAGGTAGGTGCGAACGAGCCGGACGTGCTCCGGCGACACGAGGTAGATCAGGGTCGAGGCGAGCGTCGACGGCGGGTCGCTCGGCTTCTCCACGAACCGCACGATCCGCTCCTCGTCGTCGGTCTCGGCGATCCCGTAGTGGGTCGCGAGCTCGAGGTCGCCGACGTCGTGCAGCGGGACCGCGCTCGCCGGCTGCGGCTTCGCACGCCACCACTCGACGAAGCGAGGCAGCGAGAGCTCGAAGAGATTGTCCCCGGCGAGGACGAGCAGCTCGTCGTCCTCGAGGCCGCTCGCTTCGATCACGAGCCGGAGGTCGCCCACCGCGCCGAGCCGGTCCTCGTTCGAGGTCGTCCCGTCGTCGTGCACCGCGACGGCGTGCGACCCGGCCCAGCGCTCGAAGGCCGGAGCGAAGCGGCTGTTCGTCACGAGATGAGTGGCGTCCACCTCCTCGACCTCGCGCACCCGGTCGAGCACCCAGTCGAGCATCGGCCTGCCGCCGACCGGGAGCAGGTGCTTCGGCACGTCGTCCGTCAGCGGCCGGAGTCGCGTCGCGTAGCCCGCGGCGAGGATGACTGCCTTCACGCGAGCGAGTCCCCGTACGGCGGACGGTGGACGCCGTCCTCGGTCACGATCGCGGCGATCAGCGCGGCCGGCGTCACGTCGAAGGCGGGATTGCGCGCGGTGAAGCGGCTCGTCAGCTCCGCCGGATCGCGTTCCTCGATCGGGATCGCGGAGCCATCGGATGTCTCGAGGTCGAGCGTCGAGGTCGGCGCGACGACGTAGAACGGGATCCCGTGGTGCGCGGCGAGCACTGCGAGCGAGTATGTCCCGATCTTGTTCGCGGTGTCCCCGTTCGCGGCGATCCGGTCGGCGCCGGTGACGACGAGGTCGACCTCGCCGCGGGCCATGAGCGATCCGGCCGCCGAGTCGGCGATCACCGTGTGTGGGATGCCGGCCTGCTCGAGCTCCCAGGCGGTGAGGCGTGCACCCTGGAGCAACGGCCGCGTCTCGTCGACGAGGACGCGCTCCAGCAGTCCCCGCTCCGCCGCGGCGCGAAGCGCGCCCACTGCGGAGCCGTAGCCGCCGGTCGCGAGGCCGCCGGCGTTGCAGTGGGTCAGCGCCCGGGTGCCGGGCCGGAAGAGCGCGGCCGCATGCGCGGCCATCGTCCGGCAGCGCTCGACCTCCTCCTCGTGCAGGGCGCGCGCCCGTGCCGGAGTCGGCTCGTCACGCATGCGGGCGAGGGCCCAGGGGAGGTTGACCGCGGTCGGCCGGGAGGCCGCGAGCGCTCGCTCGGCCTCGGCGAGGTCCTCGCCGCGGGCCATGAGCGAGCCGGCCGCCGAGTCGGCGATCACCGTGTGCGGGATGCCGGCCTGCTCGAGCTCCCAGGCGGTAAGGCGTGCACCCTGGAGCAACGGCCGCGTCTCGTCGACGAGGACGCGGTCCAGCAGTCCCCGCTCCGCCGCGGCGCGAAGCGCGCCCACTGCGGAGCCGTAACCGCCCGTCGCGAGGCCGCCAGCGTTGCAGTGGGTCAGCGCCCTGGTGCCGGGCCGGAAGAGCGCGGCCGCGTGCGCGGCCATCGTCCGGCAGCGCTCGACCTCCTCCTCGTGCAGGGCGCGTGCCCGTGCCGGAGTCGGCTCGTCACGCATGCGGGCGAGGGCCCAGGGGAGGTTGACCGCGGTCGGCCGGGAGGCCGCGAGCGCTCGCTCGGCCTCGGCGAGGTCCTCGCCGCGGAGCGCGGCGAGCGCGAGCCCGTACGCGGCGGCGATCCCGATCGCGGGCGCCCCGCGCACGACCATGCTCCGGATTGCGTCCGCGACCTCCGCCGCCGAGCCGCACCGCACCTCGACGACCTCGTCCGGCAGCCGGCGCTGGTCGAGGAGAACGACCGCGGGGCCGTCCTCCTCGAGCCGGACGATCTGCTCGGGCGCGAGCTCACGCATGCCGGGAAGAGCCATGCCTCGGTATCGGATACGGAGACAGGTCCGCAGTGGTCTCGGCTCAGGTGCCCTCGTCCCAGGAGGCGAGGTAGCGCGCCTGCTCCTCCGTCAGCGTGTCGATGTCGACGCCCATCGTCTCGAGCTTGAGGCGGGCGATCTCGCGGTCGATCTCCGGCGGCACCGGGTAGACCTTGCGGTCGAGCTCGCTCGCATGGCTCGCGGCGTACTCGAGCGAGAGGGCCTGGTTCGCGAAGGACATGTCCATGACCAGGGCCGGATGCCCCTCGGCTGCGGAGAGGTTGACGAGCCGGCCGTCGGCGACGAGATACAGGCGCCGCCCGTCGGCGAGCGTGAACTCCTCCACGAACTCGCGCGCCTTCTTCGTCTGCACCGCCATCTCCCGGAGGGCCGGGATCTCGATCTCGACGTTGAAGTGGCCCGTGTTCGCCAGGATCGCGCCGTCCTTCATCCGCTCCATGTGCGCGCGCGCGATCACGTGCTTGTCGCCGGTCGCCGTGCAGAACATGTCGCCGATCTCCGCCGCGCGCTCCAGCGGCAGCACCTCGAAGCCGTCCATCGACGCCTCGAGGGCCTTCAGCGGATCGACCTCGGTGATGATCACGTGCGCGCCCATCCCCCGCGCCCGCGATGCGACGCCACGGCCGACCCAGCCGTAGCCGCACACCACGAACCGCTTGCCGGCGATGAGGACGTTGGTGGCTCGGATGATCCCGTCGATCGTCGACTGTCCGGTGCCGTAGCGGTTGTCGAACATGTGCTTCGTCATCGCCTCGTTGACGGCGATGATCGGGAAGCCGAGCTTCCCCTCCGCCTCGAGCGCCTTGAGCCGGATCACGCCGGTCGTCGTCTCCTCCGTGCCGGCGATGATCTCGCCGAGCTGCTCCCGCCGCGCCGAGTGGAGGACGCCGATCACGTCGGCCCCGTCGTCCATCGTGAAGTGGGGCTTGTGGTCGACGGCCGCCTCGATGTGCGCGTAGTACGTGTCGTTGTCCTCGCCCTTGATCGCGAAGACGGAGACGTCGTACTCGGACACGAGCGCCGCCGCGACGTCGTCCTGCGTCGAAAGCGGGTTCGAGGCGCAAAGGACGACGTCCGCGCCGCCGGCCTGAAGCGTCCGCATGAGGTTCGCCGTCTCGGTCGTGACGTGGAGACAGGCGGAGATGCGGTGGCCGGCGAGCGGCTGCTCGGCCTCGAACCGCTCCCGGATCGCGGCGAGCACCGGCATCTGCCGGTCCGCCCACTCGATCCGGCGCTTGCCCTCCTCCGCGAGGGCGAGGTCTTTCACGTCGTAGCGCTGCGTTGCTGCCATGAAGTCCTTTCTCGGTTATGCGGCCCTCAGCAGCCGCTCGTGCTTGCGCTGCTCCCACTCCACCCAGCCGAGTTGCTCCTCGGCGTCGGCCAGCCAGCCGTCGATCGCGGTCCGCAGCTCCGGCTCCCGCCGCAGCCTCGCGGCGAAGGCGATGTCGCCGATCCCGAGCTCGAAGCGCTTCCGCAGCTCGGCGAGCGAGCGGAGCTGGTTCAGCTCGCGCAGGCCGTAGAGCCGGTAGCCGGCGGACGTGCGCGACGGGACGACGAGCCCGGCCCGCTCGAGATAGCGGAGCATCCGGGCCGACCAGCCGGTGTGTGCTGCGGCGTGACCGACGTGGAGTGGTTCCATCCGCGGAACCCTAACACACTCGTGTCAAGGCTTGCGAGCGCTGACGACGCCGGGAGTCGTCGTGATCCGGAATGCACCCTCCCGCTCGATCGCCTCCGCGACGGCCCGTCGAACTCGCTCGAGAGCGGCCGGGTCGTGGGACTCGCCGGAGCGGACATACTCCAGGACGGGCTCGACCTCGGTGACGACGAGCCCCGAGTCGAACCGCGCGAGGGTGACGTCGGAGAAGAAGACCTCGAGCTCCGCTGGCGCGTCCTCGAGCGAGAACCGGTCCATGTAGTGGGAGAACGACCACCGCGGGCCGACGAGGACACGCAATTCCTCGAGGTGGCCGTGGCCGTTCAACGCTGCATGGAAAACGCCCCCCGGGGCGAGCACGCGGGCGATCTCCGCAAACGCCCGCGGCCGATCGGGTACGTGATACAGCATGTGGTTCGCGAGGACGACGTCGAACGCCTCGTCGTCCAGCGGCAGCTCCTCGACGTCGGCGACGACGTAGTCGGCCCGGTCGCCGAGTACGGCCCGCGCCTCGTCGATCATTCCCTGCGACGAGTCGAGCAGCGTGACGGCCCAGGTGGGATCGATGCGGTCGAGGTTCTCGCGCCAGAGACTCGCCGGGCCGCAGCCGATCTCGAGGATCCGCGCACCGGGCGCGCCCATCTCGTGGTCGAACACCCAGCGGTGCCAGTGCGGGTTCGTCGCGAACCGGGCGTGGAGCGAGATCCGAGCCTCGAGGTTCTGGCTGGTTGCGTACTGCCGGCTCACGCCTCGCCTCGCAGCCGCGCGACGAGCCGGTCGAGCGCGGCGGCGTCGGCGCCCGCCGCGAGCAGGCGGCTCCGGATGCCCTCCCGCTCCTCGATCTCCTCGAGCACCTCCGCCAGGGTGCGCCCGGCGGGCTGCAGGATCCGGCGCCGCCGCTCGCGCTCCCGCTCGTCCGGCGCCGCGGCCACCCACTCGTCGTTGTACGGCGCCCAGCTCTCGTCGCTCAGCGCATGGTCTGCGGCGATCACGTCGGGCTCGACGCCCGCGAGCCAGAGCGCCATCCCGCAGGCGATGCCCGTGCGGTCGCGCCCGCCGGCGCAGTGGATCGCCGCCGGCGGCTCGGCCGTCCCGAGCGCCGACAGCGCCCGTGCGAGCTGCTCGCGGTAGTGGTCGGCGAGCTCGAGGTACGCGTCCCGCATGGAGGGCCAATTCCACGCCGCCTCCAGGCCGCGCGGGTTCATCGGCGCCTTCAGCACCGCTACCGGCACCGTGTCCGGGATGCCGTCCTCCTCGTGCTCGCCGCGCAGGTCGACGACGAGCGTGACGCCGTAGTCCACGAGCGCGCGGCGGCCCGCGTCCGACAGCCCCGGCAGCGAGTCGGCGCGCACGACGACCCGGTACGCGGTCTCGCCGCCGCCCGCAAGCGGCAGCCCGCCGAGGTCGCGGACGTTGACGCAGCCGTCCCAGCGCAGGACGCGTTCAGGCGTCGCTGGTGCCTTCGCGTCCATACCGGTCCTCGAGGCGGACGACGTCGTCCAGATGCGGCGTCGAGACCTCGAGGATCGTCGTGTCCTCCAGTGCGGTGACGCGGTGCACGGTGCCGGGCCGGTAGCGGAAGCACGCCCCCGCGGTGACGACCTCCTCGTCGAGCGCCTCCTGGCCGGCCTCGCCGAGCTCGAGCCGCGCACGGCCGCTCTCGACGTACCAGCTCTCGTCCTTCTCTCGGTGGAACTGGAGCGAGAGCGACTCGCCCGCCCGCACGAAGAGGGTCTTGCCGACGTACGCCTCGGCGTGGGCCCAGATCAGCTCCCAGCCCCACGGCTTCTCGATCCGGCGCGGCTCGAACGCGAAGCGGTCGAGGGAGCCGTAGTTCGGCGAGTCGAGCCTCACGCGAGCTGCCTCTGCGGGCGCCAGTCCGGATGCTCCTCGAGGAACTCGGTCGCGCGGCGGAGGTCCTTCGGCGTGTTCACGGTGAGCCAGACGCCGTCGTGCCGGTGCGCGTGCAGCCTCCGCTCGCGTGCGAGCTGCGGGAAGGTGGACTGCTCGTGGTCGCCCTGCTCGGGCAGAAGCGCGAGCGCCTCCTCGCCGAGCACGTAGACGCCGGAGTTGACCCAGTGCTCGAGCAGCGGCGCCTCGCGGAACCCGCTGATCGTGCCGCCGTCCTCGATCTCCACGACGCCGAACGGCGAGCGCACCTGCGCGACGACGAGGGTCGCCGCGGCGCCGCTCGCCTCGTGCTCCGAGAGGAGCGCGCGGAAGTCGACGTCGAGAAGCTCGTCGCCGTTGAGGGCGAGCACCGGCCCGTCCTCCTGCCGCCTGGTCGCCGCGAGGCGGAGGCCGCCGCCGCGGCCGAGCGGCTTGTCCTCACCCACCGCCTCGATCTCGGCCCCCAGCCCGGAGAGCGCCTGCAGGAAGACGTCCTCGTCTCCGGCGCGGCACGCCACGATGACGCGCGTCACGCCGCACTCGACGAGCCGGGCGACCGCGTAGCCGGCGAGCGGGATCCCGCCGAGGGGCACGAGCGGCTTCGGCAACCCCTGCGCCGCGTCGCCGAGCCGCTCGGCCTTGCCGCCGCCGAGCACCAGGGCTTCCACTACTCGCTCGTCTCCCGGTCGCGCTCGGGCGTCTCGGGAAGGACGTCGAGCGGAGACACGGTCCGCCCGACACCCTCGTACGCGAAGCCGAGAGCCCGGACTGCGTCGGCGTCGAGCAGGTTGCGGCCGTCGACGATCAGCGGGTGCCGCATCGCCTGCCGCGCCTCCTCGCCGGGGAACTCGAGCAGCTGCGGCCACTCGGTCGCGATCACGGCCGCGTCGGCGCCGGTCACCGCTTCCAGCGGCGTCTCGCACAATTCAACCCCCTGCAGGTCGGGGCGCGCGATCGGGTCCCAGCCCCGCACCTCCGCCCCCTCCGCGAGCAGACGCGAGGCGAGGACCAGCGACGGCGCCTCGCGCATGTCGTCGGTGTTCGGCTTGAACGCGAGACCGAGGAGGGCGACCCGCTTCCCGCGCAGGCCCCCGAGGTGTCGCTGCAGCTTCTGCAGGACGCGCCGCTTCTGCAGCTCGTTCACCTCGATGACCGCGTTCATGAGGTGGAAGTGGTAGCCGGAGTTCGCCGCGAGCTGCTTCAGCGCGAGCGAGTCCTTGGGGAAGCAGGAGCCGCCCCAGCCGATCCCGGCGCGGAGGAAGTGCGGGCCGAGCCGGTGGTCAAGCCCGATCCCCTTCGCGACGTGCTGCACGTCCGCGCCGACGAGCTCGCAGACGTTCGCGATCTCGTTGATGAAGCTGATGCGCGTGACGAGGAACGCGTTGGCGGCGAGCTTGATCATCTCGGCGGAGTTCACGTCCGCGCGCACGACCGGAGCGTCGATCCCCGCGTGCAGCGCCTCGACAGCGTCACCGTCCTCCTCGGCGAACGCACCGATCACGATCCGGTCGGGCTCGAGGAAGTCGCGCACCGCCGTGCCCTCCGCCGTGAACTCCGGGTTGGACACGTAGCCGACCGAGTCGAGGCCTCGCGCGTCGAGCGCAGCCCGCACCTTCTCGCCCGTGCCGACGGGGACCGTCGACTTCATCACGATCGTCGCGCGCGCGTCGTCCGGAAGCTCGTCCACGACTGTCCAGACCGCGCTGAGGTCGGCGTCCCCGGAGTAGGTGGGCGGAGTCCCGACCGCGACGTAGAGGAAGTCGGCGCCGACGACCGCCTCGCGCACGTCGAGCGTGAACGAGATCCGGTCGCGGCTGCGCTCGAGCACCTCCTCCAGCCCCGGCTCGTGGATCGGCACCTCGCCCGCCTGCAACAGCTCGATGCGGTCGGGCAGGACGTCGCGCACGACGACCTCGTGGCCGAGGTCGGCGAAGCACGCGCCGGTGACGAGGCCGACGTAGCCGGCGCCGAAGATCCCGATCCGAGCCATGGGCGGCCTAGCGTACTGCCGCCCTCAGCGGCCCAGCGGGGCGAGGCTCTTCGCGACGGCGAGCATCGTCGAGTTGGAGAGCTGGTTGAGGATGGTGTTCATGACCCCGTAGGTCGCCTTCGGCGTGTGGAGGACGACCATCTGGAGCGCGCCGCCGGTCGTGTAGAGGGAGAACTTGCGGTGGTGGTAGAAGAACTCGTCCGTCGGGTTCGCCAGGATCGGCGCCGAGGTCCAGTCGGTCTCCTCGATCTGCCAGTACTGCCCGGTCGGCAGGCTGAACGTGAGCGCGAGCTCGTGCCGGTCGTGGAGCGGCTTGAAGACGCGGACGCCGTAGGTCGACGAGACCTGCGAGCCCTGTGCGACCAGATGCGGCGCATAGACGGGGAAGTGCAGCTTCGGCGTGAGCCCGCGCAGCCTGGGTACCGTCAGCGAAGCGCCCGCGTTCACCTGCGCCGGCGCCGCCGGCGGCAGCTTCACCCGGTGCGGGACGACGAGCTTGCCGCCGAAGCCCGTGCCCACGGCGACGATCGTGAGGGGGTTGCCGGCCTGTCGCGCAAAGGCTGCGATGGCCGTCGTCATCTGCTCGACATGGCTGGTCGTCCCGAACAGCGGCCGGAGCTGCTGCGCGGCCTGCTCCGCGTTCGGCTGCACCGGGTCGTAGTACACGGTCGTGTCGTGCTGCACTTTCGGCGCGTTGGCCTCCACGTTCGCCGGTAGCGACTTCGTGGTGTAGCCGCGCTGGGCCAGGAGGTACGACGTGTTCGAGGCCTCGCCGGGAACGTTGCCTCCGTTGAGGACGAGCACGGACACCTGCGACTTCGCCAGCGGGTGCTTCTTGTGGGCCGGGTTCTTCTTGCGCCCGATGAGCTGCGCGCTGAGGCGCTTCGGCTCGCTGATGTCCGGATGGAGGAAGCTCTGCACGGTCTGGGCGATCACCGACGCCGGCGCCGATTCCACGTCGGCGCCGCCAGCGGTGACGAAGTAGTGGAAGTCGTTGATCGGGATCGCGTTCCGGAAGAGATGGCCGGGCGGCAGGTGGTAGGCGATGCCGAGATAGGACTCGAGCTCGCTGAGCGACACCTGCCCTCCGCCCGCCTTGACGTACTCGAGGTTGTGCTTGAGCACGCCGATCAGCTTGGGCAGCTCGAGCGGCAGCTTCGAGAGCGAGAGCTGAGTGCGCATCCGCGCCTTGAGGGCCTCGATGAACAGCTGCTGCCGGCCCGTGCGATAGATGTCGCTGTCGAAGTGCCGGAAGCGGACGTACGAGAGCGCCTGACCGCCGTCGAGCTTCTGGTACCCCGGGAAGAGGTTGATCGCCGAGGTGCCCGAGTGCGGCGGGATGAAGTAGCGCCGGTCGACGTTCATGTACACGCCGTGCAGCCGGTTGACGAGCTGCTTGAAGGCGTGGAAGTCGAGCGTGATCAGGTAGTTGATCGGCAGGTGGGTCAGGTGCTCGATCGTGTCGACCGTCGCCGAGGGGCCGTTGTTGCCGGGGCAGATCGACCAGGCCGAGTTGATCCTGCTCTGCGTGTAGACGACGTCGCCGTGGCAGTAGATGTTCACGTACAGGTCGCGCGGGAACGAGAGCAGCGAGAGCGTGTGGTTCGTCGGATCGGCCCGCACCAGCATGAGCGTGTCCGAGTTGGAGCCGGAGAGCGACTTCGTCCCGGTCCCGGCCCGGAAGTCGTAGCCCGCGATGAGCGCGATCGCGGGCTGGGACGGGGACGCGAGCGCGTGCAGCTGCCTCTTGGCCGCCACCGTGGGCTTGTCCTTCGCGTTGAGCGCCGCCACCGACTCGTGGGTGTAGAGATAGAGACCGCCCGCAGTGCCCGCCCCGAGCACGGCGACGGCGAGCACGAGCCAGCCGAAGCCTCGCAGGATGAGCGCGATCAGGGACCGCTGCGGCGGCCCGGGCTGCCGGTACCGGGTGATCGGACCGAAAAGGGGAGGCGCAGCCGAATGGCCATTGCCATTGCCGTTCAGGCCCCCGGCCCGTCCGATTCCGCGCTTCAGCGTCGTCCGCATGCGAGATCGGCGCCACCGCGGCGCCTCGACCGAGGATAGCTCAGCTGCCGGAAGAGCCGGACGCGGCAGCGGCGGGCTGGGCCACAGGCTCGCTCGAGCCCGGCTCGTAGCCCAGGTTCGGCCGCAGCCGACTCTCCGCCTCCGGCACCGCGATGCCCTGCCGGGAGGCATAGTCCTCGACCTGGTCGCGGGCAATCCGCCCCACCGAGAAGTAGCGCGCATCCGGATGCGCGAGGTAGATGCCGCTCACGCTCGCGGCCGGCGTCATGGCGTACGTCTCGGTGAGCTCGATCCCGCACTCCTCGGCGCGGAGCAGCGCGAACAGCTTCGACTTCTCGGCGTGGTCCGGGCAGGCGGGATACCCGAACGCGGGCCGGATGCCGCGGAAGCGCTCGGCGATCAGCTGTTCGGTCGGGAGCTTCGGGCCCGTCTCGTACCAGGCGTGCCGCGCGACCTCGTGCAGGTACTCCGCGAATGCCTCGGCGAGGCGGTCGGCGAGAGCCTTGACCATGATCGCGTGGTAGTCGTCGTGCTCGGCGGCGAAGCGGTCGGCGAGCTCGTTGGCACCGAGGCCGGCGGTGACCGCGAAGGCGCCGAGGTGGTCGCCGGCCGGAGCCACGTAGTCCGCCAGGGAGCGGTTCGGGCGAGAGTCGCCGTAGTCGGACTGCTGGCGCAGGAAGCAGAAACGCGTCTCACCGGTTTCGTTGTCACGCTCGACAACGATATCGTCGCCATCGGACGACGCCGGCCAGAAGCCGAACACGCCGCGGGCGACGAGGAGCCGCTCCTCCACGATCTGCTCGAGCAGGCGCAGCGCGTCGTCGTACAGCTCCCGCGCGGCGGGCTCGTCGAGGATCGCCGGGAACTTCCCCTTCAGCTCCCAGGCGTGGAAGAAGAACTGCCAGTCGATGTACTCGCGCAGCGTCGCGAGATCCGGCTCGACGAGACGGCTTCCCGTGAACTCCGGCACCGGCAGGTCGTCGAACGCCACGCGCTGGCGGTTCTCGCGTGCCCGCGCCAGGGGCAGCAGCGGCTTCCGCTCCTTCTCCGCGTGGAGGTCGCGCAGCCTCTCCTGGTCGGCCCGGTTCTCGTCGTCGAGCCGCTCGCGCCGCACCGGATCGAGCAGGGAGGACACGACGCCGACGACGCGCGAGGCGTCGAGGACGTGCACCACCGGCTGCGAGTACGCGGGCGCGATCCGCACCGCCGTGTGCTGGCGTGACGTCGTCGCGCCGCCGATCAGCAGCGGAAGCTCCATCCCCCGCCGCTCCATCTCCCGCGCGACGTCGACCATCTGGTCGAGCGAGGGCGTGATCAGCCCGGACAACCCGACGACGTTCGCCCCCTCCTCGACGGCCGTGTCGAGGATCCGCTCGGCCGGCACCATGACCCCGAGGTCGAGGACCTCGTAGTCGTTGCAGCCGAGCACGACGCCGACGATGTTCTTGCCGATGTCGTGGACGTCGCCCTTGACCGTGGCGAGGACGGCCTTGCCCCGCGCCCGCGGCGCGCCGCCCGCCGCCTGCTCGGCCTCCATGTACGGCTCGAGATAGGCGACGGCTCGCTTCATCGCGCGAGCGCTCTTGACGACCTGCGGCAGGAACATCTTCCCGGCCCCGAACAGGTCGCCGACCACCTGCATGCCGGACATCAGCGGCCCCTCGATCACGTCGAGCGGCCGGTCGGCGCGCTGCCGCGCCTCCTCGGTGTCCTCCTCGATGAAGTCGACGATGCCGTGCACGAGCGCGTGCTCGAGCCGCTTCTCGACCGGCGCCTCGCGCCACGAGAGGTCGACCTCCCGCCGCGTCGCCTCGCCGCGCACGCGGCCGGCGTACTCGACGAGCCGCTCGGTCGCCTCGGGACGCCGGTCGAAGATGACGTCCTCGACGAGCTCGAGCAGCTCCGGCGGAATGTCCTCGTACACCACGAGCTGGCCGGCGTTGACGATTCCCATGTCGAGGCCGGCGCGGATGGCGTGGAAGAGGAAGGCCGAGTGCATCGCCTCGCGCACGGCGTCGTTGCCGCGGAAGGCGAAGCTGAGGTTCGAGATGCCGCCGCTCGTCTTGGCGCCCGGGCAGCGCTCCCTGATCAGCGGCAGGGCCTCGAGGAAGGCCTTCGCGAAGCCGCGGTGCTCCTCGATGCCGGTTGCGACGGCGAGGATGTTGGGGTCGAAGATGAGGTCCTCGGGCGGGAAGCCGACCTGCTCGACGAGGAGTCGGTAGGCGCGCTCGCAGATCCCGACCTTGCGCTCCACCGTCTCGGCCTGGCCCTGCTCGTCGAACGCCATCACCACGACGCCGGCGCCGTAGCCGCGGACCCGCCGCGCCTGCTCGAGGAACGGCTCCTCCCCTTCCTTGAGCGAGAGCGAGTTGACGACTCCCTTGCCCTGCACGCACTTGAGCCCGGCCTCGAGCACCGACCAGCGCGAGCTGTCGATCACGATCGGGATGCGCGCCGCCTCGGGCTCGGTCGCCAGCAGGTTGAGGAACGTCGTCATCGCCCGCTCGCCGTCGAGCAGGTCGGCGTCCATGTTCACGTCGAGGAGGTTGGCCCCGCCGCGCACCTGCTCGAGCGCGACGTCGAGCGCGGCCTGGAAGTCGCCGCCCTCGATCAGTCTGCGGAACCGGGCCGACCCGGTGATGTTGGTGCGCTCGCCGATCATCGTGAAGTTCGAGTCGGGTCTCAGCTCCAGCGGCTCCAAGCCGCTGAAGCGGGTCGCGCCGTGACGCGCCGGGACGTCCCGAATCGCGACGCCCTCTACCGCGGCGGCGATCTGCCGGATGTGCTCGGGCGTCGTGCCGCAGCAGCCGCCGACGATGTTGACGAGCCCGTCGCGCGCGAACTCGGCGAGGAAGCGGCTCGTGTCCTCCGGCTGCTCGTCGTGGAGGCCGAGCTCGTTCGGCAGCCCCGCGTTCGGATGGCAGGCGACCCAGGTCGACGCGATCTCCGCGAGATCCTCGACGAAGGGGCGCATCTCGGCGGCGCCGA
>DASXDE010000065.1:0-16900 GCA_036490825.1 Gaiellaceae bacterium
ACCGGCAGCTGCGAGATGCCGTAGCGCCGCATCGTGTCGATGCCCTCGCCGACCTTCGCGTGGGCGGCGATCGTGACGAGCTCCGGCATCTCGGCACCGTGCTTCGCGAGCAGCAGCTCGTCCACGGTCGGCAGCGACGCCTGCCGCTCGACGAAGCCGTGCTCGAGCATCCAGTTGTCGTCGTAGAACTTCGACATGTAGGAGCGGCCGGAGTCGGGGATGATCGCGAGCACCGTCGCGTCCGCCGGCAGCCGCTCGGCCACGCGGACCGCGGCCCACAGCGTCGACCCTGCCGAGCCGCCGGCGAGGATGCCCTCCTCCCGCGCCAGCCGCCGCGCCATGAGGAACGAATCGCGGTCTGAGACCTGGATCCACTCGTCCACCACCTCGAGGTCGATCGTGTCCGGCCAGGTGTCCTTGCCGATCCCCTCGACGAGGTACGGGTGCAGCTCGGAGTCGTCGTGCGCGGTGTAGATCGAGCCCTCGGGATCGACGCCGACGATCTTCACCTCCGGCTTCCGCTCGTGGAACCAGCGGCCGACGCCGGAGATCGTCCCGCCGGTGCCGACGGAGATGACGAGCGCGTCGACCTCGCCGCCGGTCTGCTCCCAGATCTCCGGCGCGGTGACGTCGTAGTGCGCCTGCGGGTTCGCCATGTTCGAGTACTGGTCGGGCTTGAAGCCGCCGGGGATCTCCTCGGCCAGCCGCGACGAGACGGAGTAATACGACTCCGGCGAGTCGTGGTC
Source organism: Gaiellaceae bacterium (assembly GCA_036490825.1). Taxonomy (GTDB): domain Bacteria; phylum Actinomycetota; class Thermoleophilia; order Gaiellales; family Gaiellaceae; genus Palsa-739. Next base: position 747 of record DASXDE010000065.1, read on the forward strand.
GACCGCGGTCGGCGTGATCACGACCTCGGCGCCGTACGCGCGCAGCATCGAGATCTTCTCCTGGCTCATCTTGTCGGGCATCACGAACACGCAGCGGTACCCCTTGCCCGCGGCGGCGATGGCGAGGCCGACGCCGGTGTTGCCGGAGGTCGGCTCGACGATCGTCCCGCCCGGCTTCAGCTTCCCGTCGCGCTCGGCCTCCTCGATCATCGCGAGGCCGATCCGGTCCTTGACGGAGCCGCCGGGGTTGAGGAACTCGAGCTTGGCGAGGATCCGGGCGTGGCCGCGCGGCGAGAGCCTGTCGAGCCGGACGATGGGGGTGCCCCCGACGAGATCGAGGACGGTCGGATACTCGCGCGGCATCGACGCGAAGCCTAGAGCAGCGCATAACGTTCGAGGCGCTCGTGAAGATCACCGTGATCGGTAGGGGGAACGTCGGCGGCGGCCTTGCGCAGAGGTGGCGCGACGCCGGTCACGACGTGCAGGAGCTCGGCCGCGACGGAGGCGACGCGTCGGAGGCGGACGTCCTGCTCGTCGCGGTTCCCGGCCCGGAGATTGCGAACGCGCTCGGCAACGTGACGGGGATCGAGGACAAGGTCACGATCGACGCGACGAACGCGTTCGGCAGCCGCAACGAGGCGTTCGAGTCGAACGCGCACGAGGTCAAGTCGATCGTCGGCGGGCCGACGGCGAAGTCGTTCAACCTCAACTTCGCCAACCTGTACGACGAGATCGGCGCGCAGCGGGTGCCGCCGTCCAACCTCTACTGCGCGGAGGACGAGGCGCGGGAGGTCACCGAGCGACTGATCCGCGACGCCGGCTACGACCCCGTCAATGCCGGCGGGTTGGAGAACGCGCGGTTGCTCGAGGAGCATCTCTCGGTCCTCTTCGCGATCAACCAGGCCGGGCTCGGTCCGTTCTTCTACCGGATCGCCCCGCCGGGCGAGCTTTAGGCGAGCGCGGTCGTCTCCTCGACCTGTTCGAGCTCCTCGCCTCGCACGAGGAAGAGCGCGGCGACGATGCCGGCGGCGGAGATGCCCGCGATCACCCAGAAGGCGAGGGCGTATCCGCTCGTCAGCGCCGCGGCCTGCGAGTTGCCCGTGTGGAGGAGATGCGTGGCGCGTGAGATTGCAACCGACGACGCGACGGCGACGCCGAGCGCGCCACCGACCTGCTGCGCCGTGTTCAGCAGCCCGGATGCGAGCCCGGCTTCGCGATGGCCGACGCCGGCGAGCGCAGCGATCGAGACCGGGATGAACGCGAACGCCAGCCCAAAGCCGAACAGGAGGTAGCCGCCGAGCAGGTCGTGCGCGTACGACCCGTTCACGGGGATCTGCGTGTACCAGATGAGCGCGCCCGTGTTGAGCGCGAGACCCGCTGCCATCACCGGGCGCGCGCCGATCCGAGTCGTCAGCCACTGCGAGAGCGCCGAGACGAGGACCACCGTGCCCGCCGTGGCGAGGAACGTCACTCCGGTCTTCAGCGGGGAGTAGTGCAGGACGTTTTGCACGTAGAGCGTCAAGAGGAAGAAGTCGGCGAAGATCGACGCGCCGAGCAGGAAGCCGACGATGTTCGCGCCGGCGAGCGTGCGGATGCGGAAGATCGAGAGCGGCATCAGCGGGTTCTCGACGCGCGTCTCCCAGGCGACGAAGAAGACGATCAGCGCCGCGGCGGCAATCAGCAGGACGATCGTCGTCACGTCGCTCCACCCGTCGACCGGCGCTTTCGAGATCGCGTAGACGAGGAGCGTGATCCCGGCGGTGACCGACGATGCTCCGATGACGTCGAAGTGGCGACCGACGTCGGGTGCGCGGCTCTCGCGCACGATGCCCGGCGCGAACGCGAGTACGAGGGCGCCGACCGGGACGTTGACGAAGAAGATCCACTCCCAGCCGAGGTACTTCGTGAGGATGCCGCCGAAGAGAACGCCCGCCGCGGCGCCGCTGCCTCCCATCGCGCCCCAGATCCCGAGCGCCTTGTTCCGCTCCGCGCCCTCCTCGAAGGTCGTCGTGATGATCGAGAGCGTCGCCGGCGAGACGATCGCAGCTCCGAGCCCCTGCACGGTGCGCGCGGCGACGAGGACGCCCGTCGAGCCGGCGAGCCCGCAGACGAGCGAGGCGATCGAGAAGAGCGTCACGCCGACGAGGAACATCCGCTTGCGGCCGAGGATGTCTCCCGCGCGCCCGCCGAGCAGGAGGAAGCCGCCGAAGGTGATCGCGTACGCGGTGATCACCCACTGAAGGCCGGTCTCGGAAAAATGCAGGCTGCGACCGATGGAAGGCAGCGCGACATTCACGATCGAGACGTCGAGCACCGTCATGAAGAAGGCGACGCAGACGAGCGCGAGCGCCTGCCAGCGGCGCGGATCGGGTCCGGCAGTGGTCATCGAGTTCCTCTCCATCTCGGTACGAGCATCCTAAGACGACGTACGGCCGTCTCCAGGATCGACATGGTCGACTAGTGCCTGAAGTGGCGGCGGCCGGTGAAGGCCATCGCGGCGCCGGCCTGGGCGACAGCGGCGATCACGTCCTCGTCGCGGCGTGAGCCGCCGGGCTGCACGATCGACGTCGCGCCTGCGTCGAGAGCGATCTGCGGGCCGTCGGGGAAGGGGAAGAACGCGTCGGAGGCGAGGGCGGAGCCTGCGGCGTCGTGGCCGAACTCCGCCGCCTTCTCGACCGCGATCCGCACCGCGTCGACACGGCTCATCTGGCCGGCGCCGATGCCGATCGTGGCGAGATCCTTGGCGAGGACGATTGCGTTCGAGGACACGTGCTTGCAGACACGCCAAGCGAAGACGAGGTCGCCCCATTGCGGCTCGCTCACCTCTCCGGTCGCGACCTGCCATCCCTCGCGGTCGTCGATCTCGGAGTCGGCGTCCTGGACGAGCATCCCGCCGAGCACCCGCTTGTAGCTGCGCTCGCCCGGCTCGCCGGCCCGCCGCTCGCGGTCGACGAGGACGCGGATCATCTTGCGCCGCTCGCGGATCGCGGCCAACGCCTCGTCGTCGTAGCCGGGCGCGAACACGAGGTCGGCGGAGACCGCGATCTGCTCGGCGAGCGGCAGCGGCACGGCGCGGTTGAGGACGACGACGCCGCCGTAGGCCGAGGTCGGGTCGGACGCCAGCGCGCGTTCGTACGCCTCCTCGATCGTCGCGCCGACGGCGACGCCGCAGGGGTTCGCGTGTTTGACAATCACGCACGCCGGCAGCGCGAACTCGCGCGCGAGGGCGCGCGCGCCGGAGAGGTCGTTGAGGTTGTTGAACGAGAGCTCGGGGCCATGGAGCTGCTCGACGCGCGACAGAAGATGGCTGCGCAGGCCGCGCTCGGCGTAGTAGGCGGCACGCTGGTGAGGGTTCTCGCCGTAGGAGAGGTCGCGCACCTTCTCGAGCGAGATAGCGAGCGAGCTGGGGAAGGCCTCGCGCGCGTTGAACCAGTTCGCGATCGCCGCCTCGTAGGCGGCGCTCTGGGCGAAGGCGTCCGCGGCGAGCCGGCGGCGGGTCTCGAGCGACAGCTCGCCTCCCTCGCGCAGCTCGCTGAGGATCGGCTCGTACTGATCCGGCCTGCAGACGGCGGCTACGTGGGTGAAGTTCTTCGCCGCGCCGCGCAGCATCGACGGGCCGCCGATGTCGATCGTCTCGACTGCCTCCTCCTCCGTCACTCCGCGACGGCCGGTGACCTCCTCGAAGGGGTAGAGGTTGACGCACACCAGGTCGAAGGCCTCGATCCCGCGCTCCTCGAGCGTCGCGACGTCCTCCGGCTGGTCGCGGCGGGCGAGGATGCCGGCGTGGACGCGCGGATGGAGCGTCTTCACGCGCCCTCCGAGCATCTCCGGCGAGTCGGTCACGGCCTCGACGCGCTCTACCGGCAACCCGATCGCCTCGAGCGCCGCCGCCGTGTTCCCGCTCGCCACGAGCCGCCAGCCGAGCTTGACCAGCCCGCGGGCGAACGTGTCCAGGCCGGACTTGTCCCAGGTGGAGATCAGCGCGCGCATAGCTCTCTCACCACCTCGGGCAGCAGCCGGTGCTCGACCGCCTGGACGCGCCTGCGGAGCGTCTCGGCGGTGTCGTCGGGGAGGACGGGGACGCGCTCGGCGGCGATGACGGCGCCGGTATCGACGCCCTCGTCGACGTAGTGCACGGTGGCGGCGGTCTCGTCGGCGCCGGCTGCGAGCACGTCCTCGATCGGGTGGGCGCCGGGGAACTCCGGCAGCGGCGCCGAGTGGGTGTTGACGATCCGGCCGCCGTAGTAGTCGAAGAACGGCTTGCGGAAGAGGTGCATGTATCCGGCGCAGACCACGAGCTCGACACCGCGCGACCGCAGCCACTCCGCGAGGGCGACGTCCCGCTCCTCGCGGGCCTCGTAGTCGTCTGCGTCGAAGACGGCGGTCGCGATCCCGGCGGCCTGTGCGCGCTCGAGCGCGCGCGCACCGGGCTTGTTCGACGCCACCGCGGCGATGGGCAGGCCGGCGTCGATCAGCGCCTGGAGGTTCGTGCCCTCGCCGCTGACGAGCACGCCGATCACGCGATGCGCCCGATCACGCGCTCGCCGGGCTCGGCCTCGCGCACGACGGCGCACCAGCCGATGCCGAGATTGAAGACGCGGCGCAGCTCCTCCTCTTCGACGTGGCGCCCGAGCCAGCGAAAGACGAGGGGGCGCTCCCAGGCGTCCCAGTCGATCTCGACCCGCCGGCCCTCGGGGAGCACGCGCTCGACGTTCCCGCCGATGCCGCCGCCGGTCACGTGCGCGAAGGCGAGCGCTCTGCCGCGCAGGCTCCGCGCGGCGTCCAGGTAGAGCCTCGTCGGCGCGAGCAGATCCGGGCCGTCGTAGTTCTCTTCCCCGAGCACCTTGCGGACGAGCGTGAACCCGTTCGCATGGACGCCTGCCGACGGAAAGCCGATCACGACGTCGCCGGCTTCGATTGCCGAGCCGTCGATCAGGCGCTGGCGCTCCACGACGCCGACGCACGTGGCTGCGAAGTCGAGCTCGCCCTCCCGGTACACGTCCGGCATCTCCGCGGTCTCGCCGCCGATGAGCGCGACGCCGGCCGTCCGGCAGACTTCCGCGGCGCCTTCCACCAGCTCGGCCACGTCCTCGAGCTCGATGCGGGCCGAGGCGACGTAGTCGAGCAGGACGAGCGGCTCGGCTCCGCAGGTGATCACGTCGTTGATGCAGTGGGCCGCCATGTCGGCCCCGCAGTTGCGGAGCAGGCCGCGGGGGCGCGCGACCATCGGCTTCGTCCCGATCGAGTCGGTGGAGGCGGCCAGCAGGCGGTGGTCGTCGAGCGGGTGGAGCGCCGCGAAGGCGCCGAAGCCCCGGGCACCCGTCGATTCCACCGCCTTCCGCAGTCGCTCGACGATCGCGCCGGCGGTGGCGAGCGAGACGCCCGCGGCGTCGTACGTGCGCGCCTTGTCGTTCACGTGGCGAGTCTACGAAGGCGCCTAGACGAACAGCTCGCCGAAGAGCTCCGGCCGGCCCTGCGGGCCGCCCCGTACGAAGCGGACGACGGTCTCGCCCACCTCGACGTCGGAGCCGTCGCGCTCCGCCTCGAGGATCGCGGCGAGCGCCTTCGCCTTGCCCGACGGGTCGTCTGCCTTCAGATGCAGCTCCGACAGGCGCAGCTCGTCGCCCTGGGCGAGAAGCTCCTCGATCCACTCGCGCGGCGGGTGGAGCTCGAGGCGGTACCCGGCGTTCGTGGAGACGAACGTGCGGCGTCCGCCGTGCTCCTGAACGCGCAGCTCGTTCCGCTCGGCGCGCTCCAGGGCGCCGTCGAACTCGTCCTCGTCGAGCACGAACCCGAGGTGGTCGACGCGCGGCGTCGCCCACTGGCCGGGCTGGACGACGACGTTCACCGCGCCCTTCTCGAGCTCGGTCAGCCTCAGCTTGAAGCCCATCGCGTCGAGCTCGCTCCACGCGACGCCGGGCTCGTACGAGGTGAGCTCCTCACCGATCCGGCCGTGGCGCGCGACGAGGCCGAACGCGAGCTTGCCGATGTAGCGCGCCTCGACCTCGCGGACGCGGCTCGTAACGAGGTGGTAGTGGAAGAGCTGCACCGCAACCCATCGTGCCAAGCGGCCGTGTGGTGCCGCGCCAGGTCGGAAGAGCCATCTTGCGGATCGCAACGGTCGCCGTCACGCTGGCGACGTGCCCGAGCTGACGGATCGCGAGGTGCTCGACGCTATCCTCACTTCTTGCCAGTACGTCCACCTGAAGCTCGACCACATCCTCGAATTCTTCGGAGAAGATGGCGAAGAGGAAGAAGACGAAACTGACGGCTGAGTTCTGGCGTAAGGACGCCGAGCAACGCGCCAACGCCGAGCGGATCCTCGCGATTCTTCGCGAGGAGCGAGAGCAGAAGAAGCTCGCCGGCTGAGCTCAGGCCCGCGCCGGCTCGAACCGCAGCTTCGCGGCCTCGGCCGGCACCTCGGTCGGGTACTCGCCCGTGAGGCAGGCGCGGCAGAGTCCAGACGCCGGCCGCAGGGTCGCCTCGACGAGCCCGTCGTGCGAGAGATACGCGAGAGAAGTGGCGCCGACGTGCTCCCGCACCTCCTCCACCGTCCGCGTCGAGGCGATCATCTCCGCAGGGTCGGCGAGGTCGATCCCGTAGAAGCACTGCCCGATCACGGGCGGCGACGACACGCGCAGATGCACCTCGGCCGCGCCGGCGTCGAACAGCATCCGCACGATCTCGCGCGTCGTGTTGCCGCGGACGATCGAGTCGTCGACCGCGACCACCCGCTTGCCGGCGACCTCCGCGACCGGGTGGTACTTGAGCTTGATCCCCTGCCGCCGCAGCTCCTGGTCGGGCTGGATGAAGGTGCGCTGGACGTAGCGGTTCTTGATCAGCCCCTCGCTGAACGGGAGCCCCAGCGCGCGCGCGAAGCCGATCGCAGCGGGCGTACCCGAGTCGGGGATCGGGAGTACGAGGTCGGCCTCGACCGGCGCCTCCTGCGCGAGCCGCTCGCCCATCCGCACGCGGGCGTTGTGGACCTCGATCCCCTCGAGGCGGCTGTCCGGGCGTGCGAGGTAGAAGAACTCCCAGATGCAGAGCGCGCCGCCGTCGGCCCGCTCGAGCGCCTGCACCGGGTGGAGTCCATCGGCGTCGGCGATCACGAGTTCGCCCGGCGCGACCTCGCGCACGAGCTCGGCGCCCACGAGATCCAGCGCGCAGGTCTCGGAGGCGAAAACCCAGTCCTCGGCGAGCCGGCCGATCACGAGCGGCCGGAAGCCGTGCGCGTCGCGGAACGCGACGAGCCGCCCCTCCGAGAGGGCGACGATCGAATACGCGCCCTCCAGCCGGCGCATCGAGTTCGCCACGGCCTCGTCGAGGGGCGCCTCGTCGTTCGCGATCAGCGCTGCGATCAGCTCGCTGTCGGAGGTCGTCCCGAGCGGGACGCCGTCCTCGCGCAGCGCGTCGCGGAGCTCGCCGACGTTGATCAGGTTCCCGTTGTGGCCGAGTGCCACCGTCCGCGCGCGGCCGTGCTGGACGAGCGGCTGCGCGTTCGCCCATTGCGACGAGCCGGTCGTGGAGTAGCGCGTGTGCCCGATCGCGACCTGGCCGCGCAGGCCGCCGAGCTTCTGCTCGTCGAACACCTGCGCCACGAGGCCGAGGTCGCGCAGCCCGGTCAGGCGTCCGTGCTCGGAGACCGCGATTCCCGCCGACTCCTGCCCGCGATGCTGGAGCGCGAAGAGGCCGAAGTACGTGAGCCGCGCGACGTCGCGGTCGGGTGCGTAGACACCGAAGACTCCGCACATGGCTAGCGAACCTCCCCGATCGGCACGAATCCACGCGAGCCGAGGCGCCGGATGCGCCCCGGCCGGCAGGCGAGGATCGCCCCGCCACGTCGCGCGTCGTAATCCGCCGGGATCTCGACCTCGGCCTCGAGGCCGCCGCTCCAGGCTGCAGCCTCCGCGAGCGCGGCCTGGACGCCGCCGCTGCCGACGTCGTGGCACAGGCTGAGCTGCGGCGCCGCCTTCCAGAGGAAGCGGATCAGCGCCGCCTCGGCCGCCAGCGACCCTTCGGGGGACGTCGCGAGGAGCACGGCGTCGCCGCTCCGCCAGCGGCCCGGCACCCGTCGCACGTCCGGCACGAGCCCGACGCACCCGACCACCGGCGTCGGCGGGATCGAGGCGCCGTCCGCGTCGTTGTAGAGCGATACGTTCCCGGAGACGACGGGGATCCCGAGCGCGTCGGCGGCCTGCGCGATCCCCTCGATCGCCTGGGCGAGCTCGTGCGCGATCGCCGGCTTCTCGGGGTTGCCGAAGTTGAGGCAGTCGGTGAGGCCGATCGGCTCGCCGCCGGCGCACGCGACGTTGCGGGCGGCGCCGAGCGTCGCCTGGACGCCCGCGCGGAAGCCGTCGCTCTCCCCGGGCGCCGGGCCCTGCAGCGCGACCGCGAGGCCGCGCAGCGAAGGGCGCAGCCGCAGGACGGCCGCGTCGAGGCCGGGGCGGCGCACGGTGCGCGAGCCCACCAGATGGTCGTACTGCTCGATCACCTCGCGCACCTCGAACGCGGGGCGCTTCGACCGGCCCGCGGGTCGCGTCTCGGCCTGTTGCTCGACCTCGTAGCGCGGGCACGCGTCCGTCAGCAAGCGGGCCGGGACGTCGCCCACGACGTGCCCATCGTGAAACGCGCGCAGCGCGCCCGAGCCGGTCACCTCGCCGACCGCCGTGCACGGCAGCTCCCACCGCGCGCACACCTCGCGCACCGCGTCGAGCATCTCCGGCCGCACGACCGCGACCATCCGCTCCTGCGACTCCGAGATCATGACCTCCCAGGGCTCCATGCCCTCCTCGCGGAGAGGGACGCGGTCAAGGTGGACGTCGATGCCGACGCCGCCCGAGGCCATCTCCGACAGCGCCGACGCGAGGCCGGCCGCGCCGCAGTCCTGCAGCGACTCGACGAGACCCGACTCCACGAGCTCGAGCGAGACCTCGATCAGCTTCTTGCCGGTGAACGGATCGCCGACCTGCACCGACGGGCGCTTGTCGGCGTCGTCCTCGCTCAGCTCCGCGCTGGCGAGCACCGAGGCGCCGCCGATGCCGTCACGGCCGGTCGTCGCGCCATAGAGGACGACCAGCTGCCCCGCGCCGCTCGCCTTCGCCGAGCGCAGCCGGAGCACGTCGACCAGCCCGACGCACATCGCGTTGACGAGGCAGTTCGAGGCGTACGCCGGGTCGAAGACCGTCTGGCCGCCGACCGTCGGCACCCCCACGCAGTTGCCGTAGTGGCTGATCCCCGCGACCGCCTGCTGGAAGTGGAAGCCGGGCTCGCCGAACCAGAGCCCGTCGAGCAGCGCGACCGGCCGCGCGCCCATGGCGATCACGTCGCGCAGGATCCCGCCGATCCCGGTCGCCGCGCCCTGGAACGGCTCGACGGCCGAGGGGTGGTTGTGCGACTCGACCTTGAAGGCGACGGCCGTCCCGTCGCCGAGGTCGAGGACTCCCGCGTTCTCGCCGGGCCCCTGGAGGACTCGCTCGCCCGCCGACGGGAGCCGCTTCAGGAGCGGCGCCGAGTGCTTGTAGCCGCAGTGCTCCGACCAGAGGAGGGAGAAGACACGAATCTCGAAGTGGTTCGGGTCGCGCCCGAGCAGCTCGCGGATACGACCCGCTTCCCAGTCGGTCAGACCAAGAGCGCGGTGGATCGGCTGGGCGGCGACCTCCGTCAGGTGATTCAGTGTAACCGGGGCCGCGGCGGAATCTCACCGGAGCCGCCCGCGTTGCGTTCCACCAGGTAGATGCGCCGTCCGATCGTCATCCTCACCGTGCTCGCGCTCATCTGGGGCGCGTCCTTCATGCTGATCAAGATCGCCGATCGGCAGCTCGCGCCGTCGACGTTGATCCTCGGCCGCATCGGCTCCGCCACCGTGTTGCTCGCGGCGATCGCTGTCGCACGGCTCGGCCTGCGCGCGACGCTCGCCCAGTTCCGTGCTGCGTGGCTCTGGCTCGTCGTCGTGGCGCTCGTGAACACGGCAGTGCCGTTCTGGCTGCTCTCCTGGGGCGAGACGCGGATCGACTCCGGGCTTGCCTCGATCATCCAGGGCGCCGTGCCGATCTTCAACGCCCTGCTCGCCTTCGGGTTCTTCCGCGAGGCGCGCGTCGCCGGCCTGCGGCTGCTCGGCCTCGCGATCGGGTTCGTCGGCGTCGCGCTGCTCGTCGGCGCGCAGCCGCACGGGAAGCTGCTCGCCGCCCTGGCCGTCGTCGCGATGGCCCTCTGTTACGCGATCGGGACGCTGATCGCGGGCCGGCACCTACGCGGCACGCCGCCGCTCGTCGTGGCCCTTGCCTCGACCGCGGTATCGACGGTCGCCGCCCTGCCCGCCGGGATCGTCCAGGCGCCGTCCGGCATGTGGCACGGCGAAACGATCGCCGCCATCCTCGTCCTCGGCTTCGCGGGCACGGCGATCGCGTACCTGCTCTTCTTCGCGCTCATCCAGCGCGCCGGCCCGAACTACGCCACGCTCGTGACGTATCTCGTGCCGCCGATCGCGCTCGCCTACGGCGCGATCTTCCTCGACGAGAGCTTCGGGCTGACCGCGTTCGCGGCCCTCGCGCTCGTGCTCGTCGGCGTCGCCCTCGCGACCGGCTCCGTTCGTCTAGCCTCGCTGCGTGCCGGTCGAGCTGAGGCGCGCGAAGCCGCCTGACGCGGACTTCCTGGTCGAGCTGGTCGCGGACGACGACGTGCGGCCGTTCCTCGGCCCCCGCACCGCGGCGACGAGGGAGGAGGTGCTGGCGGAGATCGAGCGCTCGCTCGCCGAGCCGGAGACCTTCGGCCGTTTCGTCGTAGAGAGCGGCGGAGAGCGGGCGGGTGCGCTCGGCTTTCGCGTCGCCAGCGAGCCGAATCGCATCGCGCGGCTCGAGAAGCTCGCCATCCACCCGCGTCACCGCGGGCGCCGCCTCGCGGACGAGGCCGCGCGCCTGTTCCAGCGGCTCCTCCTCCAGGAGCTCGGCTTCCACCGGCTCGAGCTCGAGATCTACGCCTTCAACGAGCGCGCCTGCGCGCACGCCGAGCGCGCCGGCTTCGTCCGGGAGGGACGCAAGCGAAAGGCATATCTCAAGGACGGCGAGTGGGTCGACTCGGTTCTCTACGCGCTGCTTCCCGAAGATCTGAGCTGACTCGGTTGCGTCGACGGCCGGGCCGCGGGAAGATCGTGGCGACGCCACGCGTCGGGTAGGTAAAGGTCTAGTGGACGGAGGGAGCATGATGGACGATCTACGGACACGGGCTCAGCTCGTCTCCTCCGACCATGCCGGCTCGATCGGCACGGTCGTCACGCGGGCCGAGCTCATGGAGGCCGCTGCGGGGCCCGAGTTTCCCGCCACGCTCCTCCTCGACCTCGACCGGGTCGAGCCTGCGGGCGGTGGCGAGGTGAGGGCGCATGCGAGTGTCGCGGTGGAGTGGGACCGGCAGACGCTCGACCAGCTGCTGGCGTCGCTGGACGACCAGCAGATCGAGCTTCGGTTCGACGCGCGCGAGCTGGCGCGGGCATTCGACGACCCCGAGGTCGAGGGGCACGGGCTTCGCGAGCGGGCGGCGGTGCTCGCCGTGGCCGCGATCGCAGCCGGCACGAGCGTCTCACCGGCGCTCGCACGGGTGGCTGCCGACTCCGGTGGTGCAGGCTCCGGCGCCGCGACCACCGGCCTCAGCGTGAGCGCTGCGACCGGCGAGCGGAGTGTTCCGATCGGCGGAGCCGAGCGTGCGCTCCAGCAGGACGAGAAGCTCACCCAGGGTCTGGGCGCTGCCGGCGGGCAGTCGGCCGGGTTCAGCGTGAATCCTCAGATCACCGGGCACGGGCCTGTCGTCCAGCCTGCGGGAGCCGAGAGAGCGCTGCTGCAGGACGAGAAGGTGCTCGTCACGCAGACTCACGCCAGCATGGCCGGCGAGTCTGCCACCACGTCGAGCAGCACGTTGTCGAGCGGTGAGCTCGCCGGCGCCGTCGCCGGCGGACTGCTTCTCATCTCGGCCGCGGGATTCGGCGCCGCGCGCAAGCGCCAGCCGCCGGTCCAGCCCGCCTGAGCCATCGGCCTGGCACTGCGAAGCGCCCCTCTTGGGGCGCTTCGCATATCCGTCCCTAGTCGAGGCCGCCGACGTCGAGCACGACCGTCTTGAGGTCGGTCATGTCGAGCATCGTGTAGCGGCCGCCGATCCGGCCCCAGCCGGTCTGCGTTCCGGCGGCGCCGCCGAACGGCTCGTGCGCCTCCCAGTAGTCCGTCGAGTCGTTGACGACGACGTTGCCGACGCGGAGGTTGTCGAGGTAGCGGAAGGCGCGCGAGAGGCTCGACGTATAGACGGCCGCCTGCAGCCCGAGGTGCGAGTCGTTCGCCGCGGCCAGCGCCTCCTCGTCCGAGCCGACCCGGATGAGCGGGACGATCGGCCCGAACGTCTCCTCCCGGTTGATCAGCGTGTCGAGCCCGACGCCCGTCACGACGGTCGGCTCGTAGTAGAGCTCGGTCGGATGGCCGCCGGCGCGCGAGCCGCCGAGCACGACCTCGGCGCCCTTGCCCACCGCGTCCTCGAGGTGCGCGTCCATCTTCGCCGCCGTCGGCTCGTTGTTCATCGGCCCGACCTTGGTCTCGGCTTCGAACGGGTCGCCGAGCGGCCAGTCCGAGGCGACCTTCACGACCTCGTCGAGGAAGGCGTCGTGGACGCGCTCGTGCACGAGCACACGCTCGGTCGCGCAGCAGACCTGCCCGGCGCAGAAGAAGCCGCCGAAGACGGCCCCCTGCGCGGCCCGCGCGAGATCGGCGTCCTCGCATACCACGACGGGGCCGTTGCCGCTCGCCTCGATCAGCGAGCGCTTGAGCCCGGCCGCGCGGACGATCTTCTCCGCCGTCCTGTGTGAGCCGATGAACCCGATCCCGTGGACGCCCGGATGCGTGACGAGCCGCTCGCCGACCTCGCCGCCGCCGTAGATCACGTTGACGACGCCGTCGGGCAGCCCCGCGTCGGCCATGATCTGCATGAAGTTGGCCATCGCGAGCGGCGTCCACTCCGACGGCTTGATCACGATCGTGTTGCCGGCCGCGATGCCCGGCGCGATCAGCTCGACGGGGATCAGCGTGGGGAAGTTCCACGGCGTGATCGCGGCGTAGACGCCGTTCGGCTTGCGGAAGGTGAGGATCCGCTTGGCCGGATCCTGCGAGGGGATAACCGCCGTCTCCATCCGCTTCACGTCCTCGGCCGCGATGCGGAAGTTCTCGGCCGTCTCGTCGATGTCGGCGAGCGCCTCGGTCGCATACGGCTTGCCCTGCTCGAGCGTGAGCTCGCGGGCGAAGTCCTCGCGCCGCGCGGAGATCAGGTCGGCGATCGCGTGGCAGACCTCCGCCCGCTCCCAGGCCGACCGGGCCGCCCACCCGGGTTGCGCACGGCCGGCGGCTGCGACGGCGGCGTCGACGTCGGCGAGGCTCGCGTCGGGCGCCTCGGCCAGCGTCTCTCCCGTCACGGGGGAGATGATCGTGCGGCCGGTGTCGCCGCTCGCGGCGACCCAAGTCCCGCCGACGAAGTTCTCGAGGGTGCGGACGGCAAGAGCCATTCCGCCGCGATTCTACGCCGCTACGGGGGTCCGGTCATCCGCGATCGGAAGCTCGAAGGCGAACGTGCTCCCGAGCTTGGGCGCCGACTCGACCCAGATCCTTCCGTGCATCGAGTCGACGAGCTGGCGGCAGATGTACAGGCCCAGCCCGCTGCCCGCGACGCCCTCGTGATGGTCCGGATCGAGCCGATAGAACTTCTCGAACACGTGCTCCTGCTCCGTGCGCGGAATTCCCGGGCCGCGGTCGCGAACCGTGAAGCGGACGCGCCCTGCCTCGCGCTGCACCTCGACGTCCACCCGGCTGCCCGGAGGCGAGTACTTGACCGCGTTGTCGATGAGGTTGGCGAGGACCTGATGCGTGCGGCCCTCGTCCCCGAGCACACGGGGTAGGTCGGCCGGCGGCGAGAAGCGCAGCATCGCCCGGTGGGCGGCGCGCTGCCGGGCCTCGTCCACCGCGGCCCGAGCGACGGCCGCGGCGTTGAACGGCTCGCGCTCGACCCGCAGGGAGCCGGCGTCGAGCTGTCCCGCGAGGAGTATGTCCTCGACGAGGCTGGAGAGCCGCTTCGACTGCGCGGAGATCATGTGCAGCAACGTCGCCCGCGTCTCGGGTGAGAGCAGGTGTCCGCGCTCGGTGATGGTGAGCGCCGCCCCGTGAAGCGCCGCGAGAGGCGTGCGGAGCTCGTGCGAGACGGTGGCCACGAACTCGGCGCGGATCGCCTCGAGCCGATGCTCGCTCGTGGCGTCGCGGAAGGCGTAGACGGTGCCGTCGGCGAACTCGACGCCTGCGATCGACAGCCAGAGCTCGCGACCGCCGAGCTCGAGCGGGATCGTCTTGGGTCGGGAGCGCGCATCGGGCTCGGAGGTCGGGATACGGGAGGCGAGCGTGTTCCAGGCCGGCAGCGCCGTCTCCACCGCCACGCCGTGCATCTGCCCCGCGGTCAGGCCCGTGATCGTCTCCGCCGCGGCGTTCCAGAGCCGGATGACGCCGCTCGAGTCGACGAGGAAGACACCCTCGCCGAGATGGGAGAGCACCTGCGCGGCCCGTTCGCGCTGCTGCCTCGCGAGCCGGTTGCGTCCGAGGAGCGGGGCAAGAGCGTAGGCGGCCAGGGCGACCGCGGCCAGGGCGGCGAGGCCGGCGAGGAGCAAGCGGCGCTGCGTCGCTCCGGCGCCGGCGAGGATCTCTTGGGCCGGGGCGAGCGCGACGAGCCTCGTCGCCTGCGTCCCCCTCTCCAGCACGGCGGAGACAGCCACGTAGCGGTCGCTTCCCAGGCGCGCCTGCGCAGGCCGGTCGAGGGGCAGCACCGTGGGTGTGGAGATCCGGTCGCCGGAGCCCAGCAGGAACGCACGTCCGCGCGCGAAGGCGAGCTCTCGGTCCCGGGGGAGCCGCGACGAGCGCTCGAGCCGGGTCAGCAGGCGCCGGTCGAAGGGCACGCGCACGGTCACCGTGCCGATGCGGCGCCCGCCGCGAACGATGCGGACGCTCCGGCTCGGGACCCCGTCCTTCGCAGGCGCGCCGAGGACGAGCCGGACGTCGGGCCGCGACAGCCGTCTGAGCTGCCGCCGGTCGTGGTGCTCGAACGCGTGCTGCACCTCGTGCGAGGAGGCGATCGCGTGCGCCTCCTCGTCGGCCGCGGCCAGGACCTGCCGGTAGTCGTTCGCCGCCTGGCGGAGCTGCTCCTGGAGCGCGGCCTCGGCATGCGAGCGGGCGCGCGCGGCCTCGAGGCCGGCGACCGCCCAGGCGCCGGCGGCGAGAGGCAGGACGAGGAACACGAGCGCCGCCCCGACGGTCAGCCGTCTGCTCAGGTGTGCGGCGATTTCGGGCCTTTGCCCTTTCCGGGCGGGTCGACGGGCGGGCCGGGCGGCTTCCCGTGGGCGGGTGGGGTGTGCGGGCTCGGCGGCCCGTGCGGCTCGTCGTGACCGGGAGGCGGCGTCCCGCCCGGCCCGTGCCCGTGTCCGTGCGGCGGGGGCGGTGCCGCCGGCGTGGCCGGGGTCGCCGGAGGGCCTGCCGGCGGCTTGTCGGCGTGGTCCTGCTTCTCCTGCTTGCCCTCTCCCTTGGGGGTCACGGCCGCAGGTTGCACGACAACCGGCTGGACCGCGGCCACGGCCGGCGGCGCCGGAGCCGGCCGAGCGACGGGCGCCTTCGCGTGCGCCGGGGCCGGCTTGGCGGCCGGCGGTGAGTGACGCGGCGGCGTGGTGGAGGAAGCTGCCGGCCGCGTCGCCTGGGGACGCGAGACGAACGGCGCGGTGGCCGCCGCCGCGGGAACGGACGGGAGCGGCTGTGTCGGCGGCCGTGTGACCGGCGCCGCGGGCAGTACGATCGCGCCGACGTGCGAGCCGGGCGCGGGCGCCGCTCCCGGAAGCAGTCCCGCGGGGGGAGGCTGCACGATGAGCAGCCAGAGCGAGGCCGACCCCAAGACGGCCGCGAAGGCGGGCGCGAGTGGCCCGATCCGTTCGAATGTCCGCTTCATCAACCTTCGTCTGCCGGCGGCAGACAGCCCTCCCTGAACGCTTACGTCTTCATCGGCCGAACACCGCCGCGGCTTGAGCGGGAGGTGCGCGCCACCATCGAGGCGGAGCGTGAGCCGTACCGCGTCCGCGACGGCGTTTCGCTCATCTGCTTCGTGCA
>DASXDE010000066.1:0-2412 GCA_036490825.1 Gaiellaceae bacterium
GCCTTGGCGCCGAACCGCAGCGAGATCCCCTCGTCCGGCTGGATCCGCAGCACCAGCGAGTTCGCCTCCAGGTGCTCCGATGCCTCCTTGGAGAACGGCAGGTGTGGCGGGCGCTTGAACTGCACCGCCACCTCGCTCACCCGCTTCGGCATCCGCTTGCCGGTGCGGATGTAGAACGGCGTGCCGGCCCAGCGCCAGTTGTCGATCTCCATCTTGGCGGCGATGAACGTCGGCGTGTTGGAGTCGGGCGGGACGCCCTCCTCCCCGGCGTAGGCGGTGACCTCCTCGCCGGCCACGAAGCCGCGCCCGTACTGGCCGCGGACGGTGTTCTCGAAGGAGAGCGGCCGCGTCGCCCGCAGCACCTTGGTCTTCTCGTCGCGCACCGCGTCGGCCTCGAAGGCCGCCGGCGGCTCCATCGCAACGAGGGCGAGCACCTGCAGGAGGTGGTTCTGGACGATGTCGCGGACGACGCCGGTCTCCTCGTAGAAGGCCGCCCGGTGCTCGACGCCGAGCGACTCGGCGACCGTGATCTGGACGTGGTCGACGTAGCGGTTCGTCCACACCGGCTCGAAGATCGCGTTCGCGAACCGGAACACGAAGATGTTCTGGACGGTCTCCTTGCCCAGGTAGTGGTCGATCCGGTAGATCTGGCGCTCCTCGAACGACCGGTGCACCGTCTCGGCCAGGGCCTTCGACGTCTGCAGGTCGTGGCCGAACGGCTTCTCGATCACGACCCGGGCGAACCCCGGCGGCTCGTTCAGGCCGGCCTCGCCCATGTGGCCCACGATCACCGGGAAGAAGCTCGCCGGCGTGGACAGATAGAAGACGCGGTTGCCGTCGAGCTGCTCGTCCTCGTCGAGCCTCCCCAGCAGGTCGTGCACCTTGTCCTCGCCGCCGGCGTCGGCGAAGTCGGTCGCGACGTAGTGGAGCTGCGCGGCGAGCTCGTCCCACGTGTCCTGCCGGAACGGGTCGCGCGCGTGCTGCTTGACCGCCGTCGCCATTTCGTCGCGGAACGAGTCGTCGCCGCCCTCGGTGCGGGCGACGCCCACGATTGCGAAGCGCTGCGGCAGGAGGCGGCGCACGGCGAGCGCATACAGCGCCGGCATCAGCTTCTTGTGCGTCAGGTCGCCGGAGGCGCCGAAGATGACGAGCGCGCAGGGATCCGGCGTGCGCCGCAGCGCCAGGCCCTCCGCGAGCGCGTTCTCCTGCTGCTGCGGCGCGGTCGCGGTCATTGCTCCGGGCTCTTCTCGAGGTGGCCGCCGAAGCCCTTGCGCATGGCGGAGAGGACGCGGTTGCCCCAGTCGGCCTCGCCGCGCGAGGCGAAGCGGTCGAACAGCGACGCCGCGAGCACCGGGGTGGGCACGCCCTCCTCGACGGCCGCCTGCACCGTCCAGCGTCCCTCGCCGGAGTCGCTCACGCGGCCCGCGTACTCGTCGAGCTCCGGCGTCTCGTGCAGCGCCTCCGCGGTCAGGTCGAGCAGCCACGAGGCGATCACGGAGCCGCGGCGCCAGACCTCGGTGATCGCGGCGACGTCGAGCTCGTACTTGTAGAGATCGGGATCGCGCAGGGGCGTCGTCTCGGCATCCGTTTCGTGCGCGTGTAGCCCGATGTTCGCGTGCTTGAGGACGTTCAGGCCCTCGGCGTACGCCTGCATCAGGCCGTACTCGATCCCGTTGTGGACCATCTTCACGAAGTGCCCGGCGCCCTCGGGGCCGCAATGCAGCCAACCCTGCTCCTCCGGAGCCGCGTCGCCGTCGCGGCCGGGCGTGCGGACGGCGGCGTCCACCCCGGGCGCGAGTGCCTCGAACACCGGCACGAGGCGGCCGACTGCCTCGTCGTCGCCGCCGACCATCAGGCAGTAGCCGCGCTCGCGGCCCCACACCCCTCCGCTGACCCCGACGTCCACGTGGTGGATTCCCTGCTCGCCGAGCTCGCGCGCGCGGCGGAGGTCGTCGACGTAGTACGAGTTACCGCCGTCGATGATCGTGTCGCCCTTCTCCAGGTGGGGCGCGAGGTCGTTCACGACCGAGTCGACGATCCCCGCCGGGACCATCAGCCAGACCGAGCGCGGCGCGTCGAGCTGCTGCACGAGCTCCTCGAGCGAGGCCGCCGTGCGCGACTCGACCTTCGGGTCGAAGGTCTTCAGGTCGTGGCCGGCCGTCCGTAGGCGCTCGGTCATGTTGGCGCCCATCCGGCCGAGGCCGACCATCCCGAGCTGCATGGCTACAGATCCTCCAATCTGACGCGCGCCACCCGCCGGCCGCGCTCCTTCAGAGTCTCCAGATCGCCCGCCGCCTGCGCCCGGATCAGGCGCCGGAAGCCGAAGGGCTTGCCCGGGATCGGCAGCTCGTCGCCCTGGTCGTCGACCACCTGGAGGAAGAGGCCGGTGTTCGGGCCGCCCTTGTGCAGCTG
>DASXDE010000067.1:0-44413 GCA_036490825.1 Gaiellaceae bacterium
GGCGCCGCCGATGCAGAGCGGATAGAGCCAGAGCTGGCTGCCGGTGAGAAACGGGCGACCGGTGACGCCGAGCAGCATCACGGCCACCGCGGTCACCGCGTACGTCTCGAACAGGTCCGCGGCCATGCCGGCGCAGTCCCCGACGTTGTCGCCGACGTTGTCCGCGATGACGGCCGGGTTGCGCGGGTCGTCCTCCGGGATCCCCGCTTCGATCTTGCCCACCAGGTCGGCGCCGACGTCCGCGGCCTTCGTGTAGATGCCGCCGCCGAGCCGGGCGAACACGGAGATGAGCGAGCCGCCGAAGGCGAGGCCGACGAGGTGGTTGATCGCCTGATGCGGGGTGTCGCCGATCCAGGCGGTGAGGATCCCGTAGTAGCCGGCGACGCCGAACAGGCCGAGCCCCACCACCATGAGGCCCGTGACGGATCCGGCCCGGAAGGCGACGTTGAGCGCAGGCGGCAGCCCATGACGGGCCGCCTCCGCCGTCCGCACGTTCGAGCGCACGGCCACGTTCATCCCGATGAAGCCGGCCGCGGCCGACAAGACGGCCCCGATGAGGAAACCGATCGCCGTTCCCCAGCCCAGCGAGTGGTAGAAGCCGAGCAGGAGGAACGGCGCGATCGCGACGACGGCGATCGTCTGGTACTGGCGGCGCAGGTAGGCGGCTGCGCCCTCCTGCACGGCGCGCGCGATCTCCTGCATCCGCTCGGTGCCGGCCGGCTGCCGCAGCAGCCAGACCGTCAGGCCGAGGCCGTAGACGACGGCCGCGCCCGCGCAGAGCAGCGCGAACAGCACGGCGTGATGCATGAACCAGCTCATCGGTTAGAGACTCCCTCCGGGCGTCACAAAGTCAGCGCCGAGACGACCCCGGCGCGGCCTGGTTTTTACCACACAGGCCGGTTTGCCCGTGTCACGAAGTGCGGGTGCGGACGTGCCAGCGGACCTGCTCTTCGAAGATCTCGCGCATGCTCGCGCCCTCCTCGTGGCGCGCGATCTGGCGCTCGGCCGCGTTGCGCTCCGGGATCGCGAGCCACTCGGCCGAGCCGAGCTCGTCGGCGACCGGCCGAACCCAGTCGAGGAGCTGCTCGAGACGCGCGCGGGCGGGTACCGGCTCCGCGCGCTCGAAGTCGATCAGCTCACCGGAGAGCCCGTGTCGGATCGCCCGCCAGAAATTCTCCTCGAGGAGGCGGTGCGGCAGGTCGCGGAGCGGCTCCCCGTCGTCGAGCGCGCGTGCGATCCGCGCGGTCAGCGCGTGGCAGAGTGCGGCGAGCGACCGCGACTCGCCGAGGTCGGGCTGCGCGTCGCAGATGCGGATCTCGACCGTGGGAAAGGCGAGGTGCGGCCGCACGCTCCACCAGATCTGCGTGTGCTCGTCGATCGAGCCCGTCTCGTAGAGGAAGCGGACGTAGGCGTCCCACTCCTCCCAGCTCGCGAGCGAGTCCGGGATCCCGCAGCGCGGGAACATCCGCGTGAAGATCTGCGTGCGGGCCGAGTGGATGTAGGCGAAGACCCCCTCCACGAACGGTGAGCTCGCCGACAACGCGAGCAGCTCGGGCAGGTAGTTGCGGAGGGCGGAGCAGACGCGGATCGCGCGGTCGGCGCCGTTGATCCCGACGTGGACGTGCTGGCCGAACGAGTTGTTGCGCCAGACGACATAGCGGAGGATCTCGTCGTTGCGGCGGTAGTGAGGCGTGTCGATGATCCGCTGCTCCTGCCATGGGCTCCAGGGATGGGTGCCGGTCGCAGCGAGGGCGACCCCCTGCGGCTCGACGAGCGCGCGGAGCTGCTGCCGCCGCTCGCCGAGGAGCGCGGCGGCGTCGGCGAACGAGTCGCAGCGGCCGGTGCGGATCTCGATCTCGGACGCGATCAGCTCGCCGACGAGATGCGGCGCGAGCTCCGTCCCCTTCGCGGCTTCCTGCAGCTCCTCGAACCGGTTGACGAGGCCGAGCGTCTCGGGGTCGACGAGCGCGAACTCCTCCTCGACCGCGACCGTGAAATCGGGCACGGTCTCGAAGGCTTCGCGCGAGCGCGCGAGCATCTCCTCGTACCCGAGCCGCTGCTCGTCGCCCACGCCGAAAAGCCTACTTACGCGTTTCGAGCACCTGCCGGGAGCCCACCGCCACCGCGCCGGCTAGGCGAGGAGGCGGGCGGCGACGACCTGCCAGCTCCAGCGTTGCTCGACCGCGCGCCGCGCGGCCCGGCCGAGCTCCGCTCGTCGCTCGGCGGGGAGCTCGAGGATCGCCTCCAGGCGCTCGCGCAGCGCGACCGCGTCGCCCGCCGGGAAGGAGAGGAGCGACGCCGCCTCGGTCCCGACCTCCTCGCCGATTCCCGCCGCAACCTCAGCCAGGCCCGAGTGCCCGGAGACGACCGGGAGCACCCCGGCGGCAGCCGCCTCGGCCGCGACCATGCCGAACGCCTCCGGGAAGATGGAGGGCACGACGGCGACGTCGCAGAGGGGCAGCAGGTGACGCAGGTGCCGGTGCTCGAGCGGCCCGGTGAAGAGCGTGCCGAGCGGGGCGAGCGCCTCGAGCTCCTCGCGGTAGTCGCCGAAGCCGACGACGACCGCGCGCGCGTCGAGCCCCGCGAGTGCCTCGAGCAGCACCTGGACGCCCTTGTTCTCGATCAGCTTCCCGAAGTAGACGACAGTCGGCCGCTCGTCGGCGAAGAAACGGGCGAGGCGGCCGACGTTGCCCTCGTCCGGCTGCCGCTCCTCGCGGTTGCCCGGATTCACCGGATCGTCCCGTGCCTCCTCGAGCAGGGCGGCCAGCGCCTCCGCGCGCGGCTCGGGCCGGAACTCCTCGACGTCGACGCCCGGGGGCACGACCTCGACCCGGTCGACGTGGCCGGCGACCTCCTCGAGCACGGCGCGGATGTGCTCCGAGCCGGCGTAGACCACGTCCGCCTCCGCGAGCGTCTCCGCCCCCCAGCGCGCGAGGTCGGGACGCCCCCGCAGCGCGTACTCGAGCTCGGAACCGTGCGCCTTGACGCGGTAGCGCAGCCCACTCGCGGCGCCGACCGGCCCGCCGAGGAGAACGTGGTTCGCGAACACGAGATCGGCCGGGCCGAGCTCGCGCAGGGCGGCGGCGTTGGCCTCGACGTACGCCTCCCGCTCCGCTGCGGAGAAGTCGACGAGAAGTCGCGCCTCGAGCCCCTCGTAACGGTCGAGCACGAAGACCGGCAGCAGTCCGCCGGGCAGGTCGGGTACGACGACCTGCGCCGAGCCGAGGTCGTAGCGCTCGGGATGCTGCTCCTGGCAGATCACCGTTACGTCGTGGCCGGCGAAGCTCCACTCGCGCGCGAGCGCCCGGGTGTAGACGTTCGACCCGGTGCCGCCGAGCAAGTACCCGTGCCAGAGAAAAACTTTCAGGTCAAGTGGAAGTAGAGCGCGTAGAGCAACTCGACGGCGGGGTTCGAGGTGTGCACCGTTACGTCGGACGGGGTCTCGAGCAGCGCCTCGGAGTAGTTGAAGATGATCTTCACGCCCGCAGCGACTAGATCGTCCGCCGCCCGCTGGGACCCCTCCGCCGGCACGGCGAGCACGCCCACAACGACGTTGTGCTCGCGCACGAGCTCCGCGAGCCGCTCGTACGGCTCGACGGAGACGCGGCCGATCGGCTGCCCGACCTTCGCCGCGTCGGTGTCGACCACGGCGGCGATGTTGATGCCGTGCTCCGCGAAGATCGAGGACGAGGCGATCGCCTGCCCGAGCCGGCCGGCGCCCACGAGCGCGACGTTGTGCTGCCCCTGCGTGCGGAGGATCTTCCGGATCGCGTCGAGCAGGAGCTCGATCGGGTAGCCGACCCCGCGCTTGCCGAACTTGCCGAAGTTGGACAGGTCGCGGCGGATCTGCGTCGCGTTGATGTTCGTGTACTCGGCGATCTCCTGCGAGGAGATCCTCGTCTTCCCCATCTTCCGCGCCTGCGTCAGCACCTGGAGGTACCGGGACAGGCGCGCGGCGACGCCGACGTTCAAGCGATCCGCCACGCAACCCCCCTTTGCTAGCTGAACTTCGTGACAGCGTTCTCTGTTGTACCAGCCGGCCTAGTCGCCTGCTTGTGCAACCGCTCGGCGCAGGGCGTCCGGGTGGACGTGGTAGACGAAGCGCCGCCGGCCGTCGATCTCCACGACGGGGATCCACTCCCGGTACTCCGCCTCAAGCGCCGGATCGCCGTCGATCGCAACCTCGCGCAGCTCGAAGCCGAGCTCGTCGCGCGCCGCCGTGATCACGCGACGGGCCGCCTCGCAGAGGTGGCACCCCGCCGCGGTGTAGAGGACGACCTCGGTTACGGGTAGATGCCCCGGGTGATGGTCGCCTCGGCGACGCGCTGCACCGCGAGCCCGTAGGCGGCGACGCGCATCGGGAGCTTGCGGCTCTGCGCCGTGTCCCACGTCTCGTCGAACGCGCGGCTCATGATGTCGTTGAGCTTCGCGTTCACCTCGACCTCCTTCCAGAAGTACTCCTGGAGGCCTTGCACCCACTCGAAGTACGAGACGACGACGCCGCCCGCGTTCGCGAGGACGTCGGGGAGGATGAGGATCCCGCGGTCCTCGAGGATCGCGTCGGCCGCCGGTGTGACCGGGCCGTTCGCGCCCTCGCAGATGATCGCGGCCTTGACCTGGGCCGCGTTCTGCTCGGTGATTACCTGCTCGAGCGCGCACGGCGCGAGGATGTCGCACTCGAGCAGCACGAGCTCCTCGTTCGTGATCGCCTCGGCGTCCTTGAGGCCGGCGAGCGTCCGGTGCTCCTCCTTGTACGCGATGGCGGCGGGCACGTCGATCCCCTTCGGGTTGTAGAGCGCCGTCGTCGAGTCGGAGATCGCGACGACGACGGCCCCCTCCTGGTGGAGGAAGTGCGCGAGGTAGCTGCCGACGTTGCCGAAGCCCTGCACCGCGACCTTCATTCCGGCGATGCGCTTGTCGAGCTTCCCGACGGCGTCGCGGATGCAGAACAGCGCGCCGCGCGAGGTCGCCTCGACGCGTCCGAGCGACCCGCCGATCGTGAGCGGCTTGCCGGTCACGACGCCGAGCACCGAGTGGCCCTTGTTCATCGAGTAGGTGTCGAAGATCCAGGCCATCGTCGAGCCGTCGGTGCCGACGTCCGGCGCCGGAATGTCCTTCTCCGGGCCGATCTCGTTGATGATCTCGCTCGTGAAGCGGCGGGTCATCCGCTCGAGCTCGCCGCGCGACATCTTCTTCGGGTCGCAGACCACGCCGCCCTTCGCGCCGCCGAACGGGATCCCCATCAGCGCGCACTTCCACGTCATCCACATCGCGAGCGCCTTGACCTCGTCGACGGTGACGTCGGGGTGGTAGCGGATGCCGCCCTTCGACGGCCCGCGCGCGATGTTGTGCGTGACGCGGTAGCCCTTGAAGACCTGCGTCACGCCGTCGTCCATGCTGACCGGGACCGAGACTTCGATCGCCTTCTTGCATTCGCCCAGCACCGAGATGAGGTTCGCGTCGATCTCGAAGGTCTCGCCGACGCGGCGCAGCTGCTCGCGCGCCAGCTCGAACGGGTTCTCGCGCAGGTGGGACGTCGTTGCGACTGCCAAGGTCTGCTCCTTTGTCGCTGCAAACGGCGAAATCTGACGCCGCGGCGAGTCTAACGGGAGGCGTAGGCGTCGAGCGCGAGGTAACGGGGGTACGGGACCGGGTCGGTCCACCGCGCGGCCGAGGCGATCATCGCGGCATTGTCGGTGCAGAGGGCGAGCGGCGCCGCGGTCGCTGCCGGCAGCGCCGCCCGCAGCGCCGAGTTCGCCGCGACGCCGCCGACAACGGCGACCCGGTCGCGCCCGCTCTGCTCCACCGCGGCCCCGACGCGATCGACGAGCGCCCGCACGATCGCGTGCTGGTAGGAGGCGGCGAGATCGGCGCGCCTCGCCGCGAGCTGCGCCTCGGACAACTCGCGGACCGCGTAGAGGAGCGCCGTCTTCAGCCCCGAGAACGAGAAGTCGAGCCCAGGCACGCGGGCGACCGGGAAGTCGTATGCCGTCGGATCGCCGTCGGCGGCCAGCCGGTCGATCTCGCGCCCGCCGGGATAGCCGAGCCCGAGCAGGCGCGCGCCCTTGTCGAACGCCTCCCCCGCCGCGTCGTCGAGCGTCGACCCGAGCAGCTCCTGCTCGGTGTGCGAGCAGACGTCGAGGAGCATCGTGTGGCCGCCGCTCGCGAGCAGGCAGAGGAACGGCGGCTCGAGCGGGTCGGGCTCGAGATAGAGAGAGGCGACGTGCCCGTCGAGGTGGTCGACGGGGACGAGCGGGAGGCGGCGCGACCAGGCGACGGCCTTCGCGGCGGCGAGGCCCACGAGCAGAGCGCCGATCAGGCCAGGGCCCTGCGTCACCGCAACGCGCTCCACGTCCGCGATCGTCGCGCCCGCCTCCGCGAGCGCCTCGCGGATCACGGGCGTCACGAGCTCGAGATGCCGCCGGGAGGCGACCTCGGGAACGACCCCGCCGTAGCGCGCGTGCAGCTCCGCCTGCGAGGAGACGACGTTCGCCCGGATCTCGCCCTCGCCGGTCACGAGCGCCGCAGCCGTCTCGTCGCACGACGTCTCGATCCCGAGGATCACAGTGTTGGCCTTATGGGTGGGCGACCGGGTCCTTCCACATGATCAGCGCGTCCTCGCGGTTGTCCGTGTAGTAGCCGCGCCGCAGGCCGCGTGAGCGAAACCCGAGCCGCTCGTAGAGGTCGATCGCCTTGCGGTTCGAGACGCGCACCTCGAGCGTGTAGCCGCGGCGGGCGTCATCCGCCGTCAGGTCGAAGAGCCGCTCGAGCAGCATCGTCGCGACACCGCGTCCGCGGTGCTTGGGATCGACGGCGACGTTCATGACGTGCCACGCGTCTACGTAGCGCGAGACGATCAGGTAGCCGACGAGCGCGCCGTCCTCGCCCTCCGCCTCGAACGCGCCGAGGCAGATCGAGCTCGGCTTCGCGAGCTCCCCGGCGAACATCGAGCGGGACCACGGCGTCGGGTAGGAGCGGCGCTCGATCTCCTCGATCACGAGGAGATCGCCGAGCGCGAGGCGGCGGAGCTCGATCGTCGTCATCGGAGGTTCCTGTCGGCGTCCGGGACGCGGAGGTAGAGGGGCTCGAGCTCGTCGACCGGGCCCGGCTCACCGGCGAGCGCGGCATGGAAGCGGGCGCGCGGGAGGTGGCGCTCGTCCTCGTCCGGCGGCACGTCCGCTCCGCGCTCCTCGAGAAGCGACCGGTAGCGCAGCGCGCCGTCGCCCACGCAGACTGCGCCTTCGGCGAGCGGCAGCTCCTGCGGCGCGAGCACGTGCGGCTCGCCGTCGATGAGGGCGAACACCTCCCGTCGCTTCGCGTCGATCACGGGGAGCGCTCCCGGCGCGCCGGCGGCGAGCGCGGCGAGGGTCGACACGCCCGAGCCCGGCAGATCGAGCGAGAGCGCGAGCCCGCGCGCGACCGAGAGCCCGAGCCGCACGCCGGTGAAGCTGCCGGGCCCGATCCCGACGGCAAGCCGGTCGAGATCGGACGGGTGGGCGCCCGCCTGGCGCAGGAGCGCGTCGACGTCCTCGAGCAGCGTCTGGGCGCGCGAGGCCCGCTCGCCCAGCACCTCTTCGCCGTCCACGAGCGCGCTCGTCGCGACCGCCGTCGCGGTGTCGAACGCCAGTGTCAGCACTCCTCGATCTCCACCGCTCTCCCGCCGCCAGCATGCCGCAAACGGACGGCGTAGCGAGGCGGCGGCAGGACGCCTTGGCCGGCCTCCGGCCACTCGACGAACGCGATCGCCTGCTCGAAGTACGGCTCGAGGTCTCCCCACTCCGCGGGGGAGACGCCTTGGAAGCGGTAGAGGTCGAGGTGCGAGACCTCGACGCCCTCGCCGTGGTAGCGATGGCCGATCGTGTAGGTCGGGCTCGTGACCCGCTCGCGCACGCCGAGCGCGCCGCACGCGCCGCGGACGAACGTCGTCTTGCCGCTGCCGAGCTCGCCCGCGACCGTCACGACGTCGCCGGTGGCAAGCCGGCTCGCAAGCTCGGCTGCGAGCCCTTCGGTCTCCTCGGGTGACCGGGTCAGCGTCTCCATGCGTACGATCGAACCATGCCTGCCTACGTGATCGTCGAGACGGACATCCACGACCCGGAGCAGTACGAGCAATACAAGGCGGCCTCGCCGGACGCCGTCCACGCGGGCGAAGGCCGTTTCGTCGTCCGCGGCGGCGAGCTCGCGGTGCTCGAGGGCGACTGGCATCCGTCGCGGCTCGTGATGCTCGAGTTCCCTGACCTCGAGGCGGCGAAGCGCTGGTACGACTCGCCGGAGTACCAGGAGGTCAAGCGACTGCGCGAAGGAGCGGCGGACCTGCGGATGGTCGCGGTGCAGGGCCTCTAGAAGAGGCCGAGCTGTTCCGCGGGCGCCTCGACCGCCGGCTCGGGCTCCGGCTCGGGAGCCTCGACGGCGGCGGGTTGCGGACCGCGTCCCATCAGCTCCGGCAACCGGGCGAAATCCGCCTCGAGCACCTTCAGCATCGCCGGCGTGTAGAGCGCGGCGGCCGGGTGGTAGAGCGGGTAGAGGAGAACGCTGCGGCCCGCGATCGTGAGGGGCTGCTCCTGGCCGTGCACGCGTGTGATGCCGAGTGGCCGGCCGGAGAGGAGCTTGGTGGCGAAGTTGCCGAGCGTCGCGATCACCTTCGGCTCGATCAGCTCGATCTGGCGGAAGAGGTGCGGCTCGCACGCCTCGATCTCGTCCGCCTGCGGGTCGCGGTTTCCGGGGGGCCGGCATTTGAGGACGTTCGCCACGAAGACGTCTTCGCGCCGGAGCTCGACGCCGGAAAGCAGCTTGTCGAGCAGCTTCCCGGCCTGGCCGACGAAGGGGACGCCCTGCTTGTCCTCGTGGAACCCGGGCGCCTCGCCGACGAACATCAGGTCGGCGTGAGGGTTCCCCGAGCCGAAGACGACCTGGGTCCGTCCCTGGGCGAGGCGGCAGCGCGTGCAGCCGGCGGTCTCGGCCGCGTACGCCTCGAGCGTCTCGACGGAGGCAACCGGCATCGCACTCACGCGGGCGAGTCTACGAGGCCCGCCCGACGGACACGATGCGCGCCCGCCAGCGGCCGCGAGGCGCCTCAACCTGGATCTCGTCCCCGGGCGCCTTGCCCAGCAGGGCCCGGCCTACGGGCGACTCCGGAGAGACGCCGCCGACGCCGGTGATCTCCACCTCGAGCCGCTCGCCGTCCTCCCGCTCGAGCTCGACACGCGAGCCGACCGTGACCACGCCGCTCGCCGCGGCGGCCTCCTCGTCGACGATCGTCGCGTGCTGGAGGCGGTGGCGCAGGACCCTGATCCGCGCCTCGAGCAGGCCCTGCTCGTTCTTCGCCGCGTGGTACTCGAAGTTCTCGGAGAGATCGCCGTGCGCTCGCGCCGTCGCGATCGCCTCCACCGCGGCGGCCCGCTTCGGACCCTCCAGCTCGGCGAGCTCCGCTTCGATCGCGTCGTAGGCGGCCCGCGTCAGCACCTCGCCGTCCTCCCCCCGAGCGGACACG
This sequence comes from Gaiellaceae bacterium, assembly GCA_036490825.1. Classification (GTDB taxonomy): domain Bacteria; phylum Actinomycetota; class Thermoleophilia; order Gaiellales; family Gaiellaceae; genus Palsa-739. The sequence continues at coordinate 9,491 of DASXDE010000067.1, forward strand.
GCGCTAGTGACTATGGCCGCAGCCGCAGGAGCCGCCGCAGCAGCCTCCGCCCCCACCCACGGCGGCTGGCTTGCTCAGCCCGTGCACGGCGAAGGAGGAGAACTGGCGCGAGACGTTCGTCGCGGCGCAGTCGGGGCAGGCGATCTGCTCCTCGCCGCGGACGAGCTCCTCGAAGTGCGACTCGCACTCCATGCACACGTACTCGTAGATCGGCACGAAACGGATCCTAGCTCGACCCGCAGGTCTCGCTGCCGTCGCCGTCGAGGAGCTGGCGGACGAGGCCACCCGGTGTCCCCGGCACCTCGAGCGCGAACCGCTGGGGCCGCGTCAGGTCGAGGATCGTCATCTTGTCGGGCCCCGAGGAGACGCAGCCGGCGCCCCGGAGCCGCCAGTACGGGTTGTAGTGGGCGCGCAGGAGGTAGCGGCCGGCCGCGAAGACCCGGCCGTCGATGATCGTGTGGCCGAAGGAGGTGACGACCGGGTGGGCCGGCCCGGTCAGGAGGGCCGTCGCGTGCGGCAACTCGTAGATCGTCCAGTTCCGGCTGCGGAAGACGACCTGCAGGCCCGAGCCGGGCGAGCGCAGGACCTTCGCCTCCTCGGGGCCGCCGTCCCAGTCCAGCGGCGCCGTCCTGCTGAGCAGCACGTAACGGACCGCGTTGCCGTGCAGCCAGCTGCGGTAGGCGACCGCGCCGAGGTGCGCCGCGTAGAGCTGGGGGTTGTCGGCGACGTCGAGCTGGCGGTACCAGCCGCGCGCGAGGGGGAAGCCCGACTTCGGGATCCAGTACGCCTCCCAGTGCTCCGCCGTGGGCACGACCTCCACGCGGTAGCCGGGCTGCTCGTGCGTGCGGAGGAAGCCGAGCGCCGGGCGCCAGAAGCTTGCGGCCTGGGTGCTGTTGTCGAGCCGCGACGGGACGAGGAGCGCGTACGGCACGACGTTGTAGGCGAAGGCGACGGCGAGGGCGAGCAGAACGAGGCGACGCGGCCGGAAGCCGGCGAGGCTGGCCGTGAGGAGCATGACCGGGAAGACGAAGGCGCTGAGTCGCGTCCAGTTGTCCCCGAGCGGCGACGGCACGACGTAGACCACGACGCTGCCGAGCCCCCAGAGCGCGTAGAACGCGACGAGCGGGCCGGCGCCCCGGGCCTGCCGGGCGACGAGGACGCCGAGGAACGTGACGAGCAGGACGCCGCCGAAGTCGATCCAGTGGAACGGGTAGACGCCGGAGCCCGCCCCCGGGAAGAAGACGAGCGCGAGGATCTCGATCCCCGCCGCGAGGCCGAGCGCGGCGCCGAACCACAGGTGGCGGCGCGCGATCCGGCCGCGGGAGACGGCATACGATCCGACGACGAGGCAGAGGAAGGCGAAGGCGAGGGGGCTGAAGCCGACGGTGAGCGCGGCCACCACCGCGGCAAGACGGAGCCGCCGCAGCTGCAGCAGCTTGAGCGTCGCGAGCATCGCGGCGAAGCCGAGCGAGTAGGCGTAGAGCCCGGTGAACATCGGTGCCGCGGCGAGAACTCCGAAGGCGCGCGACGGCCAGAGCGCGGCGCTCCCCCACTCCCGCAGTGCGAGCGAGGCGAAGAGGACGGTCGAAGCGACCGCGGCCGCGAAGACGAGCGGCAGGTTCCCGACGAGCGCCGCCGGCAGGTAGTAGAGGAGGCTGTAGGAGGCGAGCGGGTACGTCCCGGCGTACCAGAAATTGTCCCAGATCAGGGCCCCGTCGCGGACGAGGAAGGTGCGGTAGAGGTGGACGGGCGCGTCTCCCGGGGCCGGCCCGAGGACGAGCACGAGAGCCGCGAACGTCGCCGTCAGGGCCGCGCCGAGCAGCAGCTCGCGGCGGGGCGAGATGCGGCGGACGTCGAGAAGGCTTGCGGCGGCGGAGCTCATCCAGGCAACTCAGCTCCGAATGTATCCGCATTCACCAGCGGCAAGCCTGCGGACGGGGCGGCCGCGAGGCCCCGCACGAGTACAATCCGCGGTGCCCGGCATCCGGTTCGGAGCTGGAGCGAGATCGTGATCGAGAGAGTCCATGTCATCGGTTCGGGCCGCGTGGGTTCGGCCGCCGCCGCCCGCCTGCGCGAGCGGGGCGTCGCAGTGGGCGAGGACGACCCGGACGTTGTCCTGATTTGCGTCCCGGACACCTCCATTCCGGACGTGTCTCGGTATCTGAGACCGGGACAGGCCTGGGTGGGACATGTCTCCGGCGCGACTCCGCTCGCGGCGCTGGAGCCGCACGCGCGACGCTTCTCGCTCCACCCGCTGCAGACGTTCGACCGGAGCGGCGATCCGGCGCAGTTCGACGGTGTCTGGGCCGCGATCAGCGGCGAGACCGGCGAGGCGCTCGCCGTCGCCCGCGAGCTCGCGGAGCTGCTCGGCGTGCGGCCGTTCGAGCTGGCCGACGACGAGCGGACGCTCTACCACGCGGGCGCCGTATTCGCCTCGAACTACCTCGTGACCTTGCAGCGTGCCGCGGTGCGGCTCGGCGTCCCGGCCGAGGGCCTCGTACCGTTGATGCGGGGGACGATCGACCACGGCTTCGAGCTGACCGGGCCGATCGCGCGCGGCGACTGGGCCACGGTCGAGGAGCACAAGCGGGCGATCCGGTCCGAGCACCCCGAGCTCGCCGACCTCTACGAGACGCTCGCGGACGCGACGGCGGCGCTCGCATGAAGGTCGTGCGGACGCTCGCAGAGCTGGAGACGGCGCCGCGCACCGGTCTCGTGCCGACGATGGGCGCCCTTCACGGCGGCCACCGCGCCCTGTTCCGCGCGGCGCGGGCGGAGAACGACCGGATCGTCGCGTCGCTCTATGTCAACCCGGCGCAGTTCGACGACGCGGCGGATCTCGACGCGTATCCACGCGACGAGGCGCGCGACCTCGAGCTCGCCGAGGCCGAGGGCGTCGACGTGGTCTTCGCGCCGGCCGAGCTGTATCCACCGGGCTTCGCCACCTGGGTCGAGCCGGAGGAGACAGGGGCGGAGGGAGCGGCCCGGCCGGGCCACTTCCGCGGCGTCGCGACCGTCTGCCTGAAGCTGTTCAACCTCGTCCGGCCCGAGCGCGCCTACTTCGGCCAGAAGGACGCGCAGCAGGTGGCCGTGATCCGCCGTCTCGTCCGCGACCTGAACGTCCCCGTCGAGATCCGCGTCGTGCCGACGGTGCGCGACCCGGACGGGCTGGCGCTCTCGTCCCGCAACGTGCACCTCTCTCCGGCGGATCGCGAGACCGCACTCGGCCTGCCACGGGCCTTGGCGTCCGCCGCGGACCAGCCCGATCCGGTCGGCGCCGCGCGCGCCTCGCTGAACGGCCTCGATCCGGACTACGTCGAGGTGCTCGACCTCGGCGACGCCAAGGTTCTCGCCGCCGCCGTCCGCGTCGGCTCCACGCGTTTGATCGACAACGTCCTCCTGGAAGGAGAGATCCGATGAGCATTCCCGCCGGCAAGCTCCCGCTCCCCGAGCTGATCGCGATGAAGCGGCGAGGCGACAAGATCGTGATGGTCACGGCCTACGACGCGCCGGGGGCGCGCTTCGCCGAGGACGCGGGGATCGACGTGGTCCTGGTCGGCGACACGGCCGCGATGGTCGTGCTCGGCCACTCCGGCACAACGCCCGTGACCGTCGACGAGATGCTATTCCTCACGCGGACGGTCTCCCGCCAGGTGCACCGCCCCATCGTGGTCGGCGACATGCCCTTCGGCTCCTACGAGACGTCGGACGAGGACGCCGTCCGCAACGCCGTTCGCTTCGTGAAGGAGGGCGGCGCGGACATCGTCAAGCTCGAGGGGGCCGGGCCGATGGTGTCGCGGGCCCGCGCGATCGTCGACGCCGGGATCCCCGTCATGGGGCACGTGGGGCTGACGCCGCAGTCCGCGACGATGCTCGGCGGCTTCAAGACGCAGGGCCGCACCGCGGATGCCGCGCAGCGGATCGTCGACGGTGCCAGGGAGCTGGAGGCCGTGGGCTGCTCCTCGATCGTGCTCGAGGCGGTGCCTTCGCCGGTGGCTGCGCGGATCACCCGTGAGCTGTCGATCCCCACGATCGGGATCGGCGCGGGCGCGGAGTGCGACGGCCAGGTACTCGTCTACCACGACCTGCTGGGGCTCTCCGAGGGCCACCTGCCGCGCTTCGTGAAGCGGTACGCGAATCTCTCCGCCGAGATCCGCGACGCGCTGACCGCCTACGCGTCGGAGGTGCGGAGCGGCGCCTTCCCGGAGGAGCAGCACGCGTACGCCATGCCCGAGGAGGAGCAGGCCGCCTTCGAGGCGGTGACGTCAGGCGACGGTGGCGAACACGATCAGCGCGGGTAAGGCACCCGCAAGAGCGACCGTCGCGAGGCTCCGGCCCCAGCTCCAGCCGTGCACGCTGCGGACGCCGATCACGAGGAGCAGCGCGCTCCAGGCGAACGCGAGGTAGAGGAGGTCCCCGAAGGCCCGGTCGCCGGGGCCCCAGTCGGTGCCGCCGGTGCGGAAGAGGTTCTCCCCGTAGACCGCGATCCGGACCGGCCAGAGCGTGAACAGCGCCAGCGCCAGCGGCGCCGACGAGAGCGCGAGCACGCTTCGCGCCCGCCGGTAGCTGCCGAGGCCGCCGAAGCGCTGGGCGGCGCCGTAGAGCAGCCCGCCGCCCAGCCAGTAGACGGTGACTGCGTAGGCGGCGCCGCCGAGAAAGGCCCAGACGGGGATCAGCGAGACGGAGAACGAGGCGTCGTTGAGCAGCTGGCGCGCGACCGGCGTCCCGAGCACCGCGGCGATCCCCGCCAGCCCGACGATCGCCATCAGCGGCTCCTGCCGCGCCTCGACCGCCTCCGGCGACTCGTCCCGCAGCAGGACGAAGACGGCGCGCGGAGCGACGAGGACCGCCCCCGCTCGCAGCCACCAGCTCCGCTCGAGCGGCGAAGAACGTGCCGTGTCGACCGCCATCGGCGGGAGCGTAGCGCCGCTAGGCCGCCGCGACGGCCCGCTCCGGCAGCACGTGCCGCAGAAACTCGCCGGTGGAGCTGTCCTCGACCTGCGCCACGTCTTCCGGCGTGCCGACGGCGATGAGCTCGCCGCCCGCCTCGCCGCCCTCCGGGCCGAGGTCGATCACCCAATCGGCCTGCTTGATCACGTCGAGGTTGTGCTCGATCACGATCATCGTGTTGCCGCCGTCGACGAGCCGCTGCAGGGTCTCGAGCAGCTTCTCGATGTCCGCGAAGTGGAGCCCCGTCGTCGGCTCGTCGAGGATGTAGAGCGTCTTCCCGGTCGCGACCTTGCACAGCTCGGCCGCGAGCTTGACCCGCTGCGCCTCGCCGCCCGAGAGCGTCGTCGCCGGCTGGCCGAGCTTGACGTAGTCGAGGCCGACGTCGTGGAGCGTCTGCAGCCGCCGCCGGATCTTCGGGATCTTGGCGAAGAATCGCAGCGCCTCCTCCACGGACATCTCGAGGATGTCGGCGATCGAGCGTCCCTTGAAGCGCACCTCGAGCGTCTCGCGGTTGTAGCGCGCGCCCTTGCACGTCTCGCACGGCACGTAGACGTCCGGCAGGAAGTGCATCTCGATCTTGATCTGCCCGTCGCCCTTGCACGTCTCGCAACGCCCGCCGCGCACGTTGAACGAGAAGCGGCCCGGCTTGTAGCCGCGCATCTTCGCCTCCGGCGTCAGCGAATAGAGCTCGCGGATGTGCGTGAACAGGTCGGTATAGGTCGCCGGGTTCGAGCGGGGCGTGCGGCCGATCGGCTTCTGGTCGATCTCGATCACCTTGTCGAAGACCTCGATCCCCTCCACGCCCGTGTGCGCGCCCGGCTTGACGCGCGCCCGGTTGAGCCGGTTCGCGAGCGACTTGAAGACGATCTCGTTCACGAGCGTCGACTTGCCGGAGCCCGAGACGCCCGTCACGCAGATGAACTTGCCGACCGGGAACTCGACGTCGAGGTCCTTGAGGTTGTGCTGCGCGGCCCCGCGGACCACGAACGAGCCGCGATCCTCGTCGCGCCGCTCGGGCACGGCGATCGAGCGCTTGCCGGCCAGGAACTGTCCCGTGACCGACTTCCCCACCCGCTCCACCTTGCGGGCCGGGCCCTCGGCCACGACCTCGCCTCCGTGCAGTCCCGCTCCCGGCCCCATGTCGACGAGCCAGTCCGAGCGCCGCATCATCTCCTCGTCATGCTCGACGACGAGGACCGTGTTGCCGATGTCGCGCAGCCGCTCGAGCGTGTCGATGAGGCGCGCGTTGTCGCGCTGGTGGAGGCCGATCGACGGCTCGTCGAGGATGTAGAGGACGCCCACTAGCTGCGAGCCGATCTGCGTCGCGAGCCGCAACCGCTGCGCCTCGCCGCCCGAGAGCGTCGCCGCGGCGCGGTCGAGCGTGAGATAGCCGACGCCGACGTCGTCGAGGAAGGTCAGCCGCTCGCGGATCTCCTTCACGATCCGGTGACCGATCAGCTGCTCGGTGGGCGTGAGGTCGAGCTCGTCGAGGAAGCCGAGCGCCCGTGCGACCGACATCTGCGTGAACTCGTAGACGGAGCGACCGGCGACGGTGACCGCGAGCACCTCCGGCTTGAGGCGCGCCCCCTTGCACTCGGGGCACGGGCGCAGCGACATGTACTCCTCGATCCGCTCGCGCGCGTGCGACGAGTCGGTTTCGCGGTAGCGGCGCTGCAGGCTGGCGACGATGCCGTCGAAGGCGAGCATGTACTGGCGCCGCCGCCCCATCCGATTGCGGTACTGGATGTAGATCTTCTCGCCCCCCGTCCCATTGAGGAAGCGGTCCTGCTCCGCCTCGGTCAGCTCGGCCCACGGCTTGGCGGTGTCGATCTCGTAGCGGTCTGCGATTGCCTGGATCACGGCCTCGTAGAAGCCGGACGAGCCGCCCACCGACCACGGCACGAGCGCGCCGTCGTCGATCGAGAGGGACGGATCGGGCACGAGCAGCTCGGGGTCGATCTCCTGCTGCGAGCCGAGGCCGGTGCAGCGCGGGCAGGCGCCGTGCGGGGCGTTGAAGGAGAAGATCCGCGGCTGGAGCTCCGGCAGCGAGACGCCGTGGTCGGGGCAGGCGAAGTTCTCCGAGAAGATCAGCTGCTCGCCGGTGTCGACGAGGTCGACCGCGACGAGCCCGTCGGCGAGTCCAGCCGCCGTCTCGATCGACTGTGTGAGCCGCAGCCGCAGGTCGGCGCGCATCACGAGCCGGTCGACGACGACCTCGATCGTGTGCTTGTACTTCTTGTCGAGCTCGGGCACGCCCTCCTCGAGCACGTACTGCTCGCCGTCGACCTTGACGCGCGTGAAGCCCTCCCGCGTCAGGTCCTCGAACACCTCCCTGTACTCGCCCTTGCGGTCGCGGACGACCGGCGCGTTGACCGTGAAGCGCGTTCCCTCCTCGAGCTTCAGCACCTGGTCGACGATCGCGTCGAGGCTCTGGCCGGCGATCGGCTTGCCGCAGATGGGGCAGTGCGGCCGGCCGACCCGCGCGTACAGCAAGCGCAGATAGTCGTAGATCTCGGTCACGGTGCCGACCGTGGAGCGCGGGTTCCGCGAGGTCGTCTTCTGGTCGATCGAGATCGCCGGGCTGAGGCCGTCGATGTGGTCGACGTCCGGCTTCTCCATCATCTGCAGGAACTGCCGCGCGTACGCGGAGAGCGACTCCACGTAGCGGCGCTGCCCCTCCGCATAGATCGTGTCGAAGGCGAGCGAGGACTTGCCGGACCCGGAGAGGCCGGTGATGCAGATGAGGCGGTTCCGCGGCAGGCGGACGGTCAGGTCCTTGAGATTGTGCTCGCGGGCGCCGTGGACGACAAGCTCGTCGGCAGCCATGTAGAGAGCATTCTACCGTGCCGAACAGACGTTCGTCTTGCCCTACCTGCGCTGCTGGAGCAAGCGCGTGAGCCGACGGGGCACGCAGTCGATCTCGAGCTCCCCGGCCACGACGGTCCCGTAGCCGAGGATGCGGCCCGGCAGCGTCCGCTCGACCTCGAACACCGTGCCGCTGAGCGAGATCGAGGCGGTGCGACGGTTCAGGAACCCGTGCTCGACGACGAATGCGTTCCCGGTCACGCTGAGGTGCGTGCGGTCCCAGCGGGTCACCGCGACCACCGCAACGAGCGCGGCGAGCGCGAGCAGCAAGGCCCCGGCAGCGGCGGCCGGGGTCCAGGGAGCGAAAAAGCAGGCAGCGCCGGCGAGGGCCAGCAGGAACGCGCGCAGGAGCGGGCGCGCGAGCGCGATCCCGTGCCGGTGCGCCTCGAGGACGGGTGCGTCCACGTCCGCTTCGTTCTGCTTGCGACAGGGAATCCCTCGGGAAATGGGTGGAACCGCACGCAGGGCGGCGATCGCGACGCTCGTCGCCGTCGCGATCATCGTCGGCGCGCTCGCGCTCTGGAAGCTCCGGATCGTGATCGCCCTGCTCTTCCTCGGCTTCGTGATCGCGTCGGCGATGCGGCCGAGCGTCGAGTGGCTCAACCGCCGTGCCCGCGTCCCGCGGAGCGTCGGCGTGGTCGTCCACTATCTCGGCTTCCTGGCCGCGATCGGGCTCTTCCTCTGGCTCATCGTCCCGGTGGCGATCACGCAGATCGATCACGCGATCGGGCACGTGCCGACCTCAAGCTCCGAGCTGCACCGCGCAGCCGTCCACTCGCACGGGATCCGGCACGAGATCCTGAACGCGCTCGACAAGCGACTGCGACAGCTCCCGTCGGGCACGAGCCTGCTCCACCCTGCGATCACGGTCACGAAGACGCTGTTCGAGGTCCTCGTCGGGATCCTGTTCATGTTCGCGGTCGGCGCGTACTGGATCTTCGAGCGCGACTCGACGATCGCGCTCGTGCAGTCGATGGTGTCACGCAAGCACCGGCGCCTGACGCGCGACACGTGGGTTCTGATCGACATGAAGCTCGGCGCTTTCGTGCGCGGCCAGTTCCTGCTCGTGGTGATCGTTGCGACGCTGCTCTCGTTCGCGTTCTGGCTCGACGGCGAGCCGTACTGGCTCCTGATCGGCTCCTTCGCGGGCCTGGTCGAGCTCGTGCCGATCCTAGGGCCCCTGACCGCGGGCGGGGTCGCCATCGCGGTCGGCCTGACGGCCGGCTGGACGGTCGCGCTCGGGGCCGGGATCGCGGTGCTCGTCCTGCGCCAGCTCGAGGACTACGTCATCGCCCCGCGCGTGATGGGGCATGCGGTCGGGCTGTCGCCGCTCGTCGTGCTCGTCTCGGTCGTCGGGATCGGCTACCTGCTGGGCGCGGTGTACGTGCTGATCGCGACGCCGATCGCAGCCGTGGTCGCGACGCTCATCGACGTCGTGGTGCGCGGCCGCGACCCCGCCGAGGAGGACACGCCGGCTGTCCTCTTCGCGGGAACCGCGGAGGGGAAGCGCTAGCCCGCTTTCGGCTTGCGCCAGCGGCCGAAGACGAGGCCGCCGAGCGTGAAGCCGAGCCCGAAGGTGCCGAACGCGAACGCGCCGATCGCCGCCGCCTTCCGCGCCGTGGAGAGGCGCTGCCAGCGGCTGAGCGCCTCTTTCTCCTCGTGCGTCAGCTCCTCGCCGCGCCGCTGCTTGCGCAGGGCGCCGCCGGCGCGCATGCCGAGGTAGAGGTCGTCGAAGATCTCGGCGGTGTCTTCGGCCACAGCTGGAATCTATAGCCTCGTTCGGTCGTGGATGCCCGGCTCCTCCATGTTTCCGATCTGCACGCGGGTACACATGAGGGACGGGAGGCGGAACGAGCGCTGACCCGGCTCGTGGAGCGGCTGGAGCCGCAGCTCGTCGTCGCCTCCGGCGACCTCGCGCACCGCGGGCGCCGGACACAGCTCGAACGGGCGGCGGAGCTGCTCCGCTCCCTGGGGCCGCCGGTGCTCGCCGTGCCCGGCAACCACGACCTCCCGTACACGCCGGCCCGGTTCGTGCGCCCGTGGGCGGAGTTCGAGCGGATCTGGGAGACGACCGAGCCGACGGCCTCGCCGCCGGGGCTCCACGTCGTCGGGCTCAACTCGGCCCGCCCGTTCCGCCACCAGGGCGGCGCGTTGAGCAGTGCGCAGCTCGACCGTGCGGCCACACGGCTCGCCGCCGCCGCGGAAGGCGCGCTCCGCGTCGCGGTCCTCCATCACCACCTGATCGGGGCGCCCTGGCGGGCGGCGCGCAAGCGTCCCGTCTCACGGCGCAACCGTGTGCTCCGCGCGCTCCTGGAGGCCGGCGCCGACCTCATCCTCGCGGGCCACATCCACCAGGCGGCGGTCAGCGAGCGGCACGAGTTCGAGGTGGTGGGCGACGACGCGCGCACAGCGGTCGTCGCGATCGCGCCGGGGCTCGGGCAGCCGCGGCCGCGACGGCTGGGCGAGGCGCGCGGCCTCCATCTCCACGAGGCGGATGCGAACGCGATCGTGGTGCGCACGTTCCACTGGTCGCGCGGCGACTGGGCGCTCGGCGCCGAGCGCCGTTTCCCGCGTTAGACGATTGATTCGTCTAGCGGGGCGGAAGCTGCCGGGCGCCCGGGCCGGTCAGCGGACGGTGCTGGACGAAGCGCCGGTGGAGGTAAAGGAGGAGCGTCGCGGCAAGCACGGAGACGATGATCCCGCCGGCATGGCCGAGGACCAGCCACGAGAGGATCCCGCCGACGAACGAGCCGGCCAGCCCGAGCCCGATCGTCGCGAGGATGCCCATCGGATCGGGGCCGGGCAGAGCGAGCCGTGCGAGCCCGCCCACGACCAGGCCGCTGAGGACGAGGACGAGAATGAACCAGAGCACCATCGCGTCGGTCTCCTTCTAGCTCCGCAGGCTTTCGAGCAGACGCGTCCGCGCCGCCGTGTACTCGCCGTCTTCGAGGACTCCCGTGTCGTGGAGCTCTTCGAGCAGGCCGAGGTAGTGAGCCGGGTTGTCGGTCGGGTCGCCGGCGGCGCCTGCCAGCGCGGGCGTGAGGGGCGGCTGCCGCATCGTCGTCGGCTGCAGGGCCCCGAACGGCTCCGAGCCGATCTTGTCCGGGTCGATGCCCGCGCGTCTCAGCCGCTCACGGTAGGCCTCGACGCCGAAGCCACGCTCGGGGAAACGGAAGGCGCCCTTCCCCCAGAGCGGCCGCTTCTGGACGAAGCGCCGGTAGGCGAGGACGAGCGCGACGGCGGCGACGAAGCTCACGGTGGGCGCCCAGGAGCTGTCCTTGCCCGTGATGGCGTAGACGATCCCGTAGCCCGTTCCGACGCCGACGAGACCGATGGCCACCGTCAACCAGGCCGGCATCGGATCGGGGCCCGGCACCGCAAAGCGCGCGAGTGCACCGATAATGAACGCCGTGAACATCGCCCCGATGACGGTCCCGACCATGCGCGGAGCGTAGCGTGGCGAGCAACGGCCCCAGGCTGATTTTCGTATTCCGATCTTTCCGTGCCGACTTCCTGCCGGATCGGTCGCTGAGACCTACGCGGCGGTCTGCTCGAGCGCCTGCAGGTCGCGCCGCAGGTCCTTGATCTCGTCCCGGAGCTTCGCGGCGTACTCGAACCGCAGCTCCTCGGCGGCGAGGTACATCTCCTCCTCGAGCGTGACGACGAGCTTTTCGAGCTCGTCGCGCGACATCCCCTCGACCTTCGTCGCCCCGCGCCGCCGCCGTGACGAGGGCACCGTCGGCGACTCGAGCTGGAGCAGCTCGGCGATGTCGGAGACGCCCTTCGCGATCGTCTCAGGCACGATCCCGTGCTCCTCGTTGTACGCGAGTTGGACGGCGCGGCGGCGGTTCGTCTCGTCGAGCGCCTCCTTGATCGCCTCCGTCTGCTTGTCGGCGTACATGAGCACCCTGCCGTGCACGTTCCGCGCCGCGCGGCCGATCGTCTGGATCAGGCTCGTCCGCCCGCGCAGGAAGCCCTCCTTGTCGGCGTCGAGGATCGCGACGAGCGACACCTCGGGCAGGTCGAGCCCCTCGCGCAGGAGGTTGACGCCCACGAGGACGTCGAACTCGCCGAGCCGCAGCGCGCGGATGATCTGGATCCGCTCGATCGTGTCGATCTCGGAGTGGAGGTAGCGCGCTTTGACGCCCGACTCGAGCAGGTAGTCGGTCAGGTCCTCGGCCATCTTCTTCGTCAGGGTCGTGACGAGGACGCGCTCGCCCGCCGCCTCCCGGGCGCGGATCTCGCCGAGCAGGTCGTCGATCTGGTTCTTCGTCGCGCGCAGCTCGACGTCGGGATCGACGATGCCGGTCGGCCGGATCAGCTGCTCCGCAACGACCGTCGAGTTGCGCAGCTCGAACGAGCCCGGCGTGGCCGAGACGAAGACCAGCTGCGGCACCTTGCGCAGGAACTCGTCGAAGCGGAGCGGCCGGTTGTCGAGCGCCGAGGGGAGCCGGAAGCCGAAGTCGACGAGCGTCTGCTTGCGCGAGCGGTCGCCCTCGTACATGCCGCCGAGCTGCGGCACCGTCTGGTGCGACTCGTCCACAAAGACCACGAAGTCGGACGGGAAGTAGTCGAGCAGCGTAAACGGGTGAGTCCCGGCGGCGCGGCCCTCGAGGATGCGCGAGTAGTTCTCGATCCCGTTGCAGAAGCCGAGCTCCTTCAGCATCTCGAGGTCATACTCGGTGCGCTGCCGGATCCGGTGCGCCTCGAGCAGCTTCCCCTCCTCTTCGAACATCGCGACCTGCTGCTCGAGCTCGTGCCGGATCTCGTCCACGGCGCGCTCGACCGTCGGCTGCGAGGTCACGTACTCCGTCGCCGGCCAGATCGAGAGGTTGTCGAGCTTCGCGAGCACCTCGCCCGTGAGCGGGTCGAAGTGCGTCATCCCCTCCACCTCGTCGCCGAAGAAGGAGATGCGGTACGCCGTCTCCTGGTTCGCCGGCTGCACCTCGACCACGTCCCCCTTCACGCGGAAGCGGCCGCGGCCGAGCATCGTGTCGTTGCGGACGTACTGCGAGTCGATCAGCTTCCGCAGCAGGAGGTCGCGGTCGTGCTCGGCGCCGACCTCGATGTAGATCATCCGCTCGCGCCACTCCTCCGGCGAGCCGAGGCCGTAGATGCAGGAGACGGACGCGACCACGACCACGTCGCGGCGGGTGAAGAGGGACGAGGTCGCGGAGAGCCGCAGCCGCGCGATGTCGTCGTTCCGCGACGAGTCCTTCTCGATGTAGAGGTCGGCCTGCGGGACGTACGCCTCGGGCTGGTAGTAGTCGTAGTAGGAGACGAAGTACTCGACGGCGTTGTGCGGGAAGAACTCGCGGAACTCGTTGCAGAGCTGCGCCGCGAGCGTCTTGTTGTGGGCGATCACGAGCGCCGGCCGGCCGGTTTTCTCGATCGTCCACGCCATCGTCGCCGTCTTGCCCGTGCCGGTCGCGCCGACGAGCGTCTGGAACTGCTCGCCCGCGAAGATCCCCTCGCCGAGCTTCTCGATCGCCTGCGGCTGGTCGCCCGTCGGGCTGTAGGTGGAGGTTGTGCGGAGCTCGGCCATGGGCACAGGGTATCCGTGTCGGAGCAGCCTCCTTACGGCGCGTACGCCACGATCATGGCCGCATTCGCCGGTGGTCTCGCGGCGGCCGGGGCGCTCGCGGGCGCCCTCGGGCGTGACCCGGAGGAGCACACGGTGCTCGATCTCGTCACGCTCGCGCTCGCGACGTACAAGGCGGCGCGGACACTCTCCGGGGACGAAGTGACGAGCTTCCTCCGCGAGCCGTTCGTCGAGGGGCACGCCCACGAAGGCGGAGAAGAGCCGGTCGGGAGCGGCGGGATGCGGCAGGCGATCGGCGAGCTCGTGACGTGCAGCCGCTGCATCGGCACCTGGGTCGCGGCGGGCCTGGGCGCGACGCAGATCATCGCGCCCCGCTTCGGGCGGCTCCTGGCATGGACGCTCGGCGCCGCCGGGCTGAACGACTTCCTCCAGGCGGGCTTCGCCGCGCTCACGAACAAGAGCAACGAGCTCGAGTCGCGGACCGGCTAATAACCCAGCTGGGAGGCGTACGCGCGCCGGTAGATCTTCTTCAGCCGCTCCACCTTGTCGACGTAGTCCCGCGTCTCGTGGAACTGGATCCCGACATGCTCCTTCTGCCAGCTGTCGACGTTCTCCTCGCCGGCGTTGTAGGCCGCGAGCGCGAGCCGCTCGTCGTCGCGGTAGTGGTCGAGCAGGTGGCGGAGATACCAGGCGCCGTAGCGGACGTTGATCTCGGGATTCGTGAGGTCGGAGACGCGGAAGTCGTGACCGCCCGTGTAGAGGGCGATGCCCTTCGCCGTGCTCGGCGTCAGCTGCATGAGGCCGACCGCGCCGGCGCTCGAGTGAGCGTTCGCATTGAACTTGCTCTCGGCCTCGATCACCGCGGCGAGCAGCGCCGGATCGAGGTGGTAGTGGGCGGCGTGGCCGCGGACGATCGACGTGTAGTTGAGCGGATACCAGAGCCGCGCGTACCAGGGCGGCTCCGTCTCCTGCAGATAGAGGAACGCGCCGAGAGCCGCGAAGAGCACGGCGACGAGGACGAGCCAGCGTCTCAGCGAGACCGACGTAGCTCCTCCAGCACGCCGGCGACGAAGGCGTCGAGCTGCTCGAGCGACCCGTCGTTCACGTAGCAGTAGTCCGCCCGCCGCACCTTCTCCTCTTCGGGCACGAGCCGGCCCTCCCTCTCGCCGAGGGCGCCGCGCCGCGCCTCTCGCACGTCGGCAGGCGCCGTCACGACGACGACGCGGTCGAAGCGCTCCTCGCCGCCGGTCTCGTAGAGGAGCGGGATCTCGGCGACGGCGACGTCCGCGGTCTGCTCGGCGAGCCACTCGTCCGTGGCCGCGCGGACGCGCGGGTGAAGCTCCGCTTCGAGCCAGTCGAGCTCGGCGCGGTCGGCAAAGACGATCCGGCCGATCTCCTCGCGGTCGACCTCTCCGTCGCGGAAGACGCGCTCGCCCCAGCGCTCGCGCAGCGCCGCCTGTAGCCCCCCGTCCTCGCGATAGAGGCGATGGACGACGTCGTCACTCGAGATCACGGCCGCGCCGTGACGCGCGAACGCGCTCAGCGCCTCGCTCTTGCCGGCCGCAATGCCGCCCGTGAGCGCGACCGCGAGCGGCCGCTGCACGACTACTCGGCCGGAGCCTCGTCGGAGGCTTCGGCTTCCGCTTCCGGCTCGGCCTCGGCGAACGGCGGGTCCTCGGCCACGGGCTCGAGCTCCGGCTCGGCCTCGGCGGTCGCGGGCTCCTCCTCGACGACATCGGCCTCTGCGGCGGGCTCGGGCGCGATCTCCGCCTCAGGCTCGGGCGCGGTCTCAGCCTCGGCCTCGACGGCCGGAACCTCGACCTCCTCGGCCGGAACCTCGACCTCCTCGGCCGGAACCTCGAGCGCCTCGGCGGCGGGAACCTCGTCGGCGAAGACCTCGTCGGAAAGGCCGAGCGCGGGCGGCTCGCCCTCCTCCCCGGGCTTCGGCTGGACGGGCATGCCGTCCTCGACCCGCTTCAGCGAAAGGGAGAGGCGCCGTCGGTCGGCGTCGACCTCGAGGATCCGGACGTTGACCTGGTCGCCCTGCGAGACGACCTCGCGCGGGTTCTCGACGTGGTGCTGGGCGAGCTCGGAGATGTGGACGAGCCCCTCGACGCCCGGCAGGATCTCGACGAAGGCGCCGAAGGTGACGACCTTCGTCACCGTGCCCTGCACGACGTCGCCCTCCTGGTAGCTCTCGAGCACCTGCTGCCACGGATCGCTCTGCGTCTGCTTGAGGCCGAGCGAGATCCGCTGCCGCTCGCGATCAATGTCGAGCACCTGAACCCTGACCGTCTGCCCGATCTCGAGCACCTCGGACGGGTGGTTGACGTGGCTCCAGGAAAGCTCGGAGATATGGATGAGGCCGTCCATCCCGTCGAGGTCGACGAAGGCGCCGAAGTCGACGATGTTGGAGATCGTGCCCTCGACGACGTCGCCGGGGTTGAGCCGGTCGAGGATTCGCTGCCGCTGCTCCTTGCGCTCCTCCTCGAGCACGGCGCGGCGCGAAAGGACGACGTTGTTGCGCGAGCGGTTCAGCTCGATGACCTTGCACTCGAGCTCCTGGCCGAGGAACTCGTCGAGGTCCTGCACCCGGCGGATGTCGACGAGCGACGCGGGCAGGAAGCCACGCACGCCGAGGTCGAGGATCAGGCCGCCCTTGACGACCTCGATCACGCGGCCGGTGACAGGCTCGCCCTTCTCATGGGCGCCCTCGATCGCCTTCCACGCGATCTCGAAGCGCGCTCGCTTCTTCGAGAGGATCAGCCGGCCCTCGGCGTCCTCCTTCGTCAGCACGAGCGCGGCGATGTCGTCGCCGAGCGCGACCTCGTCCTCGGGGTTGATCGAGCGCCGGATCGAAAGCTCGGAGACCGGGATGACCCCCTCCGACTTGTAGCCGATGTCGACGAGCACCTCGTCCTTGTCCACGCGGACGACAGTGCCGTTCACGACCTGCCCCTCCTCGATGGTGGGGAAGGTGGACTCGTAGTCGGGGACGAGCTCTCCGCTCTCGGGGTCGGTCGTCCAGACGCCTTCCTCGAGCCGGGGATCGTTGATGGTCTCATTGGCCATGCGGCGAGCCAATATAGCTTGGCTGTCCGGGGCTCGGGGCTAGGCTGAGGCCGATGGAGGAGCGCTATCCGATCGGCGTCACCGACTCCTGCGCGGTGACGGTGCTGCGGCACGACGGCGCCGAGAACGGCTACGGAAGCTGGTCGGCGGCGATCGGCCTCCGCAGCGGCGACGCGACGATCCGCGTACCCGGCCACTACGCCGGCGTGCTGGCCGAGCGGCTGGGCGTGGCGGCGGAGCGGTTTGCGCCCGGGCAACGGCTGGCGCGGGACGAGTACCTCGACGTGACGGCGCTCGCGACGGACGGCGTCGAGACACTCGCGCTCTCCTCCACGGCCCGCTCGCCGGTGCGCGTCACCGTCGAGGTGCCGCGGGACGAGGTCGACGAGCTCGCGTCGCTGCTCACCGAGGCGCAACACCTGATCGAGACGCTCCGGCAGGGGCTCGGCCTCGTGCCGGACTCTCTCCCCGAGGCCCTGTGAGCGCTTTCCTGGACTACTGCACCGCGGGCGCACGGGTCGCGGAGCGGTCCCTGGTCCAGCGGCCACGGCTCGGACGCGAGGAGCGGCTCGTGTTCGTCGTCGGCTGCCCCCGCTCGGGGACGACGTTCCTCGGCCGCGCGATCGGCGGCCTCCCCGGCTTCGTCGACTTCGGCGAGGTGACACCGTGGAAGGCGGCGCTTCCCTCCCAGCCCTCTGCGCACGAGCTGCGCCGGATCCTCGAGCGGATCCGGCGGATCGGGCTCGCCCGGGGGCTGCGCGGCGTCGAGCAGACGCCCGAGACGGCCCACGTGCTCGACGCGGCGCTCGAGGCGTATCCGCGCGCTCTGGCGGTGCACGCGTTGCGCGACGGCCGCGACGTGGTGTGCTCGCTGCTCGAGCGCGGCTGGCTCAACGCCGACCAGGAGGGACGTGACGACGCCCGGCTCCCGTACGGCGCGGAGCCCCGCTTCTGGGTCGAGCCGGAGCGACACGAGGAGTTCGCGCGGGTCAGCGACGCCCGCCGCTGCGCGTGGGCCTGGCGGCGCTACACGGGGGCGGTGAGGGCGGCCGGTGCGGGCGACCGCTTGCTGGAGGTGCGCTACGAGGGGCTCGCGACGGTCGCCGACGAGCTGGCGGAGTTCCTCGGCGCGAACGTGACCTCGACCCATCGCGCGCTCGACGGCTTCCGGGACACCTCCATCGGCCGCTGGAAGAAGGAGTTGACGCCGGAGCAGGTCGCCGACGTCGAGGCGGAGGCGGGGCCGCTCCTCGCCGAACTTGGCTACACCTAGCCAGGCCCTCCGGCTTCATACGCGCTTAACAGCACTCTCGCTAGGCTCGGCGCATGCTGACGTGGATCACGATCGCAATCCTGTACGTGTTGGGCATGGGACTGCTCCGCTGGATAGGGGGCCTTCCCGCCGCTGCCGACGCGCTCTCGAGCTGGGGCCGGGCGACGGCGGAGCGCCGCCGGCACGCAGTCTCGCCCACCTCGTAGCGCGCGGCTCGTAGCCCGCGGCTCGTAGGCCTGGCTTCAGCCTGCGTGCTCCTTACCTAGCAGCGCAGGACCAGGAGGTCGAGCCAGTTGCTTCTGGTCTCGGCGCGCGCCGTGTCCTCCTCGTGTCGTACCGCACGGCGGAGGCGCTCCTTCCCGCGGAGGAACTCCTCCTCGCTGAGACCGCGCATCGTGGTGTCGGCGTGACGGAAGGTGTCCACCTGGCCCAGGAAGTCCGCCAGGCTGGTCGAGTACGTCTCGGGAACCTGCTCGAGCGCCTCCTGGCGGAATCCGGCGCCCGCGAACGCCTCGTAGGTATCCACGACCGAGGGGTAGGACGCGACCGCCCGGGCGGTCTCGGGGAACCAGCGCACGAGCTCGATCCCGTCCAGACGGCCGGGGAAGCCCTGCCGGATGAGGACGGGTGCGCCGGGCCGCAGCACGCGGCGGATCTCGCGCGCGGCGACCCCC
This sequence comes from Gaiellaceae bacterium, assembly GCA_036490825.1. Lineage (GTDB taxonomy): Bacteria > Actinomycetota > Thermoleophilia > Gaiellales > Gaiellaceae > Palsa-739. The sequence goes on from DASXDE010000067.1 coordinate 27,867, forward strand.
AAGTCCGGGATGTGGTGCAGGACGAGGGAGAGCCAGGCGCCGTCTGCCGACCCGTCCGGCAGCGGCAGGTCGCCCGCGTTCCCCTCGAGCACCTGGATGGCCGGGGTCCGCGGGATCTGATCCCGCATCGCGGCCGACGGCTCGACCGCGAGAACCTCGAGGTCGAACCAGTCGGTGAATGCGGCGGCGAACTGCCCGGTCCCGGCGCCGACGTCCACGAGGGTCATCCCAGCCGACGGGCGCAGGTGACGCCGTACCGCCTCGCGCCACTCAGAGAGCCCCTCGCGCGGGACCTCGCGGACAGCCTTGTACGCAGCGGCGGTCTGCTCGTCGTAGCTGATCCTGGCCACCACACGAGTCATAGCAAATCTGCTATGCCAGCGCTAGCCCTTATCCCGGCTCTTCTTCCGAAGGCTCGCCGCGGATGTCGTCGGCGACGCGTTCCTTGAAGGGCTGCAGTCGCTCGAATAGCTTGTCCGGCGGCACGGCCTCCTCCGGCTCGCCGCCAAGGAGCCAAGGAGCGGCGTCCACGGCCGTCTTCCAGGCGACCTCGTCGACCGCCTCGGACGAGCCCTCCTCCGGCTCGCCCACCTCGGCGACCGTGACGACCGCATCTGCCATGGCCTGAGTGTTCCGCGCCGGCACAGCCGCTAAGCGCGCTCGAGGAGGTCGTCCTGGCTGGTCTAGGCCCGACTTGCAGGCACGGAGCCGGAAGCGGAGACTCTCCCTGGATGGAGCTTCCGGAGACTCGTTATGCCAGCTCGGGGGATGTCTCGATTGCCTACCAGGTGGTCGGCGAAGGGCCGTTTGATCTGGTCTATGCGCCACCGTTCATCTCGCATGTCGAGCTTGCTTGGGAGATCCCGACCGTGGCCGCGCACTTCCGCCGCCTGGCCTCGTTCTGTCGCCTGATCCGCTTCGACAAGCGTGGTACTGGGATGTCCGATCGGGTCGGGACTTTGCCAACGCTGGAGACGAGGATGGACGATCTGCGGGCCGTGATGGACGCTGCGGGCTCGGAGCGAGCGGCGATCATGGGCGTCTCGGAGGGCGGCTCGATGGCGATTCTGTTTGCCGCGACGTACCCGGAGCGCGCCTGGGCGCTGGTGTTAGAGGGGGCTTTCGCTCGGACGCTGTGGGCTCCCGACTACGCATGGGGAGTGCGCGAGCAGGAATTCGAGCGTGAACTGAGCGAGGAGATGCAGGGCTGGGGGACGCGTGAGCACGGTCTGCAGATTGCCCGGGAGCTGGCACCGAGCGCCTCCCACGAGGATTGGGAGCCACTCGCGACAATGATCCGGCAGGGCGCGAGCCCAGGGGCCGCTCGCGATCTCGAGCTGATGAGCAGACAGATCGACGTCCGCCACGCCTTACCTGCGATCCAGGTACCGACCCTGGTCCTCAATCGCACCGACGAACACCCGTTCCAGGTTGCAAGCGCACAGCACCTCGCGGAGCAGATCAGCCACGCCCGCCACGTCCAGCTGCCAGGGTCTGATCACCTCCTCGCGGTCGGCGATCCCGAAGGGCTCGCCGATCGGATCCACCTGTTCTTGGCCGAGACCTGGGCCGAGCTCCCGGAGGGGAGCGAGCCCTCGACTGTGCTGGCGACCGTGCTCTTCACGGACATCGTCGGCTCGACGGAGAAGATGGCCGAGCTCGGCGACCGCCGCTGGCGTGAGCTCCTGCACGACCACCACAACGCCGTCCGCCGCCAGCTCGCCCGCTTCCGCGGCGTTGAGATGGACACTGCCGGCGATGGGTTCTTCGCCCGCTTCGACGGCCCCGGCCGCGCCATCCAGTGCGCCCAGGCGATTACGGCCGCAGTCGCTCAGCTGGGAATCCAGGTACGCGCAGGCCTCCACACGGGTGAGTGCGAAGTGGCGGACGGCAAGGTCGCCGGCATCGCCGTCTCGATCGGCGCCCGCATAGCCTCCGCCGCCAACCCAAGCGAAGTACTCGTCTCGAGCACGGTCAAAGACCTCGTCGCCGGATCCGGCCTCACCTTCGATGACCGCGGCACGCATCAACTCAAAGGCGTCCCAGGCGCCTGGCGCCTCTACTCGGTCGTCGCCAGCACCTAACGAAGTCCGCGACTCTCGCCTGACGACCCTCGCGCTAGCTCTTCGCGTCCGCCCAGGAGTCGCCTGCGCCCACGTCGACGGCGAGCGGCGGGTCGAGCGGATAGGCGCTGCACATCTCGTCGCGCACGAGCTCCTTCACGACCGAGGTCTCCGCGTCGGGCGCCTCCAGCAGGAGCTCGTCGTGCACCTGGAGAACGAGCCGCGCGCTCCTCCCCTCCTCGCGCAGGCGTCGCTCGATCGCGACCATCGCGACCTTGATGATGTCCGCGTTCGAGCCCTGCATCACGAAGTTGACGGCCACGCGCTCGCCGAACCCGCGCGTCGCGCGATTCCGCACGCGTAGCTCGGGCACCGGCCGGCGACGTCCGAGCAAGCTCGTCACGTAGCCGTCCCGCTCGGCCTGCTCGATCGTCCGCTGGATGAAGTCCTGCACGAGCGGGAACCGCGCGAGGTACGCGTCGATGTACTCCTGCGCCTGCTCGCGCGAGATCTCGAGGTTCTCGGAGAGGCCGAAGGCCGAGATCCCGTAGACGATCCCGAAGTTGATCATCTTCGCGATCGAGCGCTCCGCCGACGTCAGCTTCGCCGGGTCGACGCCGAGCACCTCGGCCGCGGTCGCCGTGTGGATGTCCTCCCCGCGCTCGAACGCCTCACGCAGCTTCGGCTCGCCCGAGACGTGCGCGAGGATGCGCAGCTCGATCTGCGAGTAGTCGGCCGAGATGAGGCGCGCCCCGGGCTCGGCGACGAAGGCCGAGCGAATCTCGCGGCCGAGCTCGGTGCGAATCGGGATCGCCTGCAGGTTCGGGCTCGTCGTCGAGAGGCGGCCGGTGGCGGCGACGGTCTGGTTGAAGGTCGTGTGCAGGCGGCCGTCCTCGCCGATCATCTCGGGCAGCGGCTGGAGGTACGTGTTGAGGAGCTTCGAGAGCTCGCGCCACTCCTCGACCACCGCCACGATCTCGTGCTCCGTGCGGATCGCCCGCAGCACCTTCGTGTCGGTCGAGTATCCGGTCTTGCCCTTGCGGCCCGGGGTCAGCTCGAGCTTCTCGAACAGGATCCGCGCCAGCTGCGAGGGCGAGCCGAGCACGAACTCCTCGCCAGCCAGCTCGTAGGCGCGCGACTCGAGCTCCTCGACGCGGTCGGCGAGGCGCGCCGTGATCTCCCCCATCCGGTACGTGTCGATCCTGACGCCGGCCTCCTCCATCCCACGCAGGACGCCGACCAGCGGCATCTCGACGTCGCAATAGAGCGGCTCGGCGCCGCGCTCGCGCACCCGCTCGAGCAGCGGCTCACGCAGGCGGAGCGTGACGGCCGCGTGCTTGACGAGGCGCGCCGTCTCCTCCTCCGCCTCGGGCTCGGGCTTCGCCTCGACCGCGTACTCCGCCTCGAGGTCGTCGAGGAGGTACTCGCTCCGGGCGGGCTCGATCAGGTAGGCGAGGATCATCGTGTCGTCGGCCGCCTCGACCCGGAGCGCCTTCGCGTCGTGGGCGACGAACGTGCCCTCGAGCCGCTCCGGCCGCGGCGCGACGACGACCTCGTCGCCGAGCGCGACCGCGACGCGTCCCTCGTCCGCCGCGATCCCGGCGATCGCCTCGACGCGCGGCACGTCGCCCTCCCGCCAGGCCACCGCGGTCCCCGCCGAGATCCGCTCGCGCGCAGGCACCGCCTCGTCGAGCTCGTCGACCCGGCCCAGCAGCGCGCGGAACTCGAACTGGCGGAACGTCTCGCGCAGTTGGGCCCGGTCCGGCGGCGCGAGGACGAGCTCGGCCGGGTCGCACGCGACGTCGAGGTCACGGCGCATCGTCGCGAGGCCCTTCGCCGTCCGCGCCTGCTCGGCGAACTCCGTCAGGTTCTTCCGGCGCGCCGGCGACAGCTCCTCCACGTGCTCGAGCACTCCCTCGAGCGACCCGTACTGCGCGACGAGCTGGCCGGCGGTCTTGTCCCCGATGCCGGGGACGCCGGGGATGTTGTCCGACGTGTCCCCCTTGAGCCCGATGAAGTCCGGGATCTGCTCCGGGCGGATGCCGTAGCGCGCCTCGACGCGCTCGGGCGTGTAGACGTTGACGTCGCTCACGCCGCGCGGCGTCATCATCAGGCAGACGTTCTCCGAGACGAGCTGGAACGCGTCGCGGTCGGTCGAGACGACGCACGTCCTGATCCCGGCGTCGTCGGCGCGCGTCGCTAGCGTCGCGATCACGTCGTCCGCCTCCCAGCCCTCGAACTCGAGGTTCCGGTAGCCGAACGCCTCGACGATCGGCCGGAAGTGCGGGAACTGCTCGCGGAGCAGGTCCGGCATCGGCCGGCGGCCCTCCTTGTAGACGACCTCGGCCGCCTCGGCCTGCGCGGCGCGGTGGACCGGGCGGGTGTCCCACGCGACCGCGACGCCCTTCGGCCGGTAGTCCGAGAGGAGCTTGAAGAGCATGTTCGCGAAGCCGAGCAGCGCTCCCGTGGGGAAGCCCTCGGTCGTCGCGAGCTCTTCCGGCAGCGCGAAGAAGGCGCGGTAGGCGAGGTTGTTGCCGTCGACGAGGAAGAGCTCGGCGTCGCGCGCCGGCGCGTCGTTCAGGTCGAGCTCGGCTCCTGTGAGGGTCTTCGGCGACATCTCTGCGAGTGTACGGCCCGGTGGAGATCGTCCCCTTCGCAGACGAGCACGTCGAGGGCGCCGCCGCGCTGCTCGCCGAGAGCCACGCCGCGCATCGGGTCGCCGAGCCGCTCCTTCCCGACCGGAGCGACCTCGCGGCGCAGATCGAGGCGGAGCGGGAGGACGCGACCGGCGCGGTGGCGCTCGAGGACGGCGCGGTCGCCGGCTACCTCCTCGGCCGGCGGCGCGAGAACTTCATGGGGCCGCACCTGTGGAGCCACGTCGCGGGGCAGGCGGCGCGCGACCCGGAGCTCGTCCGGGACCTCTACGCGGTCGCCGCGCAACGCTGGGTCGACGAGGGCCTCACGCGGCACTTCGTCTTCGTCCCCTCCCACGACTCCGAGCTGATCGACGCGTGGTTCCGCCTCTGCTTCGGCGCCTCGGCCGTGCTCGCCATCCGCGAGACCGCGCCGGAGACCTACGACGCCGACGTCACGATCCGCCACGGAACGCGGGACAACTATCCGGAGGCGGCGCGTCTGGAGCTCGAGATGTCCCGCTCGATGCAACCGTCACCGAGCTTCTCGGGCATCGAGCTTCCGACAACCGAGGAGCTGCTGCGCAAGGAGTGGCTCGAGAGCGACGACGAGGAGATCGAGCTGTTCGTCGCCGAGCGCAACGGGCGCATCGTCGGCCATCAGCTCCTGTACCGCCGCCCGCCCGACCTGCGCGTGCCCGACGACAACATCGACCTCGCACAGGCGTCGACGGAGCCGGAGGCGCGAGGAATGGGTGTCGGCCGTGCGCTGACCGCGCACGTGATGCGGTGGGCATACGAGAACGGCCACCCGACGATGACGACCGATTGGCGGACCACGAACCTCCTGGCCTCCCGCTTCTGGCCGAAGCGGGGGTTCCGGCCGGTCTTCCTGCGGCTCTACCGCTCGATCCCGTAGTGCCCCGCGTCCCGCTCCTCTCCGGCAGCCGCCTCGTCGTCGCCTCGGCGCCCGCCGACGCGCGCGTCTTGCGGCCGCCCCGGCCGGGCCGCGCGACCGACGTGGCGGCCGCGACCAGGGAGGCGCTGCGCTTCCCGCTCGACGGCCAGCCGCTCGAGGCGCTCGCCGCGCGGGCGAGCCGGGTCACGATCGCGGTCGAGCCGCCGGCGCTACCGCTCGGCAGCGTGCTCGGCGACCAGCGCCCGCCGGCGATCGCAGCCGTGATCGAGACGCTCGAGGAGCTCGGCGTGCCGACCGAGAGGCAGACCCTGCTCGTGGCCGGGGGCCTCACCCGGCGCGCCAGCCGGTCCGAGATCGCCGCGCTCGTGACGCCGGAGCTGCGCCGCCGCTTCCACGGCACGTTGGCGGTGCACGACGCGGCCGACCCGGCACTCGCCGGGATCCCGCCCGGCGCACCGCGGGTGCGGGTCGCCCGCGAGCTCGTGGAGACCGACCTCGTCGTCGTGGTGAGCGCGGCCGAGACCGTCCTGCACGGCGGCCCGGCGACGCTGCTGGCCGCCGCCGACGCGGAGACGCAGCGCCGCGCCACCGCAGAGTCCCTGCTGGAAACCGGCGGCTCCGAGGGCTGGCGCCTCGCGACGCTCGTCGAGCGGACACTGGCCGCGCGCGTCCCGCTCTTCGGCGTCTCGCTCGTCCTCAACCATCCGCACTACACAGGCCCGCTGCGCGGCTATCCCTACGAGCCCGAGGCTGCCGAGCGGATCGCGCGCTCGCCGCTGCGCCTCGCGTTCGCGGCCGCGCCGGAGTCGGTGCGCCGCCGCGTGCTCCGCTCGCTGCGAGGGACGCGGACGGCGGCCGCGGTGCTCGCCGGGCCGCCGTCGGTGGCGCACGCCGAGGCCCTGCTGCGGGCGATCGAGCTGCGGCGCGCGACCATCGACGAGCCGCTCGATGCGCTCGTGGTGGCGGTTCCCGGCACGACGCCGTTCCTGCCGCGGGAGCAGCCGAACCCGCTCCTCGCCGCGCACCTCGGCCTCGCCCACGCCCTCGGGCTGTGGCGCGACGCCTTCCCCGTCGCCGACGGCGGCATCGTCATCCTGGTGCACCGCTTCCGGCGGGTCTTCCCCCGGCCCACGCAGCAGCCGTATCACGTCTTCTTCCGCTCCGACCCGATCGCGCGCGACCCGGAGCTGCTGGCCGCCGCGGAGGACGCCGTCGCCACGGACGCCCGCGCCGTCGAGGAGTACCGCGCCGGCCGCACCGTCCACCCGCTGCTGCCGTTCCGCGACTGGGAAGCGTGCCGGCCGGCGCTCGAGCGGCTCGGCGCCGTTTACGTCGCCGGAGCGCGGGACGCCGCCGCGGTACGGCAGCTCGGCTTCGTCCCGATCGGCGGCATCGGCGCGGCGCTTCAGATGGCCCGCGGGCACCGCGGCCACGACGCGCGCATCGGCTTCCTGCTCGCGCCGCCGTATTTCCCGCTCCGCGTTGCCTCAGGCTCGGCGTAGCCCCAGCAGGTCGGCTGCGGCGGCGACGTCCTCGTCCTCGACCGCGAGCGCGCGGGCGGCGACGAGCCGGAGAGCGGCGGCCGCGCGATCGAACAGCGTCACGTTCAGCCACTGGGCCTCGAACGTCGACCACCAGCGGAGGCCGGCCGCCTCGGGATACCGCTCGTAGAGCGCCCGCGCCTGGGGCTGGGTCACTTCCCGCGCGCGGGTCGCGACGACCGACGGCCGCAGCCGCTCCCGCCGCAGCACCGCCGGGTCGTCGAGGTCGAGAAGCTCGGCGTCGTCGGCGAGCTCCAGCTCGGCGAGCGCCAGCGGGAGCCCCCGCCGCACGAGGAGCGCCGGCAGCAGCCGCTGCCCTCGAAAGCGGGCGAGCTGCTCGACGACGCACGAGAGCGGACGCTCGGAGAGGTAGAGGCAGCCGTACAGGTCGGCGTTGTCGTGCCGGCCGTCGCCCTGGTAGGGGCGGGGGAACCAGAGGGCGCCGTCGAGGCCGTTGCGGCGGGCTCGCTCGTTCCAGGCGAAGCAGCGGAACAGGATCACGCGAAGCTGTCGGAGCGCTCGGCCCGGATCGCGCGCATCAGCTCCTCGGTGCGCCCGGCGCGGATGAGGTCGATCGGGCGCCGGTCGCCCAGCAACGGGTTGAGGCCGAAGAGCCAGGCGAGCGCGGCCTCACGCTCGTAGAGGCGGAGCAGGTTCGACCACACCAGCTCGAGCAGGTCGACCTTCTCCGCGTTGAGGGGATCGATGCCCGAGCCGCGCAGCCAGCGAGTCACCTGCGACCGGCTCACCCCGAGCATGTCGGCGAGCTGGGCCGCCGAGCGGAAGTCGTCCCGGAGCGCCTCGACCTTCTGGGCCGTCGCGACAGCCATCGCCCCAGCGTAGCGCAACAGATCTTGTTGCGCAACAAGGTCTGTTGCGCCTATCTGAAAGGAGGGCGTAGCCCGAGAGGCGCGTACCATGCGGGTACAAGCCGAAGTGGCGGAATTGGCAGACGCGCCGGACTCAAAATCCGGTGGCCCTCGGGCCGTGTGGGTTCGATTCCCACCTTCGGCATCACGACCATCTAGGCTCGTGCGCAGTGGCGAAGAGCCTCGGGATCCTTACCGGCGGCGGCGACTGCCCCGGCCTCAATGCGGTGATCCGCGCCGTGGTGCGCCACGCCGATGCCGCGGGCTGGGACGTGGTGGCCGTCCGCGAGGGGTGGCGCGGCCTCGTCGAGCCGATCTTCGAGGAACTCGGCCCCCACGAGGTGTCGGGGATCCTGCCGCGCGGCGGCACGATCATCGGCACGAGCCGCACGAATCCGTTCAAGCTCGAGGCCGTCGACCGGGTCCTGCAGAACTTCGCCGACCGCGGCCTCGACGCGCTCGTCGCCATCGGCGGCGAGGACACGCTCGGCGTGGCGGCGCGGCTGTATGCGGAAAACGAGTTTCCCGTCGTCGGCGTCCCGAAGACGATCGACAACGACCTCTCGGGGACCGACTACACCTTCGGCTTCGACACCGCCGTCTCGATCGCGACCGAGGCGATCGACCGCCTGCACACGACGGCCGAGTCCCACAACCGCGTCATGGTCGTCGAGGTGATGGGGCGCCAGACCGGCTGGATCGCCGTCATGAGCGGCATCGCCGGCGGCGCCGACGTGATCCTCGTCCCCGAGGTGCCGGTCGACTTCGAGGAGGTCGCCGAGGCGATCCGCAAGCGGCACGCGCGCGGCAAGAACTTTTCCATCGTGGTCGTCAGCGAGGGCTGCGAGCTGCCGGGCCTGTCCGACGCGGAAGAGCGCGACCAGTTCGGGCACGTGATCCTCTCCAAGCGCGGTGTCGGCGACGCCCTCGGGCGCGAGATCGAGCAACGCACCGGGTACGAGACGCGCGTCACCGTGCTCGGCCACATCCAGCGCGGCGGCTCCCCCACGGCCCGCGACCGCGTGCTGGCGACGCGATTCGGGCTCAAGGCCGCAGACCTCGCGCTCGGCGGCGAGTTCGGCCAGATGGCCGCCCTGCAAGGGGACGACGTCGTCGCCGTTCCCCTTGCAGAGGCGACCGCAGAGCTGAAGGTCGTGCCGCGCGAGTGGTACGACGTGGCGCGGGCCTTCTTCGGCTAGACGGGCACCGCCTCGCCGGTGGGCGGCGGGGGCGAATCGCCTCCCTCCGCCAGGACGGAGCCGAACTGCGCGACCCTGTCGGGCGCCCTGAGCCGTAACCATAGGAGGTACGCGACCCCGAGCCCGAGCCAGCCGAGCGCGACCCAGATCGAGTAGCTGATCGGAGCGGGCGGGCGGGGTGTGATCGACCAGTAGATCGTCAGCCCGCAGACCACGATCGCGGCGACGGGCAGGACGATGTCGAGCAGGACGTTGTAGGCGACCGTCGACGTCGCCCTCGTGCGCCAGAAGTACGCGATCCCGGCGACGGAGACGAGGATGTACGTGCCGAGGATCCCGAAGGTCGCAGTCGTGGCCATGAAGGCGAAGTACGTGAACGGGTCGTTCCACGTGCCGCGCGCGAGCCAGCTCACGAGGATTACGGTCAGCGCGAGCGAGGCGAGGATCGAGACCCACGGGGTCTTGAAGCGCGGGTGCGTCCACGCGAAGACCCTGGGCAGCCCGCCCTCGCGTCCCATCGCGAACGCCGTCCGGGAGACGAGCGCGGTACCCGCGAGCGCCGCGACGAAGGCGTCGACGACGACCGCGACGTCGACGAGCGTCGCGAACCAGCTGCTGACGTACTTCGTGGCGAGGAAGTCGAGCGCTCCCGGGTTGCTCGCCCAGGCGCCGGCGTTCTCGACGCCGAAGCCGACGGACATCGCCCACGTCAGGAAGACGTAGAAGACGAGCGCCACGAGGACTGCCGAGAGGATCGCCTTCGGAATCATGTTCAGCGGCTCGGCGGACTCCTCCCCGAGCGAGGCCGCTGCCTCGAAGCCGATGAAGCCCGTGAAGGCGAAGACCATCGCGTAGAAGAAGTCGTGGGCGCTGTGCGCGTGGTGGAAGTTGAACGGCTGCAGCGTCACGCCCGAGGCGCCGCCCTTGCCGAGGATCACGCAGGCGAGGATCACGAGCAGCAGCACGCCGAGCATCGCGAAGACGAGCTGCGTCCGCGTCGAGAGCCGGATGTCGAGGAGCGCGAAGACGCTCAACAGCGCGACGAGGATCCAGAAGCACTGGAACCAGCTCAGGTCGAGCGACGTGTGCACGGTCAGCACCGTCGAGAGGAAGAACGAGGCGATGATGAGGACGAAGGAGATTCCGGCGGCGAAGCCCCACGCATAGAGCCAGCCGCCGACGAAGCCCGAGTTGCTGTCGAGGCCCCGGGCCGTGAACGTGTACAGGCCTCCTGCGCTCGCCATCCGCCGGGTGAAGCGGATGATCACCGACGCGAGGCAGAGCGAGCCGACGCCCGCGGTGAGGTAGACGAGCGGGACGGTCGCGCCGGCGAAGCCGGCGGCGCTGCTCGTGGCCAGCGAGCTCGCCATGACGAGGGCGAGCAGGGCCAGCGAGAGGCCGAACGTCTCCCGCAAGCCGAGAATGCCGCGGCGGAGGGATCCGACGCGGCCGAGCGATTCGAACATCTTTCCCTCCTGCTGTTCGATGCCGCTAATCGGGGACGAAGGCGAACACCCGCGCGGGCGCCCCGTTGGCCGCGCGAACCTTCAGCGGCGCGACGACGACCTGCGTTCGCGTTGGCAGAAGGCCGAGGTTGGTGAGGTTTTCGAGGATCATTCGACCTGCACCGAGCCAGACCTTGTGCAGGTCGAACGTCTCGGTGTCGACCGGGTCAGCCGAAGGCCCGTCGAAGCCGATGCCGACGATGCCGCGCTCGACGAGAGTACGCGACGCGTCGGCGTCCGGGTACGACCAGCCGGTCCAGTAGCCCTCACTCCCCCAGTTGCGGCCGTTGTCGGAGTACACGAACAGCCAGTCGCCCTCGCGGACCTCGCCCAGGAAGGGCTCGAGCTCGTCTCTGCCGACGGCGCCCGGCTGGCGACCGGAGAGGTCGAGGGTCACCGCATCGGTGACCAGGGACTCGAGCGGGATCTCGTCCAGCGTCGCGCCCCCCGCGACCTGGTGCGAGGGCAGGTCGACGTGGGTGCCGATGTGGTTGAGGAGCGTGTACTCCGACATGGCGTAGCCGTCGCGCTCCACCTCGGCGAAGTCGTGGAACGAGGGTGACGGCAGCCCTGGATAGAGCGGCATGTCGTCCGCGTACTCGTGGCTCAGGTCGACGATCCGCACGAGCGCGCCGGTCAGAAAAGTTCCCGGTCGCGGACGATCACAGCGTCCACGCCCGCCCGCTCGAGCTCCTCGACGTCCTCGTGCGTCGGCGACGGCAGCTCGGCGACGACGAGCTTCCCCGCCGGAACCTCCGCGAGCAGCTCGTGCACCTGCTCGAGCGTCCCCGCAAGCACGAACAGCTCCGGGTCGAAGCGCTCGAGCACCGCCTCGAGCTGCTCCTCGTCCGTGACGCGCAACACGAGCTCGAACTGCTCGAGCTCGGAGTGCCCCTGCTCGACCGGGCCGAGGTCGTCCGCGTCCTTCACGTCGACGATGCACGCGTCGGCGCCCGCCAGCCGCTCGGGCACCTCGAAGTCCCAGGAGAAGACGATCGGCACGGAGACGGCTTCGCGGATCGACGCGAGCCGGTCTTCGCGGCCGCTGCGCACGAGGATTCCTTCCGCGCCGGCCGCCTCCGCCGCTCGCGCCGCCTCGGCATCCTCGACCGTCGCCACGAGCGAGATGCCGTCGCCCTCGGCGATCGCGTGACTCAGGAGGCGGTCGGTCACTGTCCCATCGGGTGCCAGACGGTCTTCAGCTCGAGGAAGGACGCGATCTCCCACGGGCTCTGTACGTCCGCGCGGCCGCGCACGACGCGCTTCACGTTCTCGGCGGCGAGACGCTCGAGCTCCGGCGCGTCTCCGTCGGCCCCGCAGAGGTCGATCGCGTTCACGTCCATGTGGGAGGCGAGCACCGGGGCCAGCTCTGCGCGCTGCCCGGTGAGGAGGTTGACGACGCCGCCGGGGACGTCGCTCGTCGCGAGTGCCTCGGCGAGCTCGATCGCCGCGAGCGGCCGGGACTCCGACGCGACCGCGACGACGGCGTTGCCGCCGACGAGCGGCGGGAGGATGCGTGTGACGAGGCCGAGCAACGGCGGCTCGTCGGGTGCGAGCACCGCGACGACGCCGGTCGGCTCCGGCACCGTGAAGTTGAAGTAGGGGCCGGCGACGGGATTCGAGCCGCCAAGCACCTGCGGCAGCTTGTCGGCCCAGCCCGCGTACCAGACGATGCGGTCGATCGCGCCCTCGACCTCGTCGCGGCCGCCGCACAGCTCGGCGAACTCCGGGACCCGGGACTCGATCATCTCCGCGACGCGGTACAGCACCTGGCCGCGGTTGTACGCGGTCGCGGCCGCCCAGCCGGGCTGCGCGCCACGGGCGGCCCGGACGGCGTCGCGGACGTCCTTGCGCGAGGCGCGGGCGACGTTCTGTCCCTCGGCGTCGTACGTGCGGCCGGACTCGCTGCGCGGGAAGGCGCCGCCGATGTAGAGCTTGTAGGTCTTCTTGACGGGAAGCCGCTCGCTCACTCGTCGAACCTCAGGTACGGCTCGAGCCCGTGCCGCCCGCCCTCGCGGCCGAAGCCGGATTCCTTGTAGCCGCCGAACGGCGAGCCGGGGTCGAAGCGGTTGAAGGTGTTGGCCCACACGACGCCGGCGCGGAGCCGCTGCGCCATCCAGAGGATGCGCGAGCCCTTCTCCGTCCAGACGCCGGCGCTCAGCCCGTAGGGCGTGTTGTTCGCCTTCTCCACCGCCTCCTCGGGGGTGCGGAAGGTGAGGACGGAGAGGACGGGGCCGAAGATCTCCTCCTGCGCGATCCGGTAGCTCTGCGCGACGTTGGTGAACACGGTCGGCACGAACCAGTAGCCCTTCTCCGGCAGCACGCACGGCGGCTGGTAGATCTCCGCGCCCTCCTCCACGCCGGAGGCGACGAGCTCGCGGATCTTCTCGAGCTGGGCGGCGGAGTTGATCGCGCCGACGTCCGTGTTCTTGTCCAGCGGGTCGCCGACGCGCAGCGTTGTGAGACGGCGCTCGAGCTTCGCGACGAGCGGCTCGTAGATCGACTCCTGGACGAAGAGGCGCGAGCCGGCGCAGCAGACGTGGCCCTGGTTGAAGTAGATGCCGTTCACGATCCCCTCGACCGCCTGGTCGAGCGCGGCGTCGTCGAAGACGATGTTCGCGGCCTTGCCGCCGAGCTCGAGGGTCAGCTTCTTGCCGGTGCCGGCGAGGCGGCGCTGGATCTCCTTCCCCACCTCGGTCGAGCCGGTGAAGGCGATCTTGTCGACGTCCTCGCTCTCGACGAGCGCGGCGCCGGTGCGTCCGTCGCCCGTCACGATGTTGACCACGCCGTCCGGGAGCTCGGCCTGGCGGAGGACGTCGCAGAAGAGGAGCGCCGTGAGCGGCGTCGTCTCGGCGGGCTTGAGGACGACGGTGTTGCCGCAGGCGAGCGCGGGGGCGATCTTCCACGCGAGCATCAGGAGCGGGAAGTTCCACGGGATGATCTGGCCGGCGACGCCGACCGGGCGGGGCCGACGGTTCGGGAAGGCGTACTCGAGCTTGTCCGCCCAGCCGGCGTAGTAGAAGAAGTGCGCGGCCGCAAGCGGGAGGTCGACGTCGCGCGACTCCTTGATCGGCTTGCCGCCGTTGAGCGACTCGAGGACGGCGAACTCGCGCGCGCGCTCCTGCAGGATGCGCGCGATGCGGAAGAGGTACTTCGCGCGCTCCGAGCCCGGGAGCGACGACCAGCCGTCGGCGTACGCGGTGCGGGCGGCGGCGACTGCGCGGCCGACGTCCGCCGCGGTTGCCTGCCCGACGGCCGCGAGCGGCTCCTCGTCGCGGGGGGCGATTGTCTCGTACGTCTCCGCGGGCTCGAGCCATTTGCCGCCGACGTACAGGCCGTAGCGCTCGCGGAGGTGGACGATGTCGCGCGACTCGGGCGCGCTCGCGTACGTCCAGTCCCCCGGGACGCCGACCTCGCCGCGTGGCTTCTCGATCTCAGCCATGCCTGCTCCGGATCGGTCTGGTGGGGGCGGGTGGGCGGCGCGAGAGCCGCGTCCCACAGACCCACCCCCCACCCTTATGGGAGGGGGCGAGCTTAGGGCCGCGAGCCTCTCGCGGGTGTGCCGTTTGCGTCACGAAAGAGTGCAACTTCAGTCCAGCGTGAAGTAGTCGCCGCTCTGGTAGGCGCCGGTGCGCTCCTTGCGCAGCTGCATCAGGATGTCGTTCAGCAGCGAGGACGCGCCGATCCGGTACAGCTCGGGCGTCAGCCACTCCCGCCCTAGCGTCTCGTGCACGAGCACGAGATGCTGAATCGCTTGCTTGGCTTGGCGCACTCCGCCCGCCGCCTTGAAGCCGACCTGCCGGCCCGTCTCCTCGTACACGTCCCGGATCGCCTCCAGCATGCAGAGCGCGACCGGCAGCGTCGCCGCGGGCGAGATCTTTCCCGTCGAAGTCTTGACGAAGTCCGCGCCCGCCGCGATCGAGAGCAGCGTCGCGCGGCGCACGTTGTCGTACGTGCCGAGCTCGCCCGTCTCGAGAATCACCTTGAGGTGCGCGTCGCCGCACGCCTCCTTGACCTGGACGATCTCGTCGTAGACCTTCGCGTAGCGGCCGGAGAGGAACGCGCCTCGGTCGATCACCATGTCGATCTCGTCCGCCCCGAGCTCGACGGTCGCGCGTACGTCCGCGACCTTCACCGCCGTCGGGTACTGGCCCGACGGGAACCCGGTCGCCACCGCCGCGACCCTCACCGAGGTGCCCGCCACCCGCTCCCGCACCGCCGGCACGAGGTTCGGGTAGACGCAGACCGCCGCGACCGAAGGGAGGGAGGGATCCGTGGGATCCGGCCTGAGCGCCTTCGACGCGATCGCGGCCGCCTTCCCCGGCGTGTCCGCTCCCTCGAGCGTCGTCAGGTCGGTGGTGCGGATCGCGAGCAGGAGCGCCCAGACCTTCGACTCGCGCTTGATGGAACGCTTGGCGAGGGACGCCGCGCGCTCCTCGAGCGCGACCGCGTCCACCGCGCCGATCCGCGGCAGGCGAGCTTCGAGCGGCAGCTCGAACCCGGCCGGGAGTACGGGCGCCTGGGCCATGCGCTGAGTCTAGTCCCGGGCCGCCCACCGGCAATTCGAGGGCTACCCTGCTGCCATGCGGAGGGCACTAGCGGGGCTCGCCGCCGTCGCGGCGGTCGCAGTCGTGACGGCGTGCGTCAAGCCTGGCCCGGCGGCTCCCGGGCGGGCGTCCGCGGCGCACGTGGCGGGGACCTTCGGATTCTCCGACACCGCCGAGACGGTGATGGGGACGCTGACCGCCGCGCCGAACGCGAGGTTCCTCACGCGCATCAGTAACGGGAAGATGGGCGGGGTCGTCCTGCTCGGCAACGGCTGGCTCACGCAGAGCACGGCCGCGACAGTCACCGCCGAGCTGCAGCGGGCGGCCTGCACGCGGGGCGAGCCGCTTCTCGTGGCCGTCGACCAGGAGGGCGGGATCGTGCGGCGACTCGCCTGGGCGCCCCCGACCGAGGCGCCGGGGGAGATGGCGAACGCGTCGGCCGCCCAGGCGCAGGCCTCGGGGGCGGCGGCGGCGCTGCGCTCCGTCGGGATCGACATCGACTTCGCGCCGGTCGTCGACACGCCGAGCACGGCCGGCAACTTCCTGGGCTCGCGCGCCTTCTCGCACTCGCGTTCGCGGAACGCGGCGCTGGCCCACGCCTTCGTTGACGGACTACAGGCCCACGGGATCGCGGCGACCGCGAAGCACTTCCCCGGACTCGGGCTCGCGAGCGGCAACACCGACCACGGGCGGATCGTGATCGGCGCCGCCGCCTGGAAGATCCGCGAGGGCCTGCTCCCCTTCGAGAGCGCGATCAACGCGGGCGCGCAGCTCGTGATGGTCTCGACCGCGATCTATCCGAAGCTCGACCCGTCGGACAAGCCGGCGGCGTTCTCGAGCACGATCATCAACGGCCTGCTGCGCAAGACGCTCGGCTTCACAGGGGTCACCGTGACCGACTCGCTCACGGCGCCGGCCGCCGACCGGATCCCCCACACCGCGACCCGAGCCATGCTCGCAGGCTCCGACCTCCTGATCTTCGGGGCCGAGAGCGCGAGCGAGCGCGGGTACGCGACGCTCGTGTCGGACGAAGCCGACGGACCGCTCCTGCGGGCGAGGCTCACGCAGGCGGCGGCACGAATCCGCACCCTGAAGGAGTGGCTGGCCGTGCACGGCGGCCCCACCTGCGCCTAGCACGCCGCTGCGAGCCTAGAGGCCGAGCCGTTCGAGCGTCGCGGCGTCGCGGCGCCACCTCGGCCGCACCTTGACCTTGAGCTCGAGAAAGACGGAGTGGCCGAGCAGCGCCTCGATCTCCGGCCTCGCGCGGGTGC
>DASXDE010000068.1:0-9072 GCA_036490825.1 Gaiellaceae bacterium
GAGGTGCACGGCGGACGGGAAGACGTCGTTCGAGGACTGGCCCATGTTGACGTCGTCGTTCGGGTGGACGTCGTCGCCCGCGAGCGTCGCGATCACCTCGTTCGCGTTCATGTTCGACGAGGTGCCCGAGCCGGTCTGGAAGACGTCGATCGGGAACTGGTCGTCGAGCTCGCCCTCCGCGATCCGGGCCGCGGCGGCCGAGATCCGCTCGGCCTTGTCCCCGTCGAGCAGCTCGAGCTCGGCGTTGACACGCGCAGCGGCGCCCTTGATGCGGCCGAGCCAGCGCGCGACCGGCGCCGGAATCGGCTCGCCGGAGACGGGGAAGTTGACAACGGCTTTCGCGGTCTCACCTCCCCAGAGCTCTCGCCGCTCCTCGGCCTTGGCCATCGAGGCGAGTGTAGGGAAGCGCGACCGGGCGCCGCTGCCGCGACCTGTGACTACGCGACCGACGGGAGCCGGCGCTCCGCGAGCTTCAGCTCGCGCGGCGCGCGACGCTCGGCCTCGGTCAGCTCGAGCAGGGGCGACCAACCGAGATAGCCGCACTGCGGGCACTCGGGCGTCTCGAGATGGTCGAACCGGTCGCGTCGCGAGACGCGGGTGGTGCGGCAGGAGAGGCACTCCACGACGAGGGACTCCATGCCCGGTCCATCGGCGGAATCGGCTCGAGCGATGTCACCCGTTCGGGGGAGGGACGCTAGCGGCCACTCGCGACCCGCTCGGCGGCGGCGAGCAGGTCGTCCCACGAGCAGAGCTTGACCCGCGGCCGGCCCGCCTTCTCGCCCGCGGCGCGCTCGGCCTCGTCGATCGCGGTCCAGCCGGCGTACTCGACGACGCGGACGCCGCGCTCGACGAGCAGCGCGTCGACGGCTGCCGCGGTTGCGTCGGGCTTCGGCTCGAGCCGGCCGGCCGCGGCGTCCTCGAGCAGGTGCTCGACCGTCTCGGTCGCGTCCTTCTTGTTCGTGCCGATCACGCCGGTCGGGCCGCGCTTGATCCAGCCGGCGCAGTAGACGCCCGGCTCCACGCGCCCGCCCTCGTTGGGGATCGTCCCGCTCCCGGCGTCGAAGACGACGCCCGGCAGCTCGACGCCGTGGTAGCCGACGCTGCGAAAGACGAGCCCGCACGCCAGCGTCTCGCGCGCGTCGGTCGCGACGGCGCGCTCGTTCGCGTCGAGCGCGTTGCGCACCAGCTCGACCCCCTCGACGCGCTCCTCGCCGAGGATCGCCACTGGCGACCGGAAGAAGCGGAAGACGACCCGCCTTGGCTTGCCCTTGGGCTCCCGCCCAGCAAAGTCCTGGAGCACGCCGAGGTTCCGCTCGGCATTCGTGCCCTGCGGCTGCGCGTCCTCGAGGTCGGCGGGATCGACGACGACGTCGGCGCCCCCGAGCTCCCCCATCTCCTGGAGCTCGGGGGTCGTGAAGGCGGCCTGGGCCGGCCCGCGCCGTCCCACAACGAGGATCTCGCGGAGCGGTGAGCTCTCGATGGCCGCAATCGAAGTGTCGGTCGCGTCCGTCGGCGCAAGCTCCTCGTGCGTCAGGGCGAGCATCCGCGCCACGTCGAGCGCCACGTTCCCGTTCCCGATCACGACCGCGCGCTCGACCGAGAGGTCGAAGTCGAGCTGCTGGTAGTCGGGATGGCCGTTGTACCAGGCGACGAACTCGGTCGCGGCCCATGAGCCGGGCAGGTCCTCGCCGGGGATCCCGAGGCGGCGGTCGGTCTGCGCGCCGACCGCGTAGACCACCGCGTCGTACAGGCGCACGAGGTCGGCGTGGTGGATGTCGCGGCCGAACTCGACGTTGCCGAGAAAGCGGAAGCCCGGCTGGTCGGCGATGCGCTCGAACGCGCGCGACACGGTCTTCAGCTTCGGGTGATCCGGGGCGACGCCGAGCCGGACCAGCCCCCAGGGCGTCGGCAGCCGCTCGATCATGTCCACCTCGGCGGGCGGGTCGGCGGACAGCAGCGCGCCGGCGGCGTAGAAACCCGCCGGGCCCGATCCGACGACGGCAACCCTCATGACGCGCCGATGCTAGTCGTGCTTGCCCGGATACCGGCCTTCGAGCGTGATCATCACGCGGCGCAGGAGGGCGTTGAGCTGCTCCTTCTCGTGGTCGGTCAGCGCCGCGGCGAGCAGCGCCTCCTTATCCGCCTGGATGCCCATCGTCTGCTCGTGCTTTCGGCGGCCCTTGTCGGTCAGCTCGACGACCACGCTTCGCCGGTCGGCCGGATCGCGCAGGCGCCGGACGAGACCTTCCTTCTCCAGCGCGTCGAGCCGGCTCGTCATCGCGCCGCTCGTCAGGTCCGCCCGCCGCGCGAGCTCGCCTGCCTTCCTCCGGTACGGCTCGCCCGCCCAGCGCAGCGCCGTGAGGACATGCCAGTCGCTCATCGTGAGGCCCAGCTCGTCGAGCGTCTCGTCGTGCATCCACTTGATGCGGCGGTGGATGCCGCCGACGCGATCGACGATCCCCTCGACGGTGAGGTCGAGGTCGGCCGGGAGGTCGGCGCTGATCTCCTCGAGGAAGGTGTCGACGTGGTCCCGCTCGCTCTTCCTCGGTCTGGG
Organism: Gaiellaceae bacterium; assembly: GCA_036490825.1. Classification (GTDB taxonomy): domain Bacteria; phylum Actinomycetota; class Thermoleophilia; order Gaiellales; family Gaiellaceae; genus Palsa-739. The sequence continues at coordinate 2,555 of DASXDE010000068.1, forward strand.
CATGTCCGAAGTGTTCATGAAATTTCTCTTGACGTCAAGATACCTTACTTGTTAGTCTCTTGGCACCAAGATACTCGATGTCAAGGAGGGAGGGCCCGCCACGTACGCATCAGATCCCCAGTTCGCCCAGCTCGTCCACACGGATCGCGCGGCGCAGCTCCGCGCCGCCGCATCGCCATCCCGAACGAGGAGGAGAGCATGGCTGCCACTCAGACCGCATACGGAGTCGTCTCACTCGGCGACCGCCTCGCCGGCGCCGAAGAAGACCGCGGCCGCGTCCGCCTGCGTAAAGATCTCGACGTAGGCGCCTTCGGGGTCAACGCGGTCTTCCAGCGCAAGGCCGGGGAGACCCTCGTCGGCCAGCATCACGAGGCCGGCCCGGGCGGGGACCGGCATGAGGAGCTGTACGTCGTCGTGCAGGGATCGGCCACGTTCACCGTCGACGGCGAGGACGTCGAAGCCCCCCAGGGGACGGCGATCTTCGTCCGTGACCCGGAGCTGATGCGCGGCGCCGTGGCAGCCGCAGACGACACCATCGTGCTCGCGGTCGGCGGCCCCCGCGACCACGCGTACCGGATCACGCCGGCTGCCTCGCAGGAGGGCTTCTGGGAGGCGTACCTGGCCGGGGACTACGCGGCCGCCCTCGAGGCGACGAAGCGGGGCCTCGAGACGTATCCAGGCAATGCGCACCTGCTCTACAACGTGGCCTGCATGGAGGCGCAGCTCGGAAACGGCGGCGTCGCCCTCACGACGCTCGCCGAGTCGGTCGCCCAGTGGGAGCCGTACAAGGAGCAGGCCCGGAAGGACGACGACTTCGTCTCCCTCCGCGAGGACCCGCGCTTCCTCGAGCTAGTGGGCTAGCACCAGCAGCGCTTAGTGGGCGCAGCCGGACCCGCAACCACCGGCTGCGTCCCCGGGCGCCTCGCCCTCGGCCACCTGGAACGAGTGGCCGCAGCCGCACGAGGCGACGGCGTTCGGGTTCTCGATCTTGAACCCCGACTCCTGGATCGTCTCGAGGTAGTCGACCTGCGCACCCATGAGATACGGCGCGCTGAAGGGATCGACGACGACCGCGACGCCCTCGCACTCGAACTCGTGGTCGCCCTCCTGGGCGCCGCGGTCGAACCCGAGCCCGTACTGGAAGCCGGAGCAGCCGCCGCCCTCGATCGCGACGCGCAGGACCGATACGTCCTCCTCCGACGCCATCAGGTCGCGGATCTTCACCGCGGCCGCGGGCGTCAGGGAGACGATGCTGTCGGTGCGCTCCTGGATCTCCATCGGTTCGCATCGTAGCAACGCGCCTCGCGCTCACCCGGTCGTGCGCGGACGGCCGGGGGCCGACTTTGTAACACCCGCTGCAGGCACGGCTGCGGGGATTCGGTACCCGTAAGTGCAGCCGCGGCGACATTGATAACGTCACCGATTCGGTGAGTGCTTCAGGCGCGCGAACGGGTAAGGGGAGACGCGCAACGTGATGCTCCACAGCTGGCTGCCATTCCTGATCTACGGCTTCCTGGCGCTCGTCATTCCCGCCTCGATGCTGTGGATGTCGTTCAAGTTCTCGCAGCGCCCGGCCGGCCGCACGCGCGCCCGCACGGTCCCGTTCGAGTCGGGCGTCTCGACCGGGCCGCTGCCACGCCAGCGCTTCAGCGTCAGCTTCTACCTGACGGCGATGCTCTTCATCGTCTTCGACATCGAGATCGTCTTTCTCTATCCGCTCGCCGTGCAGCTGCACGCGCTCGGCTGGTTCGGCTTCGCCGAGCTCGCCTTCTTCATCGTCATCCTCCTCGTCGCCTACGTCTACATCTGGCGCAAGGGCGCCCTGAACTGGTGAGCCCGCGTGGCTGACGAGCCGACGCGCCTGCGCGACTACGGGCTCCAGTCGGAGCGGCTGCTCTGGCCCACGAAGGGACCGTCGCGGTTCGAGGAGGAGCTCGGCCTCGAGGAGATGGAGCGGGCGCTCGGGCTCACGACGCTCGAGAAGGCCGTGCGCTGGGCGCAGACGAAGTCGATGTGGCCGGACACGTTCGGGCTCGCCTGCTGCGCGATCGAGATGATGTCGATCGTCTCGGCGCGCTACGACATCGCGCGCTTCGGGATGGAGGCCTTCCGCTCCTCGCCGCGCCAGGCCGACCTGCTCATCGTCTCGGGCCGGGTCGCGCACAAGATGGCGGAGCCGCTGCGCCAGATCTACGACCAGATGCTCGAGCCGAAGTGGGTGATCGCGATGGGCGTCTGCGCGAGCTCGGGCGGGATGTTCAACAACTACACGATCCTGCAGGGGGTCGACCGGATCGTCCCGGTCGACATCTACATCCCCTTCTGCCCGCCGCGGCCGGAGGCGCTGATGGAGGGGATCATCCGCCTGCACGAGGCGCACCTCGCCGGCGTGCCGCCCGCGTACGAGCGCGTCGGGGTGGCCACGTGAGCGAATGGACGCGGGTGCCCGGTTACGTCTCGCACCGCGACGGGCCCGAGATGCCGACCGTGACGGTCGAGGCGGAGCGGATGCGCGAGGCGTGCGAGCACGCACGCGACGAGCTCGGCTTCGACATGTGCGTCGACGTCGTCGCGACTGACTACCAGGGCTGGGGCGGCAAGGGCGTCTCCGGCTACATCGGCACGGCGAGCGGCCGCGACCTCATGCACCCCATGACGCAGGGCCTGCAGGTGCTCCCCGAGCTGAAGCCGAAGCGCTTCTCGGTCGGCTACCACCTGCTCGCGCTGCGCCGGGGCGCGCCGCGCGTCCGGCTCCAGTGCTGGGTCGACGAGGGCGAGCACGTGCCGAGCGCCGTCCCGGTCTGGCCGACCTGCGACTGGCACGAGCGCGAGCAGTTCGACCTGATGGGGATCGTCTTCGACGGCCACCCGAACCTCACCCGGATCCTCATGACCGACGACTGGGACGGCCACCCGCTGCGCAAGGACTACCCGATCGGCGGCGAGCCGGTTCGCTTCACCGACGAGGAATGAGATGACCGCCGTCGCGCCCCCGACCACGAGCCGCCGCTGGCCGATCGTCGCCGGCGACCAGTATGAAGGCTCGCGGATCCCCGCGCGGGTCCCGACGATCCTCGACGTCCCCGCCGAGCTCCGCTCCAGCGAGGACGTCCTCCAGGTCAACTTCGGCCCGAACCACCCCTCCACCCACGGCGTCCTGCGCCTGATCGTCGACCTGCACGGCGAGGAGGTCGCCGGCGTCACGGCGGTGATCGGCTACCTCCACACCGGCTTCGAGAAGTCGATGGAGTCGAAGACCTACTGGAAGGACATCACGTTCCCTGAGCGGATCGACTACGTCGGCTACCAGAACAACGAGCTGGTGTTCGTGCTCGCCGTCGAGCAGCTGCTCGAGCTCGAGACGCCGACCAAGGCGAGCTGGATGCGGATGCTGCTGTGCGAGCTGAACCGGATCCAATCGCACCTCGTCTACCTCGGCACGTCGGCGCTCGAGCTGGGGGCGATCTCGATGTTCTGGTACTGCTTCCGCGAGCGGGAGACGATTCTCGACCTGTTCGAGCTCGTCACGGGACAGCGCATGCACACCCGCTACTTCCAGGTCGGCGGGCTCGCGGAGGACATCCCGCAGGGCTTCTTCCCGGAGTGCCGCAAGTTCGTCGAGTGGATGCCCCGCGCGCTCGCCGACTACAAGGGCCTCCTCGAGCGGAACGAGATCTGGCTCGAGCGGACGGTGGGAATCGGCGTGCTCTCGGCGCAGGACGCGATCGCGCTCGGGCAGACGGGCCCGAACCTGCGCGCCTCCGGCGTCGACTGGGACCTGCGGCGCGACCAGCCGTACCTCCACTACGACCAGGTCGACTTCGCGGTGCCGGTCTACCCGAACGGCGACGTCTACGACCGCTACCGGGTGCGGATGGACGAGATGGCGGCCTCGACCAGCGTCGTCCGCCAGTGCCTCGACAAGCTCGAGCGCATGGAGGGGATGCCGTGGATCGCGGACGACCGCAAGGTCGTGCTGCCGCCGCGGGAGGAGCTCCACACCTCGATGGAGTCCCTGATCCACCACTTCAAGATCGTGACCGAGGGGTTCCGCGTGCCCGAGGGGGAGATCTACGTCGCGATCGAGTCGCCGCGCGGCGAGTCGGGCTGCTACCTCGTCTCCGACGGCGGGCCGAAGCCGTGGCGCGTCCACTTCCGCGCCCCCTCCTTCGTCGCGCTCGAGGCGACGGCTACGTGCCTCGAGAACGCGCTCGTCGCCGACCTGATCGCCGTGGTGGGCTCGCTCGACGCGGTGATGGGAGACGCCGACCGGTGACGACGTTTCACGACGAGGTGCAGGAGCTGCGGGCGCGGTATCCCGAGGGCTCGCGCTCGGCGGTGCTGCCGGCGCTGCGGCTCGCCCAGGAGCGGCACGGCTGGCTGTCGCGCGAGGCGCTCGAGGAGACCGCCGACGCGCTCGAGCTGACCCCGGCGTTCTGCTACTCGGTCGCAACCTTCTACGACATGCTCCATCTCGAGCCCGTCGGGAGGCACACGATCGAGGTCTGCACGAACCTCCCCTGCGCGCTCTGCGGAGCGCAGCGCGTCGTCGAGGCGTTCGAGTCGCAGCTCGGGGTCCGCGCCGGAGAGACGACGCCCGACGGCGAGATCACCCTCCGGGCGGTCGAGTGCCTCGGCGGCTGCGGCTACGCGACCGTCGTCGCGGTCGACGACCGCTACCACCAGCACGTCCGCGCCGAGACGGTGCCCGAGATCCTCGCGGAGCTCGATGGCGGAACATAGGGTCCTCCTCGCGGGCGCCGACGAGCGCGACCTGACGCAGCTCGCGGAGTACCGCAAGATCGGCGGCTATCGCGGCGTCGCGAAGGCGCGGAAGATGACGCCCGACGCGCTGATCGCGGAGCTCGAGCAGGCGGTCCTGCGCGGTCGCGGCGGGGCCGGGTTCCCGATGGGCCGCAAGGCGTCGCTCATCGACCGCAAGAGCCCGAAGCCGAAGTACCTCGTCGTCAACGCCGACGAGTCGGAGCCGGGCGCCTTCAAGGACAGAGAGGTGATGGCGCGCGTGCCGCACCGCCTCGTCGAGGGCTGCCTGATCGCCGCGCACGCGATCGAGTCCACCGACGTCTTCATCTACATCCGCGGCGAGTACCTCGCGGAGTACGAGATCCTGCAGGCCGCCGTCGACGAGGCGCGCGAGGCCGGACTGTTCGGGGACGTGCGAATCACGGTGCACCGCGGAGCGGGCGCCTACATCTGCGGCGAGGAGACCGCGCTGCTCGAGTCGCTCGAGGGCAAGCGCGGCCAGCCGCGACCACGGCCGCCGTTCCCCCCGATCCAGGGCCTGTACATGGCGCCGACGCAGATCAACAACGTCTGCACGATCGCGACGGTGCCCGCGATCCTCGAGCTGGGCGCCGAGGAGTTCGCGAAGACCGGCGTCCCGAGCTCGCCCGGCACGGCGATCTTCTCGGTCTCGGGCAACGTCGCGCGGCCGGGCAACTACGAGCTCGACCTCGGCACGCCGATGCGCGAGCTGATCTACGAGCACGCCGGCGGGATCGCCGACGGCCGCGAGCTGAAGGCCGTGATCCCCGGCGGCTCGTCGGTGCCCGCGCTCACGCCCGACCAGATCGATGTGCCGCTCGATTACGACTCGCTCGGCGCGATCGGGACGTTCTTCGGCGCGGCCTCGCTGATCGTGGTGGACGACCGCTGTTGCATGGTGCAGCTCGCGATCCGCTCGACGAAGTTCTACGCGCACGAGTCGTGCGGCAAGTGCACGCCGTGCCGCGTCGGGACGCGCTGGATGGTGCAGATCCTCGAGTCGATCGAGAACGGCACCGGCACGCTCGCCGACCTCGAGCTACTCGACTCGGTCGGCGACAACATCCTCGGCAAGGTCTTGTGTGCGCTCGGCGAGTTCGCCGTCTACCCGGTCGCGAGCTACCTGCAGAAGTGGCGCGACGAGTTCGTCGCCCACGTCGAGCACGGCGGCTGCCCGTTCGGCGGGGAGTCGTCCATCGAGGGGATCCTCGCGCCGTCCGACCAGCACGCGCACACGCCCGCGGGCCAGGAGGCGCTCGTATGAGCACCGAGCTGGTGCGGGTCACGATCGACGAGCGGGACGTCCACGTCCCGAAGGGGACCGGCATCGTCGAGACCGCGCTCGCGGCCGGGGTCGAGATCCCGGTCTTCTGCTACGAGCCGCGCCTCGGCGCGCCGGTCGGCGCCTGCCGTATGTGCCTCGTCGAGGTCGAGGGGATGCCGAAGCTGCAGACCGGCTGCACGCTGGCGGCGCAGGACGGGATGGTCGTGAGGACGGCCCGCACGTCGGAGAAGGCGGCGGAGGGGCAGAACGGGACGCTCGAGTTCATCCTCGTCAACCACCCGCTCGACTGCCCGGTCTGCGACAAGGGCGGCGAGTGCCCGCTGCAGGACCTCACCTTCCGCTACGGCCCCGGCAACACGCGGATGAGCTTCGAGAAGCTGACCTTCGAGAAGCCGATCCCGATCTCGCCCACGATCTCGCTCGACCGCGAGCGCTGCATCCTCTGCTA
>DASXDE010000069.1:0-7624 GCA_036490825.1 Gaiellaceae bacterium
GGCGGCAACGGAATCACGCTCGAGTATCCGGTGATCCGGCACATGAACAACCTCGAGACCGTCCTCACCTACGAGGGCACGCACGAGGTGCACACGCTCACGGTCGGCAAGGCGCTGACGGGCGAGAACGCGTTCCGCTGACGAAGGCTGTTGGCTCAGAGACCCGGTTCGTCCCGGGGTGGTAGCGGGCTCTGCGGTAGTCCCGCGCGCGGCTCGCCCTCGTTGTAGGCCGAGGGCGCGACGTCGTTCGGTCCCTCCGGATAGAAGACGCTCGCGAGTCGCTGGATCTGGAGCCGGCCCTGGCCGAGCTCGTACTGGCCGCCGCCGTACAGCTCGATCCCTCGCTCCTCGCACGCCTCGATCGTCCCGAGCAGCTCGCGCACCGTCCCGAAGCGCGACGGCTTGATGTTCAGCCAGCGCGGTTCGAGCGGCAGCCCGTCGAGGTCGGCCAGCGAATGGACCGGCGCGTCGAAGCTGAGGCGATCTTCCGCGCCTGCGAGCGCCTCGCGCAGCCCGTCTTCGAGCCAGGCGTCCTCGACGATCACGTCGGGAAGCTCCTCGACGATGGCGCGATAGAGCTCGGGATCCGGGGCGAGGTCGACGCTCGTGCCGCGGTAGTACGCCTTCAGGTCGACGACGCGCACGCGGTCGAGCTCCCGCAGGCCACGGAGGAGCGCTCGGTCCCAGTCCGTCTCGGCGTCGAGCTTGAACTCGAGCGCGGGCGCGAGCTCGAGCCACCGCTCAGGGGCGCTGCGGGTCGAGACGACGAACCGGACGGGCCGCTCCTCGCGGCCGAGCGCCTCGCCGAGGCCGAGCTCGTTCTGCCGGAGCGCGAGATCGAGGATCGCGCTCTCGAAGGCCCAGCGCCGATGGTCCTGCCCGGTGTGGTTGTCGGGGTCGCCGCTCCACAGCTCGAGCTCGTCGAGGTGCTGCGAGAGATCCTCGAGGCTCCAGGTGCCGGCGAGCATCAGGTCGCTCGGCACGTGGTCGTGGTCCTCGGCCGAATAGGTGACGTCTTCGCCCTGGCCGGTGACCCCGTCTCCCTCGACGGCGACCGTGGTCGTCACGCGCGTCCACCCCGAAGGCGTCCGCGACTCGTGCCGCTGCAGCGCGTAGCCGTCCACCTTCGCCGTCAGTCCCGCCACCGAGTCCCAGAGCGACATACTCCGAGCATATGAGGCGGAGGCTCGTGAGCATCGCCGTAGCCGCCCTCGTGCTCGCCGCACCCGCGGCGGCGGGACTGCCGAAGGCGGGTGCGCTCGTGCCCGGCCGCTCGCTCGGCGGCGTCCGGCTCGGGGAGTCACCGGCGGCCGTCCGGGCCGAGCTCGGGCGCTTCTACGGCGCCTGCCGCGACTGCCCGCGGCAGACGTGGTACTTCACCTACCGGCCGTTCGCCAAGCAGGGGCTCGCGGTGGAGTTCGAAGGGGAGGGCGTGTCCGCGGTCTACACGCTGTGGCGTCCGACCGGCTGGTACGCACCGCACCTGCTTCGCTTCGGCTCGACGCCGCTGGCCGTGCACACCCTCACAGGAGCGAAGCGCACGATCGGATGCCGCGGCTACGACGCGCTGGTGCGGGACACCGCGCACGCTCGCACCGCGTACTACCTCTATGCCGGGCGGCTCTGGGGATTCGGCCTCTTCCGCCGCGGCGCCGGCCCGTGCCGGTGATCGACCTCGCAGACGTCGAGCGCGCGGCCGAGCGGCTCGCCGGCGTCGCGCACCGCACTCCGGTCGTCACGTCGCGGACGCTGGACGAGCGCACGGGCGCGCTCGTGCACGTCAAGGTGGAGTGCTTCCAGCGCGGCGGTGCGTTCAAGTTCCGAGGCGCGTACAACAAGATCTCGTCCCTCGACGAGGAGTCGCTGAGGCGCGGCGTGCTCGCCTACTCGTCCGGCAACCACGCCCAGGCGGTCGCGATCGCCGCGGCCCTGCTCGACTCCCGCGCGACGATCGTCATGCCCGAGGACGCTCCGGCCGCGAAGCTCGACGCGACCCGCGGCTACGGCGCCGAGGTCGTTCCGTACGACCGCTGGACGGAGAGCCGCGAGGAGATCGGCGCCCGCCTGGCCGCCGAGCGTGGGCTCGAGCTCGTGAAGCCCTACGACGACCCGCTCGTGATGGCCGGCCAGGGAACGGTCGCGCTCGAGCTACTGGAGGAGGCGACGGAGCTAGACCTCCTGCTCGTCCCGGTGAGCGGCGGCGGCCTGATCGCAGGCTGTGCGACGGCGGCGAAGGCGCTGCGGCCCGGGATCCGCGTCGTCGGAGTCGAGCCTGAGGCCGGCGACGACACGCGCCGCTCGCTCGGGTCGGGCGAGCGCGTGCGGATCGACGTCCCCCGCACGATCGCGGACGGCCTGCAGGCGACGGAGCCCGGCAAGCTCACGTTCGAGGTGAACAGGCGCCTCGTGGACGAGGTCGTGGCGGTGAGCGACGAGGAGATCGTTGCGGCGATGGTCTTCCTCTTCGACCGCCTGAAGCTCGTCGTCGAGCCGAGTGGCGCCGTCGGGGTCGCGGCCCTGCTGAGCGGGAAGCTCGACGCTCGCGGCCGCTCGGTCGGCGTCGTCCTCTCGGGCGGCAACGTGGGCGCCGCCCGCTTCGCGGAGCTGGTCGCCGGCTAGACGATTGATTCCAAAGTGGCGTGCTGGTCGGGGGCGTCACTGACCAAGCGGGGCGACGCGATCGGCCGCAGTTCGTAGCATCGCTACGGGCTGCGGTCGAGCGTGGCGATCCCGCGCCGCGTCAGGGGCGTCATCCGGCCCCGCGGCAGTTTGGAATCAATCGTCTAGGTCTCCTGCAGCCCGAGCAGGCTGACCTCGAGCAGCGTCCTCTCGGCCGCGGCGACGTCCTCTTCCTCGGCCGGCAGCCGGTCGAGCACCCAGGCCGTGAGCAGCTCGTCGATCGAGCCGTAGACGACCGTCGCCGCGACGCGCGGGTCGATGTCCTTGCGGAACTCGCCGCGCTCGATGCCGCGGGTGATCACGCGCTGGAAAACGTCGATCGGCTGCGCGAGCTCGCCGATCCGCTCCGCCAGCTCCGGGCTCCGCCCGAACTCGCGGATCACGACGCGCACCACGTCCGGCAGGTGGAGCCAGGTGCGCAGGACGATCGCCGCGATGTGCCGGAGCTGGTCGGCGGCCGGCTCGTCGGTCTCCTCCACGCTCGCGATCCGCGCGAGGAGGACGCTCCAGTTCTCGTGGAAGACCGCCTCGAGCACCTGGTCCTTCGACTTGAAGTAGTGGTAGAGCAGCCCGTGGGCGACCCCCGCCTCCTCGGCGATGTCGCCGACCCGGCTCGCGTGATACCCCTTGCGCGCGAACACGCGCACCGCGGCTTCGAGCAGCTGCCGCCGTTTGTCCTCCGCAGCGGCCTGGGTGCGTTCGACCAAGGCGGGCGGAAGCCTACTCCGGCTTCTGACCGTCTGCCGCCGGTGGAGGCGGCGCGGGCGCGATCTCCTTGACCGCGCCCGCAACTCTCCCGATCGCCTGCTGGATCTCGCTCGGGATGATCCAGACCTTGTTCGACTCGCCCTGCGCGATCAGGGGGAGCGTCTGGAGGTACTGGTACGCGAGCAGCTCGGCGTCCGGCTTTCCGTCGTGGATGGCCTGGAAGACGGTCTCGATCGCCTTCGCCTGACCCTCGGCCTGCAGCATCGTCGCCTGCCGCTGGCCCTCGGCACGCAGGATCGCCGCCTGCTTCTCGCCCTCGGCGGTCAGGATCTGCGACTGCTTCTCACCCTCCGCCTGCAGGATCGTGGCTCGCTTCTCGCGATCGGCCCGCATCTGCTTCTCCATCGAGTCCTGGATCGAGGCGGGCGGGTCGATCGCCTTCAGCTCGACGCGGTTGACGCGGATGCCCCACTTGCCCGTCGCCTCGTCGAGCACCCCCCGCAGCTGCCCGTTGATCTCGTCACGCGAAGTGAGCGTCTTCTCGAGCGCCAGCCCGCCGATCACGTTGCGGAGCGTCGTCACGGTGAGCTGCTCGATCGCCTGGATGTAGTTCGCGATCTCGTACGTCGCCGACTTCGCGTCGGTGACCTGGAAGTAGATGACGGAGTCGATGTTGACGACGAGGTTGTCCTCGGTGATCACCGGCTGCGGCGGGAAGGAGACGACCTGCTCGCGCAGATCGAGCATCGGCCGGACGCGATCGATGAACGGGACGACCAGCGCGAGCCCGGGCGTGAGCGTGCGCGAGTAGCGGCCGAGGCGCTCGACGACGGCGGCGCGGGCCTGCGGGACGACGCGGATCGTCCGCGCCAGGGTGACGAGGACGATGACTGCGACGATGGCGATGATGATCACGGCGACCATGCGGGATTCCAGCTCCTATCTGTACACGAGGGCAGTGGCGCCCTCGATCTGCGCGACCTCGACCTCCGTCCCGATGTCGAACGACTCGTCGGACACGTAGGAACGAGCGCTCCACTCCTCTCCCCCGATCTTGACGCGCCCCCCGCGGCCGTCGACCCGCTGCAGGACGACGGCCCTCGCACCCTCGAGCGCCGCGGCGCCCGTACGGATCGCGTGCGGCATCTTGAGATGCCTGCGCGCGATCGGGCGGAGGAGGCCCAGCGACGCGAACGAGCCGGCGCCGAAGACGGCGACCTGCAGCCAGACCGGCCCTCCCACGGCAGCCGTCACGGTGGCCGCGACGGTGGCAACGGCGATGGGCCCGAGGAAGAACAATCCGGGCGTGAAGATCTCGCCGATTGCGAGGAGGACGGAGACGATGGCCCAGACGACCCACGCGGGCATGACAAAAGACTACGCCTGAATGCCCCTGCGATCTATCCTGGGCTGCATCATGAAGCGAGCGCTCCTGGTCGTGGCGGTCGGGCTTGCCTCGCTGTTCTTCGTGGGCGGGGCCGCGGGGACGAACTCGCAGCCGCGGGTGCTCGCGATCACGTTCGGGCCGGATCTCGAGATCAACCCGGTCACGCAGGGCTACCTGACGCACCAGCTCTCGCACGCGGCGGACGCCGGCTACGACGCCGCGGTGATCCTCCTCGACACGCCGGGCGGCCTCTCGACCTCGATGAAGACGATCTACCAGGCCGAGCTGAACGCGAGGCTGCCCGTGATCGTGTACGTGTCGCCCGAAGGCTCCCGCGCCGCCTCGGCCGGAGTCTGGGTCTCACAGGCGGCGGACGTCCTCGCGATGTCGCCGGACTCGAACATCGGCTCGTCGACGCCGATCGACTCGAGCGGCTCGAACCTCGGCTCCGACCTGCGCCGGAAGGTGATCAACGACTCCGTCGCGTCGCTGACGGCGCTCGCGCAGGCACATCACCGCAACACGACGTGGCCCGAGAAGGCCGTGCGCGTAGCGTCGAACCTCACGGCCTCGGAGGCGCTGCGGATGCACGTGATCGACTTCATCGCGCCCACGCTGCCCGCCCTGCTCAAGCAGCTCGACGGCTACCACACGAAGGACGCGCAGCGCCCGTTCACCCTGCACCTCGCCGGCGCGCAGATCGACACCGTCAAGCCGGGCTTCTTCACGCGCTTCCTCAACACGATCATCGACCCGAACCTGATCAGCCTGCTCTTCCTGCTCGGGATCGTCGGCCTCATCTTCGAGGTGCTGCATCCGGGGATCGTGCTGCCGGGGGCGCTCGGCGCGGTCTGCCTCGTGCTGGCGCTCTACGGGTTCTCGGTGCTCACCCCGAGCTGGGGAGGGCTCGCGCTGATGGTGCTCGGCATCGCCCTGCTGGTGATCGACCTGCATGCTCCGACGCACGGCGTGCTCACCATAGGCGGCCTCATATCGCTCGGCTTCGGGCTCGCGCTCCTGTTCCAGAACGAGCCTGCCGCCTATCGCGTCAACGAGTGGCTGGTTCTCGGCATCGGCAGCGCCATAGGCGCGTTCTGGGTCTTCGCGACCGGGAAGGCGCTCGCGGCGCGTCGGCTCCCGGTCGAGACCGGCGTGCAGATGATGGTCGGACAAAGGGCGGAGGTTCGCGCGCCGGGCCTCGTCTTCGTCGACGGGGCGCTCTGGCAGGCGCACAGCGCCGACGACTCCGAGCTCGTGCCGGGCGAAGAGGTCGAGGTCCAGGCCGTGGACGGCCTCCAGCTCACGGTGCGGCGGTAGGAGTAGGATCGCATCGTGCTGGGATTTGTCCGGGTCTTGAGGGAGTACGAGCGGGCGGTCTTCTTCCGCTGGGGCCGGCTGCTCGATCCGCCGCGCGGTCCCGGCCTGGTCTGGAAGATCCCGATCGTCGACCAGCTGGTGAAGGTCGACCTGCGCACGATCACGCTCAATATTCCGCCGCAGGAGGTCATCACCAAGGACAACGTGCCGGTGCGGGTGAACGCGGTCGCGTACTTCAAGATCGTCGACCCGAAGAGCGCGATCGTCCAGGTCGAGAACTACATGGTCGCCACGTCCCAGATCGCGCAGACGACGCTGCGTTCCGTGCTCGGCCAGCACTCCCTCGACGAGCTGCTCTCGGAGCGGGAGAAGATCAACGAGATCCTGCAGGGGATCATCGACGAGGCGACCGGGCCCTGGGGGATCAAGGTCTCGATCGTCGAGGTCAAGGACGTCGAGATCCCGAGCGGCATGCAGCGCGCCATGGCGCGCCAGGCGGAGGCGGAACGCGAGCGGCGCGCGAAGATCATCAACGCCGAGGGCGAGTTCCAGGCGGCGGAGAAGCTGAAGGACGCGGCGGTGGTGATCGAGGCGCACCCGATCGCACTGCAGCTGCGCTACCTGCAGACGCTGCTCGAGCTGGGCGCCGGCAACACGTCGACGATCATCTTCCCCGCGCCGATCGACCTGATCCGGCCATTCCTGGAACGCGCGGACAAGAGCTCATAACCCGAGCAGCTCGGGGAGCGCGCTCAGCGTCTCGGCGCGCGGCTCGAAGTCGGGGTGGAGCCGTTCGCGGTCGAGCAGGATCGCGCGCATCCCGAGCGCGAGCGCTCCCTCGACGTCGTCTTCGATCGTGTCGCCGACCATCGCTGCCTCGGCGGGCTCGACGCCGAGCAGGTCGAGGACGGCGCGGAAGATCGAGGCGTGCGGTTTCGTGCGGCCGTGGTGGAAGGAGCTGATGCCGGCGTCGACGTCGAGGCCATGGTGGCGGGCGAACTCGCGGACGTCCCGCGCGGAGTTCGAGACGAGGCCGATGCCGAGGCCGCCGGCGCGGAGCGCGGCGAGCGCGTCGGGCACGTCGTCGTAGAGCTCGAAGTTCTCGTGCCGCTCCCAGGCGCGCGTGATCTCGACGGCGCAGGCGTAGGCCGAGTCGGCGTCCCCTCCCATCCCGCGCACGATCCGCTCGGTGAAGCGGAACCAGATCTCATCGTCGTGTTCGAGCTCGGGGTGGCGGCGGAGATCGACGAGCGCGGCGTCGCGAGCCGCCTCGTAGCGCGCAGCCTCGAGGCGGAGCCCGTGGCGCTCGCCGGCGCGGACGTAACCCTCCGGGCCGAGCTCAGGCCCCGGCCGCGCGAGTGTGAAGTCCACGTCGAAGAGGACCGCGCGGAGCATCGCTCGCTACCCTATGGCGCGGTCTCGGGGTGTGGCGCAGCCTGGTAGCGCGCTCCGTTCGGGTCGGAGAGGTCCCCAGTTCGAATCTGGGCACCCCGATTTCCTCTCACTCTCGCCGGCCCGAATCCGTCAGGCGAG
>DASXDE010000070.1:0-2686 GCA_036490825.1 Gaiellaceae bacterium
GACGGCCGGGGAGCCGGCCGACGAGCTCTCAGCCGAGGATCGCGCCTGGGCGGAGACACACGGCATCCCACCCGCGGAACTCCTCGACCTCGCCTGCCGCTCGATGAAGTGCGTCGCCGCGCTGTCCGACGACTGGCACGACCGCCTCAACGACCTCCGCTACCGCCTCGGCGACGTCGCGGCGGCATAGAAGGCTCAGAGAGGCAGCTCGAAGAAGAGGACTCCAGGGACCGGGTTGTCGTTGTAGCGGTCGATCGGCCGGAAGCCGAGCGAGACGTACAGCGTCCGGGCGGTGTCCATCGACGGCAGCGTGTCGAGCCGCATCGCCGAGCAGCCGAGCTCACGGGCCCGCTCGACCGCCGCCCCCGCGAGCGCCTTGCCGGCACCCGAGCCGCGCGCCCCCGGACGGACGTAGAGCCGCTTCAGCTCGCACGCCCCGTCGGGGAGCCGCTTCAGCGCGACGCAACCCGCGGTCTCGCCGTCGACTCGAGCGACGAGCAACGCCTCGTAGCCGCCGGGAAGCGCGGCGAGCTCCTCTTCGAAGCCGTCGATCCAGCCGTCCTCGCCGAGCCAGGCGAAGTACTCGCGGAACAGCGCGCGGACTGTGTCGGCGTCCTCCGGCCCCGCGTCGGAGATCAGCGGAGCGCCCGCAGCGCCTCCACGTCTTCGGCGCTCGGCTCCCACGCGCCTGCGGCGACGTTCGCGCGCACCTGCTCCGGCTTCGTCGCGCCGGCGATCACGCACGTCACGGCCGGCATCGCGAGCAGGCCGCCGACGGCTGTCTCGAGCAGAGAGACGCCGCGCTCGTCCGCGAACCGCTGCAGGGACTCGACTCGATCCCACTGCTCGTCCGTGATCTCGCGCCCGGCGAGACGTCCCTCGGCCGCCTCCTCGCCCCGCCGGTATTTGCCCGTCAGCAGCCCGCTGGCGAGCGGGAAGTACGGGAGGAGCCCGATCCCGACGCTCTCGCAGGCGGGCAGCACCTCGTCCTCGACCTCGCGCTCGACGAGCGAGTACTCGTTCTGCGCCGACACGAACCGGTGGAAGCCGGCGCCGCGCGCCACCTCCTCGGCGGCCTCGATCTGCTCGCCGGAGAAGTTCGAGGAGCCGATCCAGCGCACCTTGCCCTCGTGGACGAGGTCGTTGAGCGCGCCGAGTGTCTCCTCGATCGGCGTCACGGGGTCGGGCACGTGCATCTGGTAGACGTCGATCACGTCGGTGCGCAGCCGGCGTAGCGAGCCCTCGACCGCCCACTGGATGTAGTCCGGGTTGCCGCGCCGCTCCTCCGGCCGCTCCTGCATCTCGCTGCCGAACTTCGTCGCGATCAGGACGCGGTCGCGCCGACCCTCGAGCGCGCGGCCGATGTACTCCTCGCTCGTGCCCTGCCCGTAGATGTCGGCCGTGTCGAGCAGCGTCACGCCCGCGTCGAGCGCGGCGTCGATCACGGCGAGCGTCTGCTCGTAGTCGCAGCGGCGGCCGAAGTTGTTGGTGCCGAGACCGACGACAGAGACCTCCGGGCCGCCGTCCCCGAGGAGGCGCGTGCGCATCTGCACGACGCTACTTCATGCGGTCGGGGCTGGGTCGCTGCGTACGATTCGCCGCCGATGGAGGGGCACCGGTTCGTCTTTCTCGCGGGACTGCATCGCAGCGGCACGACGCTGCTCGCCCGCCTGCTCGCCGCGCATCCGCAGGTCAGCGGGTTCTCCGACACCGGCGCGCCCGCCGACGAGGGGCAGCACCTGCAGGGTGTCTACCCGAGCGACCACGAGTACGGCCGGCCAGGCCGCTTCGGCTTCGCCCCCGAGATGCACCTGACCGAGACCTCGCCGCTCGCGAACGAGGAGAGCGCGCTGAAGCTGTTCGAGGAGTGGTCACCGCACTGGGACCTCTCGCGGCCGCTGCTGCTCGAGAAGTCGCCGCCGAACCTGATCAAAACCCGCTTTTTGCAGGCGCTTTTCCCGAGCTCCTCCTTCGTCGTCATCGTCCGTCACCCGATTCCCGTCTCGATCCCGACCGCGAAGTGGCGCGGCACCCGCCGCTACGACCGCATGTTCGAGCACTGGCTCCGCTGCCACGCGCTCTTCGAGGCCGACCGGGAGCACCTCGAGCGCGTGCACGTCCTCCAGTACGAGCAGCTCGTGCAGGACCCGGCGACGGTGCTGCGTGGGGTCTTCGAGTTCCTCGAGCTGGACCCGATCCCACCGAGCGAGCCGATCGACGCGGGAGCGAACCAGCGCTACTTCGAGCGGTGGCGCCAGCTGAAGCGCGACCCGCGGATGCGAGCCTACCTCGACCTCGTCTCGCTCTGGTACGAGCGCCGCGTCCGGCGCTACGGCTACAGCCTGCTCTTCCCGGACGGCTAGAGGCTTAGCGGCTCGGGCAGCGGCCGCGCGTGGACGACGACGAGCGTCTTCGTCGGCCGCGTCAGCGCGACGTAGAGCTCGCGCAGCCCGCGGTCCCCGTCGTCGGCGACCGCCGCCGGCTCCAGCACCACCACGTGGTCGAACTCGAGACCTTTCGCCTGTCGCGGGGTCAGCACCGGGACGGAGATCTCGTCGAAGAGCTCTCCCTGCGGCAAGGCGCCGGCGAACGCGCGCGGCACGATCACCGCGAGCAGCCCGTCCTGCTCGGCCAGGGCGGCAGCCTCTCGCAGCGCCGCCGGCACGAGCTCGTCCTCCTCGACCTG
>DASXDE010000071.1:0-4252 GCA_036490825.1 Gaiellaceae bacterium
GAAGACGATCGTCGAGTGGCCGAGCGAGAAGAAGAAGCCGGTGCCGAGCGGGCGCTCTCCGTCCTGCAGCAGCTTCCGCGTCGTGTTGTCGATCGCCGCGATGTGGTCGGCGTCGAAGGCGTGTCGCAGGCCGAACGTGTAGGCGAGCGCGGCGAGGCCGGTCAGCGCGGGGTTGCGGGGGAGGTAGTAGAGGAACAGGCCGAAGCCGACCGCGTGCAGGAGCACGACGCCGGCCGAGAAGCCTCCCAGCCTCCCCCACTCCGCCCGGGTCATGCCTGTGCTCCCACGACCGACAGCTTGGCAGCCCGCCGCTCGGCGAGGACCGCGAGCCAGATCGAGCCCTCGAACAGCGCCCACATCGGCAGGAGCTCGAGCAGGGTGGTGACGGGGTCGGGCCCGGGCAGCGCGAGCGCCGCCGCCGCCACGATGAAGTAGCCCTTCCGCCGGTTCCGGCGCAGCCCGGCCGAGCTCAGCACCCCGAGGTTGACGAGCGCGAGCACGACCAGCGGCAGCTCGAAGATGCAGACCACGCCGAGCAGCACCGAGACCACGAACGAGTAGTAGCTGCTCGCACGCAGGAGGAGCCGGAAGTGCGACGTGTCGAAGCTCGTCAGCCAGTGCACGGCTCGCGGGAGCAGGACGCCGTAGCCGAAAGCGAGCCCCGCCGCCCCCAGGACGAGACCGAAGGCGGCGAGGCCGAGAATCCGGCGCTCGGCCGCAGAGTCGAGCGCCGGAGCGAGGAACGACCAGAGCTGCCAGAGGATCACCGGCAGCGCGAAGAGGAGCCCCGCGTACAGGCTCACCGCGATCGAGACGGAGAACGGCTCGGCCACGCCGAAGGCCGCCACGTGCCGGTGGCCGGGCGGCAGCGGCCGGGCGAGCCAGTCGAGGACGCGATCGTGGAAGACGAAGGCGACGGCGGTCGCCACCCCGACCGCCGCGAGGGCGACCATGATCCGCCCCCGCAGCTCCTCCAGGTGCTCGACGAGCGTCGCCTCCTCTTCGCGGGGGAGCCGGCGCGTTCGCATCAGTCGAGTTTCTTGCTCTCGGTCGCCTCGGGCAGGCTCTCGTGCGTGATGGACTCCTTGAACTCGCGCATCCCCGAGCCGAGCGAGCGCCCGATCTCCGGCACGCGCTTGGCCCCGAAGAGCAGGAGCGCGATCAGGAGCAGAAGCGCGAGGTGGGTGGGACTGGTCCAGCCGATCATTCGTGTTCCTCCTTCAGGGAGAGGTCGGTGACGGCCGCGCCGGCGACGGCGACGTCGCGCCGCAGCGGCCGGCCGTCGAGCCAGAGCGTGTACTCGCCCGCGGGCAGCGAGTCGAACACGGCTCCGTAGAGCGGCCGACCGGCGACCGGCCGCTCGTGGATCTGCTTGTGCGATCGCTCGCCGTCACGCCCGGCGGGGCTGATCTCGATCTCCGCGCCGTGCAGGTCCGCACCCGTGTGGAGGACGAGGGCCCCAACGCCCGGCCCGAGGTCGAGCATCACGTGCTCGGGCCGGGCGTCCGTGGAGTGGTCGTGCGTGCGGGTCACGTCGCGGGCGTGTGGTAGCCGTCGCGCGGCCTGCCGAGGTACGGGAACGTGGCCTGGTAGGCGTGGGCCGCCGAGCTCGTGCCGTCGGCGAGCAGCGCAGCCGCGCCGTCCGGCGTGTAGCTCGGGTCGACGAGTGGGATGGTCGCTCCCGCCACCGCCTTCAGCTCGATCGCGACGATGTCGTCGAACACCCGCCGCCCGTTCGGGAAGCCGGCGGGGTCGCCCGCGACCAGGCCGACCGGGTTCGCGTCGGCCGCGGGTGTCGGCGGAATCGCCACGTTGAGGCGCAGCATGTCCGCGGGGTTCGGGCCGGTGAAGTTCTGGAAGCCCGGCACGACTCCCGCCGGAATGCCGGTCAGCAGGATGGCGTGAAGATCCGCCCGGTCCTTGCTGTACCCCGCGAGGTTCGGGAACACGCCCGGATAGAGCACGGGCAGGAGCCTCGCGAGCTCCGGCTGGTTCACGTACGACTCGAACTCGCCGGCGTCGTCGATCGGGTCGACGGCGTTCCAGCGGTCCTTGTCCCCGATGTGGACGATGACCTCGTTGAAGAGCGGGTTGCCGAGTCGCGAGACCTGGACCCACGGCCCACTCGCCTTCGTCCCGTTGCCGCGGTCGTCGCGGACCTGCACCTTGCGCCGGCTCGCGGCGCTCCAGACGCCGAGTACGGAAACCGCGCTCATCGGGTCGCTCGGCGTGGAGCCGTCCCTCGTCAGCATCGAGATCGGCACCTTTATCGCGATCGTGTGGATGTTCAGGTCCTTCAACGGGTCGACGCCCGGTGCGTTCGGGGGCGTGTTGATCAGGTGGAGGCTCTGGAACGGCCTCAGGGCGGCGAGGTCGAAGATCGAGCCCAGATCGACGAAGAAGCCGTCCTGCCGCTGGCCGGCGAACACCGTCTCGCCGGAGGACAGCTGATGCACGGCTGCGGCGGCGAGGGCGTCGTAGTTCGGCGTCGAGCGCGGCCCGATGTTGCACGGCGGGCACGCGAGATTGGCGCCGATGACCTTGCCCCTGCCGTCCTGCTCGTGATGTTGCTTCTTCCCGTTCGAGCTCGGGCCGTGCCCTCGAATCACGGAGACGTCGTACAGCTGCCGCTTGTTCCAGTTCGGATCGTCGAGCGAGGTGATCGGGCCGGTGTTGTAGAGGAACGTGTCCTCGTTCTGCAGGGTGGTGCGGAACTGGAACTGGTATGTGATGTCCGGCAGCGCGTCCCCGTTGTTGTCGATGAAGATCGAGTAGAGGACGTCGTCGCCGAACTCGAAGAAGTTCGGGCCGCCGGCCGGCCCCTGGAGGGGCACGAAGTTGCTGAGGATCGTGACGGTGGTCGGGTCGTCCGAGCTGACGAACGCGTAGACGTCGGCGTTGTCGGCAACCGGGTCCTGGCTGATGGACGGGGCTTCGCGGTGGGAGGACATCTAGCTCACGTCCTTCCTGGCCGCGCGCAGCATCCGCTTCACGAGTACGCGGTCGCGGTACGTGTGCTCGGCCGTGCCGGAGGTGACGGTCACCTCGCCGCGCTTGGCGTCGCGCACGTAGGCGACGACCGGCTCCTCGGGCACTCCGGTCGTCGGGTCGGTCGGCTGGGCGCCCTCTTCGCCGATCGCGGCTCGGGCGACCGGCGGCGCCGCGGCGAGAGCCGCTGCGCCGGTGGCCGCGCCGGCGATCTTCATGAACGAGCGCCTGTTCAGGCGTTCCATTTGCCCTCTCTTTCCCGGCGGCTCCCAGCCGCCGTGTGGAATCCGATCGGCGCTGATTCGCGCGAGCGGCCGGACCGGTTCGATGGACTTGAACCGCCGGAGCTCCGCGAGCGAATATCGGTCGCTGTGAACCGGCAGCTCGCCCACCTCTCGGACGAGGCGCTCGTCGCCCTCGCCGCCCGCTCGGAGCAGTCCGCGCTCGCGGAGCTGTACGACCGCTACGGCCGCACCGCCTACGGGCTCGCGCTCCGCGTCCTCCGCGATCAGACCCTCGCCGAGGATGCGGTGCAGGAGGCGTTCCTCACCATCTGGCGAACGGCGTCCCGATTCGTGCCGGAACGCGGCAAGGCGAGCACGTGGATCCTCACGCTCGTGCACCGGCGGGCGGTCGACGCCGTACGCCACGAGCAGCGGCGGCGCGCGGACTCGCTCGAGCGCACGGCCGAGCCGGTCGTCGAAGGCGTCGAGGAGGACGCGTGGCTGCGGCTGCAGCGCGAGCGGGTGCAGGAGGCGCTGCGAAACCTTCCCGACGCCCAGCGGGAAGCCCTCGAGCTCGCCTACTACGGCGGCTTCAGCCAGTCGGAGCTGGCCGAGAGGCTCGGCCAGCCGCTCGGTACGATCAAGAGCAGGATGTTCACGGGGCTCTCGCGAATGCGTGAGCTGCTGGGAGAGCCGGGGGGTGAGATGTCATGGACGTCCACGACCTGACAGCTGCCTACGCGCTCCACGCGCTCGACCCGGACGAGGCCGAGGCGTACGAGCGGCATCTGAGCCAGTGCGAGGAGTGCCGCGAGGAGCTCGCCGGGCTCAACGGCGCCGCTGCGCAGCTGGCCTTCGGGACCGTTGCCCCTGTCCCGCCGCCTCGCCTGCGCGCCGTGATCCTCGACGCGGCGGCGGCGGAGCGAACGAACGTCGTCCCCCTCCTGCGGCGCCGCTGGGTCGCGCGCGGGCTCGCGGTAGCCGCGGCCGCGGCGGCGTGCGTCGTGGTCGGCCTTGCCGTGGCCCTGAGCCAGTCGAGC
>DASXDE010000072.1:0-9176 GCA_036490825.1 Gaiellaceae bacterium
GAGGCGCAGGCGGAGCTCGGGCTGCCGGTGCGGATGGGCCTCCACACCGGCACGCCGCTGCTGACGGAGGAGGGCTACGTCGGCCCCGACGTCCATCGCGCTGCGCGCATCGCGGCCGCCGGCCACGGCCGGCAGGTGCTCGTTTCGGCGTCGACGGCGGCGCTCGTCGACGAAACCGACCTCCGCGACCTCGGCGAGCACCGGCTCAAGGACTTGAGCGCGCCCGAGCGGATCTTCCAGCTCGGCGCCGGCGACTTCCCGCCCCTGAAGACGCTCTACCGGACGAACCTCCCCATCCCGGCGACCCCTTTGCTCGGCCGCGAGCACGAGCTGGCGGACGTGCAGGCGCTGCTCACGCGCGGCGACGCCCGCCTCCTCACGCTCACCGGCGCCGGCGGGTCGGGGAAGACGCGGCTTGCGCTTCACGCCGCAGCCGAGGCGGCGGAGGCATACCCCGACGGCGTCTGGTGGGTGCCGCTCGCGCCGCTCACCGACCCCTCCGACGTCGGACCGGCAGCTGCGCGGGCGCTCGGCGGTGGGGGGAAGCTGCCGGATCTCGTCGACGGGCGGCGGCTACTGCTCCTGCTCGACAATTTCGAGCACGTCGTCGAGGCCGCTCCGGAGGTGACAGCCGTCCTCGCGGAGTGCCCGCACGCCGACGTGCTCGTGACGAGCCGGGAGCGCCTCCGGGTGCAAGGCGAGCACGTGTACCCGGTGCCGGTACTCGAGCGGGAGCAGGCTCGGCGGCTCTTCGTCACACGCGCGCGGGCCGCGCAGCCCGACTTCGAGCCGGACGAGCTCCTTGACGACCTGTGCGCGCATCTCGACGACCTACCGCTCGCAATCGAGCTCGCAGCCGCCCGCACGTCGCTCCTCTCGACCGCGCAGCTGATCGAGCGTCTCGGCAGTCGGCTCGACCTCCTACGCGGTGGCCGCGACGCCGAGACGCGGCAGCAGACGCTGCGGGCGACGATCGAGTGGTCGTACGAGCTGCTCGAGCCGGAAGAGCGGGGACTGCTCGCGGCGCTCTCCGTCTTCCGCGGAGGCTGGACGCTCGAAGCGGCGGAGCGCGTCTGCGACGCAGACCTCGACCTTCTTCAGTCGCTCGGGGACAAGAGCCTCGTCCGGCGCTGGGACTCCGGTCGCTTCGGGATGCTCGAGACGATCCGCGAGTTCGCCGGCGAGCAGCTCTCGACGGAGGAGCAAGACCAGCGGCTGCGCCTCCTGCTCGACTATCTGCTCGAGCTGTTCGAGGGCGCAAGCCTCTATGTGCGTGCGCCCGGCAGGCCGCACACCGAGCTCGCGCAGGCGGAGCGGCCGAATGTCGACGTCGCGCTCGCCTGGGCAACGGAAGCGGGCGAGGTGCGTGCTGGGCTCCGGCTGCTGGAGCTGCTCGAGATGTACTGGCAGACGAACGACCCCGCCGGCGGCCGGGAGCGCCTCGATGCCCTCCTCGCGCCGCCCGGCGCCGACGAGCTCGAGCCGAGGGTGCTCGCGACAGCCTTGCGCTTCCGCGGCGGGACCTTCGACCTCATGGGCCGCAACGACCTTGGCGAGCCGGAGTACGCCCGGGCAATCGAGCTCCTTCAGTCGGTCGGAGACGAGAAGGAGGCGGAGCGCCTGCGTCTTCGGATCGCGCACGCTGCGCTGCACGTGGGCGATATCGAGCGCGCCAGGCGCATCGCCACTGCAGCGTTCGATGCCGATCCGCCGCTGGCCCTTGCCATCCTCGCGCGGATCGCGTTCGCCGAGGAGGATTCGGCGCGCGCTGCGCGCCTGATCCGTGAGGCCGCCGAAGCCGCGGAGGCGGCCGGCCTCACGTGGTGGCATGGCGTCACGATGCTGGGCGCCTCGGAGGGGATGCTCGCTCTAGGGGAGCTCGAGACCGCGCAGGAGTTCTTCTCAGAAGGAGTCGAGCTCCTACGGTCGGTCCACGACCTCGTCAACCTCCCGATCGCGCTGTGCGCCGGCGCCGCGCTCGCGGCGCAGCTCGGCGACCCGTTACGAGCCGGGACGCTGTGGGGCGCGGCCGAGGCCCAAGCAGAGCGCGACCCCCGCCAGACCACCAACGACAACCTCGTCGAGTACGAGCCGCATCTTCAGCCCGTCCGAGGCGAGGCGTTCGAGGCGGCGCGCGCCGACGGTCGCACGCGGTCGCTCGAGGAGGCCCTCGCCTACGCGCTCGGCGACGCGCCGTAGACTCGCGCCGTGGCCGCGAAGGACCTCCGCGACTGGATCGCGCTGCTCGAGCGCGAGAGCGAGCTCGTCCGTGTCTCGGCCGAGGTCGATCCCGACCTCGAGATCACCGAGATCGTCGACCGCACCGTGCGCTCCGGCGGGCCGGCGCTTCTGTTCGAGCGGCCGAAGGGCTCCGAGCACCCGCTCCTGATCAACCAGTTCGGCACCGAGCGGCGGATGTGCCTCGCCTTCGGCGCCGAGCGGCTCGACGACGTCGCCAGGCGCGTCGCCGACGTGCTCGAGATGCAGCCGCCGAGCGGGCTGCTGGAGAAGGTGCGCGGCCTGCAGAAGCTGAAGTCGGTCGCCGACTCCCGCCCGAAGACCGTCGGCAAGGGCGTCTGCCAGGAGGTGGTGCTACGCGGCGACGAGGTCGATCTCGGCCTGCTGCCGGTTCAGCGCTGCTGGCCGGGCGACCCGGCGCCGTTCATCACGCTGCCGGCCGTCCTCACGCACGACCCGCGCACGGGCGGCCGCAACGTCGGGATGTACCGCATGCAGGTCATCGACCGGAACACGACCTTCATGCACTGGCAGATCCACAAGGACGGCCGCGCCGACTACCTCGCGACCGACGGCCGCATCGAGGTCGCGGTCGCGCTCGGGCTCGACCCGATCACCGCCTACTCGGCCAGCGCGCCGCTCCCGAAGCACGTCGACGAGCTGATGATGGCGGGCTTCCTCCGCGGCGAGCCGGTCGAGCTCGTGCAGGGCGTGACCGTCGGGATCGACGTCCCGGCGCACGCGGAGATCGTGCTCGAGGGCTACATCGAGAAGGACGAGGTCGGCGAGGAGGGCCCGTTCGGCGACCACACCGGTTATTACACGGCCGCGGAGCCGTTCCCGATCTTCCACCTCACCGCTATGACCATGCGGCGCGACGCGATCTACCCCTCGATCGTGGTCGGCAAGCCGCCGCAGGAGGACGCCTGGCTCGGCAAGGCGACCGAGCGGATCTTCCTGCCCGCGATTCGCACCACGCTGCCGGAGGTCGTCGACTACGACCTCCCGATCGCGGGCGTGTTCCACAACTGCTGCCTCGTCTCGATCCGCAAGCAGTTCCCCGGCCACGCGGCGAAGGTCATGCACGCGATCTGGGGGCTGGGGATGCTCAGCCTCACGAAGTGCGTCGTCGTGGTGGACGCGAACGTCGACGTCCACGACTACGAGCAGGTGCTCTTCTACGCCGGCGCGAACGTCGACCCGAAGCGCGACGTCGTCCTCTCGGAGGGCCCGCTCGACCACCTCGACCACGCTCCCGAGCGGCAGTTCTTCGGCGGCAAGCTCGGCATCGACGCGACCGCCAAGTGGCCGGAGGAGGGCGCGCGCCCGTGGCCCGAGGAGATCGAGATGAGCGCCGAGATCAAGGCGCTCGTCGACCGCCGCTGGAACGAGTACGGGCTGGGCTAGTTCTCCCTCCGCGGCCCAGGCGTTTCCGATAAGACTTTCACCGGTGGAGCCGGAGCACCCGAGTCCCGACACCGAGCACGAGTCGCTCCACGAGGAGCCGCACCTGCCGCCGCCGACGCTGTGGCCCATCGGCTTTGCGATCGGCATCGTCGTCGTCCTCGTCGGCCTCGTCATCAACCCGGAGCTGATCTCCTCGATCGGCGGCGTGATCGCCATCGTCTTCGGCTTTCTCTGGGCGCGCGACGCGACCGCCGAGCTGCGCGGGCAACCGATCGTGGTCGAGCCCGAGCGGCGCGAGATGCGCGAGGCCGGCGAAGGGATGACCGCGCCGCCGGCCGACCAACAGGGGGTCGCGCTCGTCCCGGTCAAGGAGACCGCGGTCACGCGGAGCCGCTTCCTCGAGGGCGCGACGCTCGGCCTGGGCGGCGTGATCGGCGGGATCATCACCGTGCCGGTGGCGGGGTTCGCGGTGCTCCCGGGCTTTCTCGGCCAGAAGCAGCACAAGGTCGACCTCGGCCCGATCTCGACCTTCCCGCTCGGCCGGTGGTTCGTCGCGACCTTCGTCGTCGACCCGGCCGAGGGAGAGGTCAGCCGGCGGACAGCCTTCATCCGCAACAACGGCAACGTCGCCGACCCGACCACGAAGAAGCAGGTGCCGAGCTTCACGATCATCTCGAACCACTGCGTCCACCTCGGCTGCCCCGTTCAGGCCAACGGCCCGACGGGCGCGATCCTCGGCCAGCCGACGATCCACGAGCACACGAAGAACGGGAAGGTCAAGCTCGATCCGGTCGTGCCCGCCGGCTACGGCTGCCCGTGTCACGGAGGCCAGTACGACCCCGAGGGCAACCGCATCGCCGGCCCGCCCGTACGCGCGCTCGACCGCTACGCGTTCGAGGTCGACAACGGCCGCCTGATCCTGCTCAGTACCTACTCGGTCTCGCACGTGGTCGGCAGCGGCGCCGCCGCGAAGATCTACCGCTACAAGGAAGCCGGGCCGGGCGAGCACGTCGACGGGCCCGAGCAGTGGTTCTATCCTCTCCAGCCGCCGCATCACTGATGGCGATCAGACGGAAGCCGACGAAGGCCGAGCTCCGCCGCCAGCGGATCGAGCAGCTGATCAACTTCCCGCTCGACTGGCTCGAGGAGCGGTCGGGGCTGGTGGGCGGCGTCCGCTACTTCCTCTTCCGCAACGTCCCGGCGGACATCAACTGGATGCAGACGCTCGGCTCGGCCGCGCTGACCGCCTTCCTCGTGCAGGCGATCACCGGCGTGATCCTCGCGATGTACTACACGCCGTCGGCCGCGACCGACCCCGCCACCGGCAAGCCGGTCGCGTGGGAGTCGATCGTCAACATCACCGACCACGTGACGCTCGGCTGGCTCGTGCGCGGCATGCACCGCTGGGGCGCGAGCGTCTTCATCATCCTCATGTTCCTGCACATGGGACGGGTCTTCCTGTTCGGCGCCTACAAGTACCCGCGCGAGCTGAACTGGATCGTCGGCGTCCTCATCCTCGTGATGGGGATGATGGAGGGCTTCACCGGCTACCTCCTGCCGTGGGACCAGACCGCGTACTGGGCGACCGTGGTGGGGATCAACCTCAACGGGACGGCGCCCTTCCTGGGCCCCTGGTTAGCCCAGTTCCTCCGGAGCGGCCAGGAGATCGGCGGAGAGACGCTGACCCGCTTCTACTCGCTGCACATGCTCGTGATCCCGGGCGCGATCATGGCCCTGATCGGGCTCCATCTCTACCTCGTGATCCGCCTCGGCGTCACGTCGCCGCCGTGGTCGAAGGACGCGGCGGGGATGGAGCCGGCGGACGAAGAGCCGGTGCGGGCGCGGCCGGGCCTCACGCGGCCGGTGCCGCGGACCGCCGGCGGCGCGGCGATGCAGGCCGAGCCGGGAGGGCGTGAGTAGTGGCCGCCGTCCCGAAGGAGAAGCCGTCCCGCACCGACGAGGCGCGCGCCGAGTTCGCCCGCTACAAGGAAGACGTCAAGACGCGCGGGAAGCCCTTCTACCCGTACGCGATGTTCCACGACACGGTGATGAGCGTCTTCGTCGTGGTCGTGATCGTCGGGCTCGCGGCGATCTGGAAGTGGTCGGCGTTCGGGCCGCACCACGACCCGACGCACGCGGGCCTGCTGGGGCCGGAGGTCGACCCGCCGGCCGACCCGGGCACGACGAGCTTCGTGCCGCGCCCCGACTGGTACTTCTACTTCCTCTTCTACCTCCTCCGGATCTTCAAGTGGCCGGAGTCGGTCTTCCTCGGCACGGTCGGCGTGCCCACCATCGCGCTCATGCTCCTGATCGGGCTGCCGTTCCTCGACACCCGCCGCGTGCGGCGGCCGTCCGCGCGTCCCGTCGCCATGGTCGCCGCGGTGCTGACGATCGTCTCGATGGGCGTACTGACCTGGAAGGGCGCGACCGCGAAGGAGGCGCTCGCCTCCGAGGTGATCCTCGACGTGCCGCGCTGGGTCGCGCAGGAGCACCTGCCGCAGGCCGCGCTGCCGGGCGCGAAGCTGTTCGCGACTGCGGGCTGCACCGCGTGCCACACGTACAACGGCTCGGGAGGCTCGAACCTCGGCGCGCCCGACCTGACGGACATCGGCTCTCGGAACCTGGGCATCCAGTTCCAGATCAACCACCTGAAATGTCCGTCCTGCGTGAACCCGGGGTCGCCGATGCCGCCCTTTGCCTCGCTGGGGGACTCGCGCCTGCGCCAGCTCGCGGTCTTCCTAGAAGCCTCCAAGGGCAAGCAGTAGCAGCGACAATCCCCGGGGAATGCACGTCTTCCTCGGCATCACCGGCGCTTCCGGCGCCGCGTACGCGGCCCGCCTGCTCGAGGCGCTCGCAGCGGTGGACTGCGAGATCGGCGTCTGCGCCTCGCGGGCCGGGATCGAGGTGCTCGGAACCGAGCTCTTCGCCGACCCCACGCTGCCGCGTGACGAGACCCTCGCCCGCCTGCTCGAGCACGCGAGCGGCGCGGCACGCGTCTACGACCCGGAGGACTGGAACGCCCCCTACGCCTCCGGCTCCGCGAAGGTCGACGCCTACCTCATCTGCCCCTGCTCGATGGGGACGGTCGGCACGATTGCGTCCGGCGCGATGTCGAACCTCGTGCACCGTGCAGCGTCGGTCGCGCTGAAGGAGGAGCGCCGTCTCGTCCTCATGCCGCGCGAGACGCCCCTCTCGGCGATCCACCTTCGCAACATGCTCACGCTGCGCGAGGCGGGGGCGACGATCCTCTTCCTCGCGCCCGGCTTCTACCACGGCGCCGAGACGGTCGAGAACCTCGTCGACTTCATCGTCGCGCGCGCCCTCGACCTGCTCGGGCTCGAGCACACGCTGACACCGCGCTGGGGCCAGGCGTGACGCTCGAATCGGGCCGGCTGCCGGCCGAGGGCGTGCAGCGGATGTTCGACCGCATCGCGCCGGTCTACGACGCGATGAACCGCGTCATGACCGCCGGCCTCGACCAGCGCTGGCGGCGCGCCACCGTGCGGCAGGCGGTGCGGCCGGGCGACCGCGTGCTCGACGCCTGCTGCGGCACGGGCGACCTCGCCGTCGCCGCCCGCAAGGCGGGCGCCGGCGAGATCGTCGGCGTCGACTTCTCCGAGCGGATGCTCGAGCGGGCGCGCCGCAAGGCGCCGGAGCTCGAGTGGGTGCAGGCCGACGTGCTCGCGCTGCCGTTCGAGGACGCGAGCTTCGACTCGGTCGTCGTCGGCTTCGGTGTGCGCAACGTGGAGGACCTCGAGGCGGGCCTGCGGGAGCTGCGCCGCGTGCTCCGCTCCGGGGGACGGCTCGGGATCCTCGAGATCACGACGCCGCGCGGGCTCCTCGCGCCCTTCTACCGGCTCTGGTTCGACCGCATCGTGCCGCTGCTCGGGCGCCTCCTCCCGGGCGGCGCCGCGTACACCTACCTCCCCGCCAGCGTGCGGCGCTTCCCGGGGCCCGAGGACCTCGCGGAGCTGCTCGGCGCGTGCGGCTTCGGCGGCGTCGAGTTCCGGCTCTTCGCCGGGGGTATCGTGGCCCTCCACGCAGGGGAGGCGGTCTGACGGAGAAGCTGGAGGACATCCGGTCGGTGGCGGGGCTCGACGACTATCTCGACGCGCTCGAGGAGCGGCTCGCGCGGACGGTCGCCACCCATCCGGGGCTCGTCGCGGCAGTGGGGAACGAGGCGCTCGCGGCGGGCGGCAAGCGGCTGCGGCCGGCCCTCGTCTTCCTCTCCGCGCCGCCGGGAAGCGAGCCCTCGCTCGCGGCGGGCGTCGCGGTCGAGCTCGTCCACATGGCGACGCTCGTCCACGACGACCTGATCGACCGTGCCCATTTCCGCCGCGGCAAGGCCGCCGCCTGGTCGGTCTACGGCCCGGCCGCGGCCCGCGCGACCGGCGACTACCTCTTCGCGCGCGCCTTCTCGGAGCTGAGCGCGACGGCGGACGCCGCCGCGGTCCAGATCCTCGCCGACACGACGCTGTCGCTCGCACGCGGGGAGGCGCTGCAGCGGACACAGGCGTACGACCCCTCCACCACGGTCGAGGCGTACCTCGAGCGGTGCGCGCTCAAGACCGGGAAGTTGTTCGAGGCGGCCTGCCGGCTCGGCGGCGGCTCCGGCGAGTACGGGCTCGCGCTCGGGATCGCCTTCCAGATCGCAGACGACGTCCTCGACTGCTCGGGCGCCACGATCGAGACCGGCAAGATCGCCGGCACCGACCTCCGCGACGGGACGCCGACCCTGCCGCTCCTGCTCGCCGCGCAGCAGGATGCCGTGGTCCGGGCCGCGCTCGCGGGCGGCCCGATGGACGGCGCGCTCCTGCGGGTCGCCGCGACCGGCGCCCTCGACGAGGCTCGCCTGGTGGCGCTCGACTACGCTAGGCAAGCCAGGGGAAGCCTCGACGGCGAGCTCCATCGCGACGAGCTCGAGGCCCTGACTCACGCAGTCGTCGATCGGGAAAGGTGAAGGCCGGAATGGCTGTTCTGGACGCCCTCGACACGCTCGCCCCGATCCGGGAGAAGGTGCTCGCCGGCGAGCGGCTCGACTTGGAGGACGGCGTCGCGCTGATGGAGACGGACGACCTGCTCGCGCTCGGCGAGCTCGCCGACCTCGCGCGCCGGCAGCGCGGCGGCGGCGACGAGGTCTTCTTCGTCCAGAACATCAACCTGTACCAGACCAATGTCTGCCGCGTGAAGTGCAAGTTCTGCGCCTTCGCCAAGACCCGCAAGCAGGAGGACGCGTTCACGTTGACCGCCGACGAGTTCGTCGAGGACGCGGTCGCCCAGCACGAGCTGCTCGGGTTCACCGAGATCCACACGGTCAACGGCGAGAACCCCCACGTCGATCTCGAGTACTACGCCGGGCTCCTGCGCAAGCTGAAGGAGGCGTTGCCGGACGTCCACCTCAAGTTCTACACGGCGTCCGAGATCCACCACATGTCGCGGCTCGAGGGCTGCAACCACGAGGAGGTGCTGCGCACGCTGAGGGACGCCGGCCTCGACTCGATGCCCGGCGGCGGCGCCGAGATCTTCGCCGA
>DASXDE010000073.1:0-4021 GCA_036490825.1 Gaiellaceae bacterium
GCCTCGAGATAGCCGGGGATGTCCTCGGTCAGGTTCGACTGGAAGACCGGTGCCCAACCGGGGTTGACGATGTCGATCAGCATCAGCGCGTCGTGGTCGGGCAGGTGGATGATGATGTTGTCGGGCGAGTGGTTCCTGCCGAACCAGGCGAGGTCGATGCGCTCGCCGCCGATCTCGAGCGTGCGCCGATCCTGGAACGTCTCGTCGTTCGGAGGCCGCGCCGGATCGTTGTCGCGCAGCAGCAGGGTCCGCGTCTCCTCGTGCCCGATGCGCGTGACGCTCTTGTCGAACAGCGACGCCGCACCGACGTGGTCCGCGTGATGGTGCGAGTAGACGAGGTACTCGACCTTGTTGCTGACGCCGTTGGCCGAGGCGATCTCGTCGACCGCCCGCTGGATGTTGTTGCCGATCGTCGGCGGCGCGTCGAGCACGACGACGCCGTCCGAGGTGGTCAGGAAGGCGCACTGGTACGTGCCGTCCGTGATCCAGTAGAGATTCCGCTCCACCCGGTCGACGTAGTAGCCCTGCTCGTTGAGCGCCGGGCCGAGCGCCGATTGCGGGATAGGCGCGTAGTCCGGCAGGTCCGATGTCTCCATGGTCGTTTCGGTGCTGCTCATGCCGTCACCTCCGTGGCAGCGAGGGTTGCGCGAGCCTGGTCGAGGTCGAGCAGCTCGCCGTTCAGGCCGCCTTGTGAGAGGTCGCCGTTCGGCCCCTCGAGCCGGATTGCGTCGGCGAAGCCGCCTGCCTTCACCGGGTCGAAGCCGGCGGCCCCGATCAGACGCTCGACCGTGCCGCCGGCGACATCGTCGTCGGTCGCATAGAACAGCGCGACTCGCCGCGGCTCCCGGTTTGCGCTGCTCGCGAGCGAGTCGGCGCCGAGCGTGCCGAACGCCTTCACGTAGTGCGCGCTCGCCGGGAGGAGGGAGGCCACGATCGAGCCCGCTGCCTGACCGTCGGGGAGCGTCCGCACCATTTGCCCGTTATCGTCGAAGCCGATCGGGTTCGAGGGATCGATGACGACTTTGTTCTCGAGCAGGTGCGCCTCTTCGGCTAACAGCGCCTTGATCTGGTCGAGCCAGAGCGCGAGCACGACGACATCTGCCGCCGCGATCGCGTCTTCCACGAGTGCCGCCTCGACCCGCGGCCCGAGCTCGTGCGCGAGCCCCACAGCGTGCTCCTCGTTCTGCGCGGCCAGTACGACGAGTTCGTCCCCGGCTACGAGATGCCCGGCGAGGGCGCGTCCGAGGTTCCCGACGCCGATGATCGCCGTTATCACTGCGACTCCTTTCCGAGCTGGGCGTGCGAGCGAATTACCGAGCAGCGACGCTAGCCCCGGCGGTGCCCGGTCGCTTACGTGGTCTCACTGCATTTCGTCGCGGAGTCGCGTGGCAGGCAAACTCCACGAGATGACCCAAAGTGGAGTCATCGCGGAGGAGGCCGCCGGTGCGTCAGGCATGCTCCTCGGACGCGATCGGGAGCAGGCGGAGCTCTACGCGCTGGTCGACGGGATCGAGCAGCGCGGGGGCGCGCTCGTCGTTCGCGGCGACGCGGGGATCGGCAAATCGGCCCTGCTCGCGGCCGTACGGGAGCGAGCGCTACGCCGCGGCATCACGGTGGTCTCCACGACGGGCGCGCTGTCCGAGGCGCAGCTCGCCTTTGCCGGCCTCCACCAGCTGCTGCTTCCTCTGCTCGACGGCCTGGATCTCCTTCCCGACCCCCAACGGCGTGCGCTCGAGACCGCGTTCGGGATTGCAGAGGCAGACGCGCCCGACCTCTTCCTGATCGGCCTCGCGGCGCTCGGATTGGTCGCAGAACGGGCGGCGGAGACCACGCTCCTCTTCGTGGTCGAGGACGCGCACTGGCTGGACAGGCCTTCCTCCGAGGTGCTCAAGTTCGTGGCCCGGCGCGTCGAATCGGATCAGGCGCTTCTGCTCTTCGCCGTCCGGGAGGGAGTGTCTAGCCCGTTCGACGATGCCGGCCTGCCCGAGCTGCACGTCGCGGGGCTCGACCAGGAGGCGTCGAACGCACTCCTCGACCTCGGCGCGACGACGCTCCCGGCCGATGTCAGGCGCAGGATCCTCGAGGCTGCGGCCGGGAACCCCCTCGCCCTGATCGAGCTGCCGGTCGCTGCGGCCGAGCTCGGGGCACAAGCTGCGCGGTCCGATCCGCTCCCGCTGACCGACCGACTCGAGCGGGCGTTCACGACGAGACTGGCGAGCCTCGACACCGGCGTGCAGAAGCTGCTCCTCCTCGCGGCGCTCGACGACGTCGACCTTCCCGAGCTGAGCCGAGCGGCGAAGACGCCGCTGGGGCCGGACGACCTGGCACCGGCCGTCGCCGCCGGCCTCGGCCGGCTCGAGGCGGGGAGATTTCGCTTCCGGCACCCGCTGATCCGCTCGGCGGTGCAGCAGGCGGCCACCAAGGCCCAGCTTCGATACGCGCATGCAGCGCTCGCCGAGGCGCTCGCCGACGAGCCGGACCGGGCGGTCTGGCATCGTGCGGCGGCCGCGTCCGGGCCGAGCGAGGAGGTTGCCACGGCCCTCGAGGCGACGGCAGCGCGGGCCGCGCTTCGCGGCGGCGGCGACGTCGCGGTCGCAGCCTACGAGCGGGCGGCCGAACTGACGGCCGAACCGCAGCGCCGCGCGATGCGGCTCTTCCTCGCCGGCGACCTGGCGCTCAAGCTCGGCGGCCCCACGGAGGGCGTACGACTGTTCAGGGAGGCGCGAGGGATCGGCCTCCCCCCGGCCGAGCACGCGATTGCCTCGTTCTGCCTGGAGCTGGCCGAGGGCACGTGGTCCGGCTCGGCCCTGATCCGGGATTTCGGCCGAGTCGCGCGCGAGCTGGTGGCAAGCGGCGACGGGCGGAGAGGCCTCGAGGCGCTGGCCACGGTCGGCGTGCGCGCTTACTGGGAACGCCTGGATGACCACACGCGACAGGAGATCGCCGCGATCTCGGACGAGATCGAAGGCCCGCGCGACGACCCGGACCGCTTGTACGTCCTGGCGATGATCGATCCCATCGGCAGAGGCAAGGAAGTGGTCGAGCAGGTCTCACGGCTCTCGCCGACCGGCATGTCCGACCCGGAAGAGCTGTTCACGGTCGGTGCTGCCGCGCAGGCCGTCTGGGACGACACGCTCGCGCTGCCCTTTCTCCAGGCAGCGGCCGCCGGGACGCGTGCGAACGGACGGCTGTATCTGCTGGCGCACACTCTCGCGTTCGAGGCGTGGTCCGACCTGCACCGGGGCGCGGTACGCAGGGCGTTCACCAGCGCCGCGGAGTGCGCTCGGATCGCAGGGGAGCTCCGTACGCCTCGCTATCTGGTGGCCGCACGACTCGCTCAGGCGATCGCGAGCGCGGAGCAGGGCGACGACGAGACCGCCGAGCGCCTGATCGCCGATTCCGAGACACTGCTCCTGCCGCTGGGGGCCAACCCGATGCTCGCCCTTCCCGCCTTGGCGAGAGGCAGGCTGGCGCTCGCCGGGGAGCGGTACGGCGAGGCGTACGAGCACCTTGTCCGGATCTTCGACCCCGCAGGCGCCGCGTTCCATCGGTTCGTCTGCGGCTGGGCGCTCGCCGATCTCGCCGACGCCGCGGTACGGGGCGACGGCGATCTCGAGCTCGTGCGGCGCTACGTGGCGGAGTGGGGGCAGATTGCGGCGACGACGACCGCGTCCCGCCTGCAGGTCCAGATCGCGTACGCGGAGTCGATCCTCGCCAAGGACGCGGTCGCCGAGCAGCACTTCCGGGTCGGGATCGCGGCAGCGCAGGCGGAGTGGCCGTTCTACGTCGCGCGCTCGCAGCTCGCGTACGGCGTCTGGCTGCGCCGGCAGCGGCGGATGACGCAGTCGCGGGCTCCGCTCCGCGAGGCAGCGGAGACGTTCGACGCTCTCGGCCTGCTGCGGTACGCGGAACGGGCCCGCAGGGAGCTGCGCGCCTCCGGCGAGACCGTTCGCCGCCGGGATCCCGGCGGCTGGTCTCAGCTGTCGCCGCAGGAGCTCCAGATCGCCCAGCTCGCAGCCGA
>DASXDE010000074.1:0-2287 GCA_036490825.1 Gaiellaceae bacterium
ACGACGTCCGCGATGTCGGGCCGCTCGCGCCGGATGAGCTCCTCGATCCGGCTCGCGTCCGCGTGCGCGTCGGCGAGCGTGTCGGAGCCGAGCCGTAGCGTGAGGTAGGCGACGAGCCCCTCGTCGGTGTCGACGAAACGCAACTCGGCCGGCTCCACTCCGAGTTCGGCACGGACGATGCGCCGCACGGTCGCGGCGTCGCCGGCGACCTCGGTCCCGGCCGCCTCCCCGGCGAGTGGCTCGAGATGCGTCCGCACCGCCGACACCTCCGGCACCGCACGCTCGATCGCGCGCTCGACCTGCTCGGCGATCGCGTGCGCCTCCTCGAGAGCCAGGTCGCCGGGAAGCTTGAGGTGCAGCGAGAGCTCGGTGCCGCTGTCGACCGAGACGACGGAGACGTTGTGCACCTCCCGGACGCGCGGCACGGCGAGCGCCGCGGCGTGCGCGCGCTCGCGCACGTCGGCGTCGGCGGCGCCGATCGGCTCGACGTGGACGACGACGTCGGCTTCCGGCAGCGCCGACTGCACGGCGCGCTCGACCATGTCGGCGGCCGTGTGGCCCTGGCCGACGCCGGCGCCGTAGTCGACGCCGATCACGACATCCGCGAACACGCGCCCCGCCGCCTGGCGCATCCGCAGCCGCCGCAACTGCACCGGAGGGCGCACGCCGACGATCGCCCGGCGCGCCGCCTCCTCCGCGGCCGCGGGAGCGCGATCCATGAGCACGTCGACGTTGCGCCGCATCAGCCGTGCGGCGGCGATCAGGACGAGCGCAGCGACGAACAGGGCCGCGACGGCGTCGGCGCGGGGATGGCCGGCGCGCACGAACAGCAGCCCGACGAGCACGGCGAGGGAGCCGCCGAGGTCGCTGCCGAAGTGGAGCGCGTTCGAGGCGAGCGCGGGGCTCGAGTACACGCGCGCCGCGCGCCACGACGCGGTGGTGCGGGCGACGTCGATGCAGATGACCACGCCGACGACGAGGAGCGCGTACCACGTCGCATGCACCGGGGCGCCGCCGCTGGCGAGATGTGAGATGGCGCGCCAGACGATGACCGCGCTCGCGACGACGAGGATCGTCCCCTCCGCGAGCGCAGAGAGATGCTCCGCCTTGCCGTGCCCGTACTGGTGGCCTGGATCGGCCGGGCGAACAGCGACGCCGACGGCGAAGAACGTGAGGAGGGCCGCGATGAGATCGGTGCCGGAGTGCGCCGCTTCCGAGATGAGGCCGAGGCTGTGCGTCGCAAGCCCGGTGCCCAGCTTGAGCGCGATCAGCGCGAGCGCCGCGAGCACCGACCAGAGCGCGGTTCTCCGCTGAGCCTCCACGCGCGGAAGCGTACGTAGGCGTCAGGCCAGGATGGGCTCCGGTGGCCAGATCAGGGCGTCCTGCCGGAAGCAGAAGTGGCAGCAGCGCGGCGCGCCTCCCAGCTCGAACGGCGCGATCGAGGCGAGCTCGATCTCGGCCTCCGCCGGGCTGAGCAACCAGCGGTCGTGGTGGATCTCCGCCCTCGCATCCGCGGCGAACAACCGGTAGCGCTCGGTCAGGAACCACTCCAGCGAGCCGGGCTCGGCGTGGAACGTCTCGCCGGTCGCCCGATAGCGCCAGGCGAAGACACGGCCCGGCTCGCCGAGCCTCACGCACTCGACGTCGTGCCAGTCCTCTTTTCGTTCGAGCGTCATCCTCGCGTGGAACGCGGGGACGTGGTAGATGCGGCGGACGCCGAGCGCGGCGAGCCGGCTCGACGCGTCGATGCTGAAGAACCAGACGCCCGGCAGGCCGTCGGGGCCGCAGACGTAGGTGCGGACGTTGAGCTGCAGGAAGGACGAGATCCCGGGCACCGGCAGCGCGCCGCGGGCCCGCAGAGCCCGCACCCGGAAGAAGACCATCGAGAGCCAGGCGCTGCCGTCGTGCTCCTCGATCTCGAGCTCGTCCGGAACGCGCGCGCGCACCTCGGCGGTCGGCACAGCCCAGTGCGCCCAGAACGTGTGCTCCCAGGTCTGCCCGAGCGTCCAGCGGCTGTCGGGCAGCGGAAACGGGCGGTGGCCGACGCGCCGCAGCGAGCGAGCCTGCCGGCCCGCCGCCCTCGCGTCGTCGAACATGTCCGTCAGAGGTTCCCGCGCAGGGCCTGCTCGCGCTCGATCGCCTCGAACAGCGCCTTGAAGTTGCCCTCGCCGAACGTCGTCGCGCCGTGCCGCTCGATCACCTCGAAGAAGACCGTCGGCCGGTCCTGCGCCGTCTTCGTGAAGATCTGCAGCAGGTACCCGTCCTCGTCACGGTCGACGAGGATCTT
>DASXDE010000075.1:0-14066 GCA_036490825.1 Gaiellaceae bacterium
GATCGGGATCATCGACGACGGCCTCGACCAGGCGCATCGCTACTTCGACCCGTCCGGCTTCTCCTATCCGGCCGGGTTTCCGAAGGGGAACACTGCCTACACCACGCCGAAGGTGATCGTCGCGCGCGCCTTCCCGTCGCCCTCGACGCACTGGAAGTACGCGGCGACGCCGTTCGACCCGAAGAACTCGTTCCACGCCACCCACGTCGCCGGGATCGCGGCCGGCGACCACGACACGCCGACCGGTGGCTCGAGCGGCGAGGTCGTCTCCGGGATCGCGCCGAAGGCGTACCTGGGCAACTACAAGGCGCTGACAGTGCCGACCAGCGAGTTCGGCCTCGACGGGAACTCGCCGGAGATCGCGAAGGCGATCGACCAGGCGGTGGCCGACGGGATGAACGTCGTCAACCTCTCGATCGGCGAGCCCGAGGTGCAGCCGCTCCGCGACATCGTCGTCCGAGCCCTCGACAACGCCGCGGCCGCAGGGGTCGTCCCGGTGGTCGCGGCCGGAAACGACTTCGCCAGCGCGGGAGCCGGCTCGATCGGCTCGCCTGCGAACGCGCCGGCGGCGATCACGGCCGCCGCCTCGACGCTCGGCGGCGACGGGGCACGTCCCGACGTCGTGGCCTCGTTCTCGTCCTCCGGCCCCACGCCGGTGTCGCTCCTGCCGAAGCCCGACGTGACGGCGCCGGGCGTCGACGTCGTCTCCTCCCTCCCGCCGAACCAGTTCGGCTCGCTCGACGGCACGAGCATGGCGGCGCCGCACGCATCGGGCGGCGCCGCGCTCCTCGTGCAACGCCACCCGGCGTGGACGGTGCAGCAGGTGAAGTCTGCGCTCGCCTCGACGGGCGATCCGGTGCATCCGTCCAGCGGCTCGGGCGAGGTCTCCGCGCTGCGCGAGGGCGGAGGGAGGATCGACCTCGTCCGCGCGGATCAGCCGCTTCTCTTCACCGATCCCAGCTCGCTCGGCTGGGGCCTCGTTCGCCGCGGGTTCTCGAGCACGACGCAGCTCTCGACCGCGGACGCCGGCGGGGGCAGCGCGCCGTGGAGCGTGTCGATCGAGGCGCAGTCGATGCCGCACGGCGCCGTGCTGACCCCGCTCGCGACGACACTCGTGGCCGGCATCCCGCTGCCGCTCCGTCTCACGGTCTCGGGGACGGCGAGCGCGGGAGACGGGACCGGCTTCGTCGTCCTGACGCGCGGCAGCGACATGCGGCGGGTCGCGTTCTGGTTCCACGTGGAGGCGCCGAGGCTCGGGCGCGACCCGCAGCGGACGCTGCGCGCGCCCGGCGTCTACCGCGGCGACACGGCCGGCAAGGCTTCCCGCGTCTCGTCGTACCGGTATCCCGAGCGCGGCCTCACGCCGGGAGTGCCGATCCGGCTCGGCGGGCCGGAGCAGGTCTTCCGGTTCACGCTCCGCCGGCGGGTTGCGAACTTCGGCGTCGCCGTAGTCGGCCACGCACGCGGCGTGCGGGTCTCGCCGCGCCTCGTCGCCGGCGACGACGAGAACCGGGTCGTCGGCTACACGGGTTTGCCGGCGAACCTGAACCCGTACCAGGAGTTCGGCCGCCCTGTGCCGGCCGTCGCGGCCGTCTTGCCCGATCCGGGCACGTACGACTTCGCCTTCGACACGCCGACGGGAGCCAAGCCCGGCGCCTTCACGTTCCGGTTCTGGGTCGACGACACGGCGCCTCCCTCGATCCGGCTCCTCGCCCGGACCGCCGTCGGCGGCCGGCCGATCCGCTTCGCCGTCCGCGACTCGGGCTCGGGAGTCGACCCGCGCTCGCTGCACGTGACGGTCGGCGGAAAGCCCGGCCGGTTCGCGTACGCCGGTGGGATTCTCTCGATCGGGACGAAAGGGCTGCCGGCAGGAAGGCACGCCGTGACCGTCACTGCCTCGGACTACCAGGAGACGAAGAACATGGAGGACGTCGGGCCGGTGCTGCCGAACACGCGAGTCGCGCATGCGACGGTGACGGTGCGGCACTGACCGATCGAATCTGGCAGTCTCAGTCGCCCGTGAACGTCGTTCCCGAGAAGCTCGACCTCGCACTCGTCAAGCGCCTGCGCCAGGTCGTCGGCGGCCAGGTCGCGACCGAGGCCGAGCTGCGCGCGCTCGCCGACCAGGCCGACGCCTGGGCCCGGGCCACAGGCGCGCAGCTACATGCCGCGGAAGGACGGCTCACCGAGCTCAACGCGGATCCGGCCAGCCCGCTGGCCGAGATCGCAGCCGAGGTGCGGCGGGTCGAAGCGCTCTCGCGTGAGTTGCAGGAGTCCCGCCGGCTGATCGACGGCCTCGAACGGCGCACGCGCGAGCTGCGAACCGCGTGGTTGAAGCATCACGCCGACGCCGGCTCGCCGTTCGACCGCGCTAGAGGCCTTTAGCCCTTGCGGCGTTCGCGGTCGTCGATGGTCGGCAGGTTCGCGAGGTCCCGCTCGACGCTGGCTGCGAACTCGTCCGCCTCGTCGTCCCGGACGACTCGGAGACTCGCCTTCCGCCGGGCGCGCTGACGGCGCCGGCGCGAGTCGACGCCGAAGCGCTCTCCCAGCCGCGGCCACTCGGCGCCTGCGACCAGCACGACAGCGACCGCGAGCAAGGCGATGTACAGCCAGCTCACGCCGCGAGTCTAGCGGAGCGCCACCGGCTCGGAACTACGCGAGCTCGAGCGCCTCGAGCTTGCCGTGCAGGTACGCGAGGTAGGGCTCCGGATCGAGCTGCCCGCCGGCCGCCCGCTCGAGCAGCTCCGGCGGCTCGAAGGCTCGACCCCAGCGATGCACGTGCTCGCGGAGCCACTCGCGGAGGGAGCCGAACTCGCCGCGCTCGAACTCGACGTCGAGGTCGGAAAGCTCACTCGTCGCGCGCTCCCAGAGCTGCACGGAGATCACGTTCCCGAGCGCGTAGGTGGGGAAGTAGCCGAAGTTGGAGTCCGACCAGTGGACGTCCTGCAAGACCCCGTCCACGACGTCCGCCGGCTCGACCCCGAGATACTCGCGCAGCTTCGCGTCGAAGGCCTCCGGCAGGTCGCGCGGCGCCACCTCTCCGCCCAGCATCTCCCGCTCGAGCTCGAAGCGCAGGATGATGTGGAGCGGATACGTCACCTCGTCGGCGTCCACGCGGCGCACGCTCGGCGCGACGCGGTTGAGGGCGCGCTGGAACTCCTCCAGCGGCACCTCGGCGAACCGCTCCGGGAACGCCTCCCGCAACCGGGGATAGAAGAAGCGCCAGGTCGAGAGCCCGCGCCCGACGACGTTCTCCCACAGCCGGCTCTGCGACTCGTGGAAGGCGGACGAGGCGCCGGCCTGCAGCGGCGTGCGCGCGTACCGCTCGTCGACCTGGCGCTCGTACAGGCCGTGCCCGAACTCGTGCATGCACGAAAGGACCCCGGTCAGGTTGTCGTGGTCGAAGCGCGCGGTGAGGCGGATGTCCGCCTCCGAGAGGTTCGAGGCGAACGGGTGCACGGTGTCGTCGAGCCGCCACGCCTGGTCGTCCATCCCCCACCGCCCCAGCACCACGAGCGAGAACTCCCGCTGCCGCTCGGGGGAGAACTCGCCCCGGATGCACGAGTCGTCGACCGTCTCCCGGAGGCCGGCGACGAGGGGCACGAGCTCGTCCTTGAGGCGCGCGAAGACCGCCGCGACGTCCGAGGTCAGCATGCGCGGCTCGTGGTCGTCGAGGAGGACGTCGTAGGCGTCGTCGTACGGCTCGTGACACGCGACGTACTCGTGCATGAGCGCGAGGCGGCGCTCGAGGTGCGGGCGGAGGAGCTCGAAGTCGCCGGCGGCGCGCGCCTCGAGCCAGGCGCGGTAGCCGTGCGACGCGGCCCTGGTCATCTCCGCACGAAGCTCGCTCGGTACGCGGCGCTTCTTCTCGTAGTCCCGGCGCGCGACGCGCACCACGCTCGCCTCGAACGACTCCGGCTCGTGGCTCTCCTCGAGCTCGCGCAGCTCCTCGAGCAGCGCCCCGAGCTCCGGCGCCGTGCCGAGCTCGTGAGCGATGCGGGCGAGCGTCGCGCGGTGCTCGGCCCGTGCCGGCGCGCCGAGCGGCGGCATCTTCGTCTCCTGGTCCCAGCCCAGCAGGGACGAGACGTGCTGGAGATCGGAGATCTCGCCGAGGCGCCGCAGCAGCTCGTCGAAGCGGGAAGGGAGATCAGCCACAACGCGGGAGCGTAACCGCGCGGCCGCAAGCTCCCCGGGTTGGACTCGAACCAACAACCCTCCGGTTAACAGCCGGATGCTCTGCCAATTGAGCTACCGGGGATTGGCGGCGCCCAGTGTAGCGGCGCCTCAGGCGAATGCCCTGATCTCGTCCCGCAGCTTCGCGAGCTCCTGCTGGAGCTCGACGAGGCGGTCTCCGTCGGCGGAGGCGAGCTCCCGTTCGAGCCTCCGCTCCTGCAGGCGGAGGAGCAGCTGGCTCGCCGTCTCGAGCGTGATCTCCTCCTCGTCCCGCTGCGCGTAGAGCCCCGCGAGAAGCGCGGTCAGCTCGCCGTCGGCCGCCTCCTGTCCGAGCAGGTACGCCCGGGCCCGCCGGTGGAGATCGTCGTCGAAGTGCTCCGGCCCGAGCCGCTCGAGCTCCGGCAACAGCGACTCGTGCCCGGCGGCCCCGGCGAGCGCGCTGCGCTCGAGCCGCTGCCCCGCGTCGAGGAGGCGTGGGGAGACGACGCCGGCCGTGCGCGCGCTGCCGCGCGCGGGCGCGAGCCCGGACTGCGTCTCCGGCGGCAGGTCGAGGAGGTCCGCGGCCACCCGGATCGCCTCGAGGTGCTCGGGCGAGTCGGGCAGCGACGTGAGGAACGAGCGGATCGCCGCGAATGCGCTCTCGCGGTCGCTCGCCCGCGCATGCTCGAGGCGCACCCGGTGGACGGGGTAGCTGACCGGCGAGGCGAGCCGCTCCTGGAAGGCGGCGGGATCGTCGGCGGGATCCGTGCCAGGGTCCAGCGGCACGACGCGGACGGCGAAGCGGTCCCGCACGGCGAGCTCCATCCCGCGCAGCGTTGCGTCCCGGCCCGCGGCGTCGGCGTCGAAGCAGAGGAAGAGCCGCTTGGTCAGGCGAGCGAGCTCGCGCAGCTGCGCCTCGGTGAGCGCCGTGCCCATCGAGGCGACGACCGGCGCGAACCCGGCCTGGCGGAGCGCGATCACGTCGGTGTTCCCCTCCACCACGACGGCCCGGTCCTCGCGGGCGATCGCCTGCCGCGCGGTGTCGAGCCCGTACAGGAGGTCGCCCTTGCGGAACAGCTCGCCCTCCGGCGAGTTGACGTACTTCGCCTGCAGCGGATCGTCGTCGTGGAGCTTCCGCGCCTGGAAGCCGCGCACGCGACCACGCGCGTCGGCGAGCGGGAAAACGATCCGGCGCTGGAAGTAGTCGTTGCCCCGACGGTTCGCGAGCCCGACCGCGAGCAGCTCCTCCTGCGCGTAGCCCTCTTGCGCGGCGCGGGAGGCGAGACGCGGCCCGCCCGGCGCGTAGCCGAGCCGGAACTCGCGGCAGACCTCCTCCCCGAGCCCGCGCGAGGCGAGGTAGTCGCGAGCCCCCGCGCCCGCCTCGGAATCCCAGAGCACGCGCGCGTAGAACTCCGCCGCCCGCTCGAGGAGGGCACGCAACCGCTCGTCGCGCCGGCGCTTCTGCTCCTGCTCCGGCGAGGCCTCCTCGTACTCGAGCTCGACGCCGAAGCGCCGCGCGAGCACCTCGATCGCGCCCACGAAGTCGACGTTCTCGATCTTCTCGACGAACGTGATCGCGTCGCCGCCCTCGCCACAGCCGAAGCACTTGAAGGTGCCCCGCGCGGGCGAGACCGTGAAGCTCGGCGTCCGCTCCTGGTGGAAGGGACAGAGCCCCTTGTACGTGCCGCCCGACTT
Organism: Gaiellaceae bacterium; assembly: GCA_036490825.1. Lineage (GTDB taxonomy): Bacteria > Actinomycetota > Thermoleophilia > Gaiellales > Gaiellaceae > Palsa-739. The sequence continues at coordinate 5,848 of DASXDE010000075.1, forward strand.
GCGAAGGCGGACGACCTCCTCCACGACCGGGAGGATCTCCATCGTCGCCTTGACGCGCTCGACCGACTCGTCCTTGATGCGGGTCACCGGTCCAGCTCCGCCGCGTAGGAGAGCGCGAAGCGATCGGTCATGCCCGCGAGATAGTCGGTGGCTCCCTCGACGTCCATCCCTCGCCCGCCGACGAGCTCCTCGAAGATGCGCCGCACCGCGACCCGCGGCGGGCCGTGCTCCTGGGCGAGGTAGACGCGCTCGAACATGAAAGTGCGGAGCGCGAGCATCGCCTCGCCGATCTGCTCGCTCTGGACGATGTCGCCCGCCCGGGCGGAGCACTCGACGACGTCGTGGACGAGGGTGTCGATGCGGCGCGAGCCCGTCTCCCCGAGCAGCTCGATCGGCTCGGCCGGGAGCTCGGCGGGATCGAGGTGCCCCGCGCGCACGGCGTCGTCGATGTCGTGGTTGATGTAGGCGAAGCGGTCGACGAGGCGAACGATCCGGCCCTCGAGCGTCTCGGGCTCGTCCGCGCCCGTGTGCTTGAGGATGCCGTCGCGCACCTCCCACGTCAGGTTGAGGCCGCGGCCGTCCCGCTCGAGCCGCTCGACGACCCGCAGCGAGTGCTCGTTGTGGCGGAAGCCGTCGAGACCGCGCTCACGCAGAAGCTCGTCGAGCGCCTGCTCCCCCGCGTGACCGAACGGCGGATGGCCGACGTCGTGCCCGACCGCGACGGCCTCGGTCAGATCCTCGTTGAGGCGGAGAGCCCGCGCGACGCCGCGCGCGATGCCTGCCGCCTCGAGCGTGTGCGTGAGCCGTGTGCGGAAATGGTCGCCCTCGGGATCGATGAAGACCTGGGTCTTGTGGCGGAGGCGGCGGAACGCCTTCGAGTGGACGATCCGGTCGCGGTCGCGCTGGAACGGCGTCCGCAGCCGGCATTCCTCCTCCGGCGTCTCGCGCCCGCGTGTCTCGTAGGAGCGCACGGCGAGCGGCGAGAGCCACTGCTCCTCATGCTCGCGAACCGCGTCCGCGAAGCCGTCGGCGACCTTTCCGGCGATCTCCGGCATCGGGGGTCAGGGTATCCCGCTCGTCGAGGGGCGGGAAGTGGCCCGAACGTCGATACTTGCACCGATGCGCCTGCGCCGCCGCACGGCCGACGTGCCCGTCGTGGTGTGCGGCTCCGGCAGCCGCCGCCTCGGCGCCGCGATCTGCGCCGAGCTCGGAGTGCAGCCCGCGGCGGCGGAGACGATCCGGTTCGGCGAGGGAACGATCTTCGTCCGATTGCTCGAGAACGTCCGCGGGCGCGACGTCTACGTCGTCCAGTCGACGATCTACCCCGCCAACGACAACGTGGTCGAGCTGCTCTTCTGGCTCGACGCGTGCCGGCGCGCGAGCGCCGCCTCGGTGACCGCCGTCGTCCCGTACTTCAGCTACGGCAAGGGCGACAAGAAGGACGAGCCGCGCGTCTCGATCCGTGCGCGCGTGCTCGCCGACGCGATCGAGGTCGCCGGCGCCGACCGCGTCGTCACGATGGACCTGCACGCGCCGCAGATCCAGGGCTTCTTCCGCATCCCGGTGGACGACCTGTACGCAATGCCGATTCTCGTGGACGCAATCCGCCACGCCGGCGTCACCGACCCGGTCGTCGTCTCCCCGGACTCCGGCTACGCGAAGGTGGCGCGGCGCTTCGCGCGCAGGCTCGGCGGCGGGTTCGCGCTCGCGGACAAGACGCGCGCCGGGCACGACGAGGACGTGGAGGTGTTCGGCCTGCTCGGCGACGTCGCCGGCCGGGACGCCATCCTCGTCGACGACTTCGTCGCGTCCGGCGGGACGCTCGTCGAGGCGGCGGAAAGGCTCGTCGAGCGCGGCGCACGCTCGGTGATCGCCGCAGCGACGCACGGCCTCTTCTCCGGCGACGCCGGGACCAAGCTCGCAGCGAGCCCGATCCAACGCGTGATCGTCACCGACACCGTCGAGAACCAGCCGGATCCCCTCGGGGACCGGGTCGAGGTCGTCTCGGTCGCCGCCCTGTTCTCGGAGGCGATCAAGCGCATTCACGGCCGCGAAAGCATCAGCGTCCTCTTCCGCGACGGCTGAGAGCCGGGTCAGCGGCCGAGCCGACGCGGCTCAGACGATGATCGGCACGGTGCCGCCGTCGGCGCTCCACGCCGCGCCGGTCACGTAGCTCGCGCGCGGCGAGCAGAGGAAGACGACCACCGCGGCGATCTCCTCGGGCTGCGCGAGCCGGCCCAGGGGCCGGCCGGCGGCGACCTTCGCGAGCACCTCTTCGCGCTCCCCCTGCTGGTCGGCGAGGCCCCCGTCGCCCAGCCAGGCCTCCGTCGCAGTCGGACCGGGCGTGACGGCGTTGCACCGAACCCCGTCCTTCGCGTACAGGTCGGCGACGAGGCGGGAGAAGGAGAGCAGCGCCGCTTTCATGACCGAGTAGTCCGGCATGCCCGTAGACGGGCGCTTCGCGGCGGTCGAGGAGACGTTGACGATCGTCCCCGCTCCACGCTCGCGCATCCCGGGCAGGGCGGCCCGCGTCGCCCGGACAGCGCTCATCAGGTTGATCTCGAACGACGCCTGCCAGATGTCGTCGGTCACGTCCTCGAGCTTCCGGATCTCGCTGTAGCCGACGTTGTTCACGAGCACATCGAGCCGTCCGTGCCGCTCGATCGTCTCCTGTACGACGCGCTCGGGCTCGCCGGGCTGCGAGAGGTCGGCCCGCACGTCGCCGCCGTTGCGGCCGGTCGTGACGACGGTAGCGCCCTCGGCGCGGAGCAGCTTCGCGGTCTCGAGGCCGATCCCGCCCGTGGAGCCGGTGATGAGGCAGACGCTGTCGGCGAGGCCGAGGTCCATGGCTGGCTAGCGTAATCCGTCATGACCACGCTGCTGCTCGTTCGTCACGGCGAGACCGACTGGAACGCCGCCGGGCGCCTGCAAGGTCATACCGACCGGCCGCTGAGCGACTTCGGCCGCCGGCAGGCGCGGCAGCTCGCGGAGGAGCTGGCGGACGAGGAGCTCGAGGCGATCTACGCGAGCGACCTCGCACGGGCCCGCGAGACGGCGGAGATCGTCGGCGAGCGGCTCGGGCTACCCGTCGTGCTCGACGCGGACCTGCGGGAGAAGGACTGGGGAACGTGGGAAGGGCTGACCGCCGTTGACCGGGATCGCGTCGAGTTCGTCGGCGAGTCGACGGAGGCGCACCAGGAGCGGATCCTGCGCACGCTCCGGCGGATCTCGCAGCGTCACCCGGCTGGCGGCAGCGTGCTCGTCGTCACGCACGGCGGCTCGATGCGACGCGTGCAGACCGCGGCGCTGGGGATGGCGCTGCCGGTCGTCGAGAATTGCGGCCGCTGGCTCTGCACGTGCGAGAACGGCGCTTTCCGGCCGGTCGACTGAGCCGGCTGCCCGATCCCCCTCCGCTCGTGGTGGTCGCGCCGTAGGTCGACCCAGCGGTGTTGGGCAGGCACCGTTGCGCCGCCGACCACCAGGCCGCAGACGACGACCGCCGCCAGAGCGTATGCCCGCGCGGTCGTCCCGCGGACCGGTCGCTGCTTCGCCGGCCGGGCTTCCTCGGCGGTGCTTCTCAATGCGCGGCCCAGGTAGACGAGCACGTGCAGGCCGAGGAGCGCGAGCCAGATCACAGCCGCCGGGCCGTGGAGTCGGCGGGCGATCTGAAGGGCATGCCCGTGTAGGAGGCCCATTGCGACGCCGCTGCCGAACAGAACCACGGTCGCCGCGACGAACATCGGCGCGAGTAGTCGCATCGCTATCTGCGGTGGCCCCTGGGCCCGGTAGGCGCGGCTGCGTGTGTAGTAGCGCGCGAAGCGCCACCCGGTGCTCGCCAGCTTCAGGAGAACCGGCGGGATCAGGGCGAGACCGACGAACACGTGCAGCGACATGAACGTGTGCACGCCGAGCAGGACGCTTGCCCCCTCGACGACGACCGGAGCGAGCACGAGCACCCCGACCGCCGCCGTCAAGCGCTCGTTCCCAGCGGGGTTCGCCCGGTCCGACTGTGGATCCTTCAACCCTCGGGACATTGCCTACTTCAACGGGACGGCGTTGAGCCCCGGCAGGCGGCGGTATACGGCGAAGAAGTCGCGGTCGTCGGGGACGAGGTAGCGGGTGGCCGGCTGCTGGTAATTGGGCACGATCCTCGTCGGGAGCAGCCCGTGCCGGTGCCGGTACGTGATCAGCGTCGGCCACTCGGGATTGATGTCAAGCTCCATCGCGCGCACGGCACCCGCTCGCTTGAGAATCTCGGCGAGCGAGATCACCGTCTGGTAGTCGGCGGCCGCGTAGATCAGATTCCCGCGTCGATCGATGCCGATTCCTGTACGCCAGACGCGGACGGCGTTCCCCAGCGTGAAGCCCCACTGGCTGCTGTCGTTCAGGGCGGGGGTGAGCCGCCCGCGGTCGATGATCAAGGGCAGGCTCTGGCGCGCGAACGCGATCGCAGGCCCGGGCCGCGGGGCGCCGTGCCAGCCGACGATGTTCACCGTCCCGTTCCGATAGGCGATGAGTGTCGCGAGGCCGTCCCTCAGCGGCTCGTTCACGTGCCCGTCGAGCACGTCTCCGTTCAGGCCGTCGCTGTAGATGAAGCCGCTGTTGAAGGTCGCGAGCAGGCGCCAGCGCTGGCCCCACGGCACCTCCATCGGGCCACGCAGCGTCGCGCTCGGCGGCTCGTAGCGGCCGGGGTAATAGGCGAGCGCCGTGCGAGCGTGGTCGAACCATGCGACGTACGCGACGATGCGCGGGTAGTCGCGCTCTGTGCGGAAGGTCGTGACCAGGACGGGCGGGCTTCCGCCGACCGGCGGTCCACTGGGCCTCCAGACTCCCTCGCCGGCGAGCGGGTGAGCGAAGACAGGCCGGATGCGCGCCGGTCCAGGAGCGCTCGCGTGCGCCTTCGGCTTGGCGCGGAGCCCGACCGTGGGCAGTTTCTTCAGCTGCCGGCCTCCTTTCGCCGGCGTCTGCCAGGTGTAGTAGATGTGCTCGGCCTCGTCGACGAGCCAGTTCATGTGGTGCATCCTCAGCCACTCGACGCTACGGACGCCGAGCGGGAGGCTGGACGGCAGCGTCGCCATCCGTGCCCACGAGTAGATCGCGGGCGAGAGGAAGGCGAGCATGATGGCCGGGATCACCAACCGCAATCGGAGTGGCCCGCGCAGCGGCCGCATCGCACCACGGGCAACGGCCGGCCACGACATTGCGCCGGAGGCTACGACCCCGCGATGAAAGTGCGGTGAAGACGGCTCCTCGACCCGTCATCCGTCCGTGGGTACCGTGACGGCGATGCGGGCTATGGGGTTCTTGGCCGTGCTCTCGTTCGCAGCGGTATTCGTCGGCTGCGGCAGCGGCGGACCGGCAACGTCGCGGGCGCACCCGCCTCATCCGGCGACGCTCGCCGTCTATGCGGCGGGCGAACGGATCGAAACACTCCACCCGGGCCAGCGGCGGATCGGCCTTCCGGACCGGGTCGAGGCCAGGCGCGGACGGGCGAGTCTGAGCCTCGCGGTCCATCTCCACCGCGCGCTGCGCGTGGTCAGGCGGGCACTGGCGGCGCACGAGAATCGGGTCGACCTGCCGGTCGTGCCGCTCTGGACGACGATCGCGCTCCGGCCCGCCCGCCAGCTGCTGCATAACGACTGCGAGGCGACGGCGCTGTCGATGCTCCTCGCCGCGGCGGGGGTGCGGGTGGGGCAGCTCGAGCTCCAGCGGCGGCTGCCGCGCAGCGGCCCGCTCGATCCTGAACCGGTCCTCGGCAGCAGGCTCTTCCGCTGGGGCGACCCGGAGCGCGGCTTCGTCGGCCGCCCGGCGGGAGGCGGAACGCAGGGAGGCTTCGGCGTCTACGAGCCGCCGGTCCGCGCCCTCGCCGGCCGGTACGACATCCACCTTCGCGACCTGCACGGTCGCAGCGTCGCGGCGGTGCGAGCCGCCGTCCTCGCCGGGCATCCGGTCCTCGCATGGGTCGGGCTCGCACCGGGCCCCTACTTGAGCTGGCTGACACCGTCCGGCCGCGAGATCACGGTGAACCTCGACGAGCACGCGATCGTGCTGGTCGGCGCCGGGCCAGGCTACGTGCTCGTGAACAACCCGCTCACCGGCAAGCGCGAGCGCTGGAGTGAGGCGCTCTTCAGCTACCGCTGGAAGCTTCTCGAACGACGCGCGCTCGAGCTCCCCCGCTACTGATCACCGGCCGGCGCGCAATGGCCACCGCCGCCTCGTGCTCGAGCAACTCGATGCGCACACGGTCGAATCCCCGCGCCACGAGCATCTCCTCCCACGTCTCCGGCGTAGCCGGCCGCTCCCAGCGACCGGCGAGGATACGCACCGCGTTGCGGAGCAGACGAACCACCCCTGCCGGCCCTCGTTTGAGCAATCCGCTGACCTTCTCCCAGATGAGTCGACGGTCGCGCGGCTCGAGCGAGAGCGAGAACATCATGTCGCAGATCACGAGACGTCCACCCGGCTGAAGGATCCGCCGCGCTTCAGCGAGTGCGAGCTCCTTTCCGGGGTCGTCGAGATGGTGGAACGCGTAGTTGGAGACGACGAGCGTCGCAGACTCGTCCTCGAGGGGCAGTCGGCGGAGATCGGCAACGAGCACCTCGACGTTGTGCACGCCGTCGGCCGCCGCCCCGTCGTCGAGCCGCTCGAGCATCCGCTCGGAGATGTCGACGGCGACCAGCTCCCGCACGCGCGGCGCGAGCGCAAGAGCGAGCAGCCCCGTGCCCGCGCCGAGATCGACGACGTAGTCGTCCCGTCGTGGCTCGGCCAGCTCGACGATGCGGTCACGGATCGCGAGAAAGGGGGCGCTCGAGGCAACTTCCTCCCACGCCTCCACTCGCTCGTCCCACCAGTAAGGATCCTCGCTCACGGCGCCTACCGTTCCCGCGCCGGGTGAATGAACGATGAGCCGCGTTGGCTACGCTCCGAGGGGTGGAGGACTACACGAGCAAGTACAAGGGCGAGCAGGTCGAGGTCGCGCTCTTCGGCGGCGAGTATCAGGAAGGCGTGCTCACCGCGTACTGCTTCGTCGACGAGGTGGCCCACATCGAGCTGAACGGACACATCCTCGTCCCTCTCCAGAACATCGCGTCGCTCCACTGCTCGAGCCGTTGCGACGCGCCCCAGAACGACGACTGGCCGCCGCGCGGCCTGCTCGAGGACGACGGGCAGGAAGACGGCGGCGAAGACCGCTAGGTCGCCCGTGCTCCTCGCGGCCCGCAACATCGTCAAGGCCTGGCTTCTCGTGCTCGCGCTCGGCGGCCTCTTCGCCCTCCTCGGGTGGCTGCTCGGCGGAGTGCGCGGTCTTTCGATCTTCGTCTTCTGCGCCCTGCTCGTCGCGGCCGGCGCGTACTGGTCCTTCGACCGCGTGATGCTGGGGATGATCGGGGCGCGCGAGCTGCCGCTGGGCGAGGCGCCGCTTCTCCACTCCACGGTCGAGCGACTGGCCGCCCGCGCCGGGATCGCGAAGCCGCGCCTCTATCTCGTCGCAGACGGCTTGCCCATCGCGGCAGCCACGGGCCGTGGCGTGCGAAGCTCGGCCGTCGCCGTGAGCACCGGCTGCATCGCAGCCTGCACGCCGGCGGAGCTCGAGGGCGTGCTCGCGCACGAGGTGGCCCATGTGCGACTCCACGACGTGCAGGTGCAGACCGCCGCCGCCGTCGCCGCGGCCGTGATGCTCGAGACGAGCCGGATCGGTGGCTGGTTCGCGCGGGCGTTGCTGTTCGTGCTCGGCCCAGTCGCGGCCGCCTGCGTCCATCTGCTCGTGTCGCCGAAGCGCGAGTTCGCCGCGGATCGCTACGCGGCCGCGCTCTGCGACTCGCCGCACGGGCTCGCCGACGCGCTGACGCGCCTCGAGCAGGCAGCCGAGCTCGTCGAGTTCGAGGGCAGTCCGGCGACGGAGCCGCTGTTCACGATCAACCCGTTCGCCGAGCGCGGGCTGGGCGCGCTGTTCGTCACGCACCCACCCGTCGCCGAGCGCGTCCGCCGGCTGCGGGAGCTCGACCCCGTCTGGCGCGACCGCCTCCACAGCAACGTCGCGGCATGAAAAAGGCCGCTTTCGCGGCCCTTTTCGGCAAATAAATCGGCGGCGACCTACTCTCCCGGGAGGTTGCCCTCCGAGTACCATCGGCCCTGGCAGGCTTAACTTCTCTGTTCGGAATGGGAAGAGGTGTCTCCCTACCGGTATGACCGCCGAACTGTCAAGGCTTCGCGCACGCGCG
>DASXDE010000076.1:0-17982 GCA_036490825.1 Gaiellaceae bacterium
TCAGACCGAGCCGGCGGCGCACGCTGCTCGCCCGCTGAGCGGCGTCCTCGGTCGCCCGAATAGCGCTGCTATTCGGGCTCCCTGCGTCCTTGTCAGCGAACGACCATCGCACGCCGACGACGAGCGGCTTTCCGCCAAACCCTCTAGTGCTCGAGGCGCAGCAGAAGTTCGTACAGCCCGACCGAGATCGAGGCCGACAGCGTGAGGCAGATCCCCGCGACGGCGAGAATGCGGCCGAGCCGGATCCACGTCGAGCCGCCCGCCCGCTCGAGCGTCCGCGCGATCGCGCCGCGGGCGCCACGGGCGAAGAGCAGGGACGCCGTGGCCGCGAGGGCGGCGACCGGGATCCCCCACACGGCATCGAGGAGAACGGCGCCGGGAATCTTCCGCGTCAACTCGATCGCCGCGGGGATGGTCAGCACCGCGACGAGCCCGAAGAGGAAGGCGAGCCACGCCCGGACGTTCAGGCGGCGCGGCTGCATCAGAGTCTGGGTACGGACGGCCAAGTCAGTGAGTAAGTGTAGGCGGACGGAGGACGGCAAACTGGTCCGTGATCTCCAGGCGGCAGCTCCGGAAACGATAGATCGCCGCCGGACGGCCGCCCCCGCCGCCGTAGCGGCGAAGCTCCCCTGTGTCCTCCAGCAGCCGGCGCCGGAGGAGGACTCGCTGCAGGTTCGTCGCACCCACCGCGTGGCCGAGAGCGGCCGCGTACAGGTCGCGCAGCTCGGCGAGCGTGAAGCTCGGAGGCGCGAGCGCGAAGCCGAGATTCGTGTACGAGAGCTTCCCGCGCAGACGTTCGCGGGCGCTGAGCAGGATCTCCTCGTGGTCGTACGCGAGCTCCGGCAACTCGTCGACCGGATGCCACCGCGTGTCCCCCGGCACCCTCGGATCGAGCCCGCTCGGGACGAGACCGAGGAAGGCCGTCGCGAGCTCGCGCCGCCTCGGATTGCGCTGCGGGTCGCTGCGCGTCTCCAGCTGCTCGAGGTGCGACACCTCCCGCACGTCGACCTTCTCGGCCAGGTGCCTGCGCATGGACTCCTCCAGCGTCTCGTCGTCCGCCAGCGCCCCGCCCGGCAGCGCCCAGGCGCCCGCGAAGGGTTCGCGCGCCCGCTGCCAGAGCAGCGCCTGCAGCCGGCCCTCCCGCACCTGGAGAACGGCCGCCAGGACGGCGTGCGCCGCAGTTTTCGCCTGAGAGTCGTCAACCATGTAGACTCGGTCTCGAGGTTATCGATTGTGAGGCAAAAACGCGAGACCTGTGACGTTCTCGTGGTCGGCGCCGGTGTCGCCGGCCTCTCGGCGGCTCTCGCCGCGGCCGACGCCGGAGGCTCGGTGCTCGTGCTCGCGAAGGCCTCGCACCGGAGCTCGAACAGCTACGCGGCCCAGGGCGGCATCGCCGCCGCGATCGGCTCGGACGACGATCCCGCGCTCCATGCGGCCGACACCCTCGCCGCGGGCCGCGGCCTCTGCCGGCCCAGCGCGGTGCGGCTGCTGACCGAGGAGGCGCCCGCCAGGATCCAGGAGCTGCGCCGCCTCGGCGTCCGGTTCGACGACGGGCTCGGCCGCGAGGGCGGCCACTCCCTTGCTCGCGTCGTGCACGCGGGCGGTGCGGACACCGGACGCCACGTCGCGGACGTCTTGACCGCGCAGGCACGCAGTCATCCCGCGATCCGGGTGGTCGAGGGAGAGCGGATCGAGACGCTCGAGGCCTTTCGGGAGTCCCCGGTCGTGCTCGCGACCGGCGGCTATGCCGCGCTCTGGGCGCGCACGACGAACCCGCGCGGCGCGGTCGGGGACGGGCTCCTGCTCGCACAAGCGGCCGGCGCCGCGCTGGCCGACCTCGAGCTCGTGCAGTTCCACCCCACGGCCCTCCGCGACGGCAACGGCCACGACGGCTTTCTTCTCTCCGAGGCGCTGCGCGGCGCGGGAGCGACGCTGCTCGACCAGAGCGGCGAGCGTTTCGTCGACGAGCTCGCGCCCCGCGATGTCGTGGCGCGCGCGATCGCGTCGCGCGCCGGCGCACGGCTCGACCTGCGCGAGATCGAGCGCGAGCGCTACCCGACTCTGATCGCGACGCTCGAGCTGGCCGGCTACGACCCGGCCGACGAACCCGTCCCGGTCTCCCCCGCCGCCCACTACGCGATCGGCGGCGTGGTGAGCGATCTGGACGGACGGACGACGGTGCCCGGGCTGTACGCCGCCGGGGAGTGCGCCTGCACGGGCGTCCACGGCGCGAACCGGCTCGCCTCGAACTCGCTGCTCGAGTGCCTCGTCTTCGGTCGCCGGGCGGGCCTCGCCGCGCTCGCCGGGCCTCGGTTCGACGCCGACGCGGCGCCGATCGCGCCCGCCGCCGCAGCAGGCGCTGCGCTCTGGAGCGACGCCGGCCTGATCCGCAGCGCCGGGGGCCTGCTGCGGCTGCTCGCCTCGCCGCATCCGCTCGTCCGCGAGATCGCGGCCTGCGGGCTGGCGCGGGAGGAGAGCCGCGGGGTCCACTTCCGCGAAGACTTCCCGGTCGCAAACGACGAGCTCGCCGGGCACCTCGTCGTCCACCCCGGCCGCGAGCCGGAGCTGGAGCGGTGGAGCTGACGCGCGAGGACATCGAGCGCGTCGTCACCGCGGCCCTCGCCGAGGACGTGGGCTCGGGCGACGCCACGACGCTCGCGCTCGTACCCGAGGACGCGCGCTGCGGCGCCGAGCTGCTGCTCGAGGAGCCCGGCGTGGTCTGCGGCGTGCCGGTCGCGGCCGCCGTCTTCCACGCGCTCGACCCGGCGGTACGGGTCGAGCCGAGGCTCGAAGAGGGAGCCGCCGTCTCCGACGTCCCAGTCGTGATCGCCGAGGTCGCGGGGCCTGCGCGCGCCATCCTCAGCGGCGAGCGCGTCGCGCTGAACTTGCTCGGCAGGCTCTGCGGGATCGCCTCCCTCACACGCCGCTTCGTCGAGCTGACCGAGGGAACGCGCACCACTGTCCTCGATACCCGCAAGACGACGCCCGGGCTGCGCGCGCTCGAGAAGTATGCCGTCCGCTGCGGCGGCGGCCGGAACCACCGCGCGGGCCTCTACGACGGCGTGCTCGTGAAGGAGAACCACCTCCGCGTCGCCGGCGGAGTCGCCGCGGCACTGGCCGCTCTCGAGGGCCGCGTCGATGGGCTCCCGGTCGAGGTCGAGGCCGAGACGCTCGCGCAGGTGCGCGAGGCGATCGAGGGCGGCGCACCACGGATCCTGCTCGACAACATGAGGCCCGAGGAGGTCCGCGAAGCCGTCGACCTGGCAGCCGGCCGCGCCGAGCTCGAGGCCTCCGGCGGCGTCTCCCTCGCCACCGTGCGCGCATACGCCGAGACGGGCGTCGACTTCGTCTCGGTCGGCGCTCTCACCCATTCCGCCCGCTCGCTCCACGTCTCCCTGGAGGTCCGATGACCGTCGGCGCAATGCCCAGCACAGAGCTGCACGAGGAGGTTCGCGCCCTCGCCGAGGCGAGAAACGCCGTGATCCTCGCCCACAACTACCAGCGCCCCGAGGTGCAGGACGTCGCGGACTACGTCGGCGACTCGCTCGGCCTCTCGCGCCAGGCGGCCGCCACCGAGGCGGAGACGATCGTCTTCTGCGGCGTCCATTTCATGGCCGAGACGGCGGCGATCCTCAGCCCGGAGAAGACCGTTCTGCTCCCCGACCTGGGCGCCGGCTGCTCGCTTGCCGCCTCGATCGACGCCGAGCAGCTGCGCGAGTGGAAGGCGCGGCATCCCGGCGCGGTCGTCGTCTCCTATGTGAACACGACGGCGGAGGTGAAGGCGGAGAGCGACTACTGCTGCACGTCCGGGAACGCGAAGGGCGTGATCGAGGCGATCCCGCCGGAGCAGGAGATCCTCTTCCTCCCGGACATGTACCTCGGCCTCTGGCTCGAGAAGGTGACCGGCCGCAAGCTGACGATCTGGCTCGGGGAGTGCCACGTGCACGCGGGCATCCGTCCCGCCGACATCGAGCGCTGGCAGGACGAGGCGCCGGACGCCGACCTGCTCGTGCACCCCGAGTGCGGCTGCGCGAGCCAGGCGATGGCGTTCGGGAACGAGCGGACGCAGATCCTCTCGACGGAGAAGATGATCGACTACGCGAAGCGCTCGCCGAAGCAGCGGTTCCTCATCGCGACGGAGACGGGGATCATCCACCGCCTCGAGCGCGAGGCGCCGGGCAAACGGTTCGAGCCGGTGCGCGAGGACGCGGAGTGCCGCTACATGAAGCTGACGACGCTCGACAAGGTGCGGGACTCGCTCCGCGACGGCAAGCACCGCATCACGGTCGAGCCGGAGCTCGCCGGGCGCGCGCGGCTCGCCATCGAGCGGATGGTCGCCATCACGTAGCGCGGGCTGCTTCTCTACTGCCTGACGTAGGGCTTGCCGTCGGCGGCCGGCGCCACCGTGCGGCCGATCACGCCGGCCACGGCGATCAGCGTCAGGACGTACGGCAGGATCTGGAAGAGCGTCGCCGCCGAGCCCGAGTAGACCTGGAGCTTCAGCGCAAGCGCGCTGGAGAAGCCGAACAGGATCGCCGCCCCGAACGCGCCGGCCGGTCGCCAGTTGCCGAAGATCATCGCCGCGAGGGCGATGAAGCCGCGACCGTTCGTCATGTTGAAGAGGAAGCTGCCGTTCCCCTGCGGCCCCTCGGAGAGGTAGATGCCACCGAGCGCGGCGAGGACGCCGGAGAGGACGACGCAGCCGTACCGGACCGCGTAGACGTTGATTCCCACCGTGTCCGCGGCGCGCGGGTGCTCGCCGCAGGCTCGGATCCGCAACCCGATCGGCGTCTTGAAGAGCACGACGTACGCGACGATCACGAGCGCGAAGCTCGCCCACGTGAGGATGTTGAGGTCGCCGATCGCCTGGGCGAAGAAGTTGTTGCCGGAGATGATCTTGATGTTCGGGAGCAGGGAGACGCCGTTCGGGATCGGATTGTTGTGGTACAGCTGGACGAAGAAGTAGCCCGTGATCCCGACCGCGAGGAAGTTGACACCCGTCCCGCCGACGATCTGGTCGGACCGCAGGTGGATCGCGAAGAAGGCGTAGACGAGCGCCACCAGGCCGCCGACGCCCGCTGCGACGAGGAGTCCGACCGCCCAGCTCCCGCCCTTGTCGGCGCCGTAGACACCCCAGAAGGCGCCCATCAGCATCATCCCTTCGAGGCCGATGTTCACGACGCCGCTCCGCTCGGAGAACATGCCCCCGAGCGCCCCGAAGACGAGGGGGGTCGCAAAGCTGAAGGTCTGCGCCACGAGCGTGGCGTCGAACGCGGTGCCGAGGTTCTCGGTGCTCGAGCGGGTCGCGAGGATGCCGAGCCCGATGCCGAGCACGCCGGCCGCCACGGCGCCCCAGCCGAGCCGGCGGCGCCCGCGCGTCACCGTCCAGACCCCGAGCGCGGCGGCGACGATCCCGACGAGGATCGGCCAGGTGACCGTTCGCGCCTCGATGGGCGGGATGGCGAGGAAGGCGGCGAGCGCCCCGAGGAAGATCCCGAGAGCGCCGGTCGCCCGCGCATCGCGCAGGCTCGCGCTGAGTGGATTCTCGAGCCGTGCCGCCCAGGTGCTCATGCCGCCGTGGCTTCCGCCGGCTTTGCCGGCTTCGCAGGCGGTCGCCGCAGCTTCTTGCGCGAGTTCCAGACGTAGAGGATCAGGACGTCCGCGCCGATGAAGAGCACGATCAGGCCCTGGATGATGTAGGTCAGGTTGCCGGCGAGCTGCGGATCGATCACGCTCGAAGAGCCGAGGCCGTGGAAGCTCCCGTACAAGAGGCCGCCGAAGAGCAGCGCGCCGAACAGCGTGCCGACGGCGGTGTTGCGGCCGAGCAGCGCGACCGCGATGCCGATGAAGCCGACCTGGCTGAACGGGACGTCCAGCTGTCCGAACTGGTAATTCGTGGTTCCTCCGAGCATGTCGATCGCCCCGGCGAGACCCGCGAAGGCGCCGGAGATCGCCATCGCCCGGATGAAGTTCTTCTTCACGCTGATGCCGCCGTACGCGGCCGCGTCGGGATTGAAGCCGACCGCGCGCACCTCGTAGCCGACCGTCGTCCGGTTCAGCAGCACCCAGAAGACCACGACGGCCGCGAGCGCGATGAACAGGCCGATGTGGACGCCCTGGAAGCCCTGCACGCCCCAGAAGTCGGGCAGCCGCGCGCCCGGGGAGACCTGGTTCGAGACCGGCACGGTCGGCTGCGTCGAGTTCTGCAGGGGCCCGCCGTCGCCGAAGAGCCACGAGGCGAGCCAGAAGGCGATCCAGTTGAGCATGATCGTCGAGATCACCTCGTGGGCGCCGACGGTCGCCTTCAGGACGCCCGCGATTCCCGCGTAGGCTGCGGCGGCGAGCGTGCCCGCGACGATGCACAGCAGGATATGCGCGAACGGGTTCATCCCCGCGAAGTTGACACCGAGCCAGTTGGCCACGATCAGGCCCACGAAGTACTGGCCCTGGCCGCCGATGTTGAACATCCCGCAGCGGAAGGCGAACGCGACCGAGAGGCCGGTGAGGATGAGCGTGGACGTCTGCAGGAGCGTCTGCGAGAGGTTGTAGGCGTTGATGTCGAGCAGGCTCGTCGTCGGGTGGAAGATCCAGTTCAGGCCGGCGCCGTCGAAGATCTCCTTGTAGACGAGGAGCGCCGTGTGGACGCTGTGCTGCGTGGCTGCGACCACGATGCCGCTCATGACGAGAGCGAAGATGACCGTGAAGATCGGTACGACGATCCCGCCGGCGCGCTGCTTGAGCGCGATCCGCGCGGCGAGCGTGCCCGTCTCGGCCGCCTGCTCGGGCGGCGGCGAGGGACCGGGATCGGTCACGCGGCTTCGGCCTCCCGGCCGCCGAGCATCTCGAGGCCGATCTGCTCCTCGGTGACCTCGCCCGTGTGCTCGCCGACGACCTCGCCCTCGTAGATGACGAGGATGCGGTCGGAGAGCGACATGATCTCCTCGAGCTCGAGCGAGACGAGGAGGATGGCGCGGCCCTCGTCGCGCTCCGCGACGAGTCGACGGTGGAGATACTCGATCGCGCCGACGTCGAGCCCGCGCGTCGGCTGCGCGGCGATGAGCACCTTGGGATCGCGCGCGATCTCCCGTGCCGCCACGAGCTTCTGCTGGTTGCCGCCGGAGAGCCCACCCGCGCGCGTCAAAGGGCCGCCGCCGCGCACGTCGAACTCGCGGATCAGGGTCCGTGCGCGCTGGACCATGCGGTTCGGGAACAGCCAGCCCCACTTCGCGTCGGGCGGCTTCGCATAGTCGTGGAGGGCGATGTTCTCGGCGATCGAGAACTCGAGCACGAGGCCGCGACGCTGCCTGTCCTCGGGGATGTGGCCCATCCCGGCGTCGAGCGCGGCCCGCGCGCTCGCGTGTGTCAGCGCACGGCCGGCGATCATCGCCGTCCCACTCTCGATCTTCTGCAGGCCGGTCAACGCGTCGATCAGCTCCGACTGGCCGTTTCCGTCGACTCCGGCGATGCCGACGATCTCGCCGGCCCGGACGTCGAAGGACATGCCGCGCACCTTCTCGATGCCGCGGTCGTCGCGGACGTGGAGGTCTCGCACCTCGAGCAGGACATCACCCGGCTCAGCCTGCTTCTTCTCGACGCGAAGGAGGACGTCGCGACCGACCATCGCCCGGGCGAGCAACGCCTCGGTCGCCCCCTGGGCCGGCACCGTCTCGATCGTCTTACCTCTCCGCAGGACCGTGATGCGGTCGGCGATCTCGAGCACCTCGTTGAGCTTGTGGCTGATGAAGATGATGGAGAGACCCTCGCGCTGGAGGGTGCGCAGGATCTCGAACAGGTCGGAGGCCTCCTGGGGCGTCAGCACCGCGGTCGGCTCGTCGAGGATCAGCAGGTCGGCGTTCCGGTAGAGCGCTTTCATGATCTCGACCCGCTGTTGCTGGCCGACGCTGATGTCCTCCACGCGCGCCTCGGGATCGACCTCGAAGCGAAACGTCTTTGCCATGTCGGCGACTCTCCGGTCCGCCACGGCCTCGTCGAGCAGCACTCCCTTCCGCGGCTCCGTGCCGAGCACGATGTTCTCGGCGACGGTCATCACCGGGATGAGCATGAAGTGCTGGTGCACCATCCCGATCCCGGCCTCGATCGCCTCGCGCGCCGACGAGAACGAGACAGGCTTCCCGCCGAGCCGGATCTCTCCCCCGTCGGGCTTGTAGAGCCCGTAAAGGATGTTCATCAGGGTCGACTTGCCGGCGCCGTTCTCGCCGAGCAGGGCATGCACCTCGCCTCGGCGGACGTCGAAGGAGACCTCGTCGTTCGCAACGACGCCCGGAAACTCCTTGCGGATGTCCCGCATCTCGAGGACGAGGTCGTCGGCCACGTTATGCGTTGTCTATCACTCGAGAGACGGAGAGGGCGGGCTTTCGGCCCGCCCTCTCGTACCCGTTGCTACTCGTGGACGCTAGGCGCCCTTGGGGCATCCCTTCCCCTTGAGGCACGCCGGGGGCTTGAGCTTCCCCTTGATGATCTGCGTCTTGTAGCTGTTCATCAACTTGATCCACGACTTCGGCACCTTCGAGCTGATCTTGCCCACGCCGACGCCGCTGTTCTTCAGGTTGAAGAGCAGGTCCTGACCGCCCTTGAAGTGGCCCTTCGCGGCGCCCTGGATCGTGTCGTAGACGCCGACGTCCGTCTTCTTCAGAGCGCTCGTGAGAACCCGGCTCGCGACGCTGAACTCGTCCGCGTCGACGCCGATGCCCCACTTGTGGAGCTTCGAGGCCTCCTTGAGCGCGCCGTCACCGCAGAGGCCGGCGACCTGGAAGATCACCTGTGCCTTCTGGCCCTGGATCTCGTTCTGCGCGATCGTGGAGCACTTCGCCTGGTCCTCGAAGTCGCCCGAGTACTGGACGACGGTCTTCGTGCCCTTCACGGCCTTCGCCGCGCAGTACTTGTAGCCCGCGATGTACGAGTCGACCGGCGGGATCTTGAGGCCGCCGGCGACGCCGATGACCTTGTGGCCCATCTTCTGGGCCATCTTCGCCGCGAGCACGCCCACCAGGCAGCCACCCTCCTGCGTCGCGTAGGTGATGCCCTCCTCGTTCTTGAGGCCGCCGACCGCCGCAACGGGGTCGTCGGTGATCGCGAACTTGATGTTCGGATACTGAGTCGCGTACTGCTTCATCGTGTCGCCGAGCAGGAAGCCGGCGGCGATGATGAGCTGCGCGCCGTCGTGCACTGCCTGGTTGTAGTTCGGCTGGTAGTCGCTCGACGAGTGCGAGACGATCGGAAACGCCGTCACGCCGAGCTTCGACTTCGCCTGGTTGAGTCCCTTGAGCTGATTCTTGTTGAAGCCGTTGTCGTTGAAGCCGGCGACGTCGCTCACGAGCGCCGCCTTGTAGCCGGCCTTCTGCGCCGTCGGCGCCTTCGCGCTCCCGAGCGCGGTGCCGACAGCGATCGCCGCGGCGAGCGCAGCCACCCCCGCCGCAAGCATCCAGCGTCTAACCCTCACGTGCCCTCCCTGGTTCGTCGTAAAGCCGATCGCGAGCGATCCTAGCCCCATATCCGACGAACCGGAAGGGGAGCGGTTAGGTAAGGATTTCGTCAGGCGCGGCGTACGTGTGGTACTGGCTCTCGTCCACCAGGACGCGGCGCGGCTTCGATCCCTCGTAGCCGGAGACGATCCCGCGACGCTCGAGCATGTCGATCAGCCGGCCGGCGCGCGTGTAGCCGACGCGCAGCCGTCGCTGCAGGAGCGAGACCGACGCCGTCTGCGTCTGGACGACGATCTCGATCGCCTTGTCGAGCAGCGGATCGTCGTCCGGGTCGAACTCACCGTCCTCGCCCGAGCCGGAGTCCGGGTCCGCGAACACCTCCGGCAGCTCGAGGTAGCTCTCGTCGAGCTCCTGCTCGCGCTGCCGCGTCTGCTCGACCACGAGCGCGATCTCCTCCTCGGAGACGTAGGCGCCCTGGACGCGCTGCAGCCGCGAGGTGCCGAGGGGCTTGAACAGCATGTCGCCCTGGCCGAGCAGCGACTCCGCGCCGCCCGAGTCGAGGATCACGCGCGAGTCGGTCTGCGAGGAGACGGCGAAGGCGATGCGGGAGGGGACGTTCGCCTTGATCATCCCGGTGATCACGTCGACCGACGGCCGCTGCGTGGCGAGAACGAGGTGGATCCCGACGGCGCGCGACTTCTGGGCGAGCCGGATCACCGCGTCCTCGACCGCCTGCGGCGCGACCATCATCAGGTCGGCGAGCTCGTCGATCACGACCAGGACGTACGGCAGCGTCGGCTCGCCGCGTTGGCGGAAGGCGCGGTTCGCCTCGTTGATGCTGCGCGCGCGTACCGACGAGAGGCGCTCGTAGCGGCGCTCCATCTCGGCGAGGCAGTTGGCGAGGACGGCGCTCGCCTCCTTCGGGCTCGAGACGACGGGCGTGAGGAGGTGCGGCACCGACTCGAAGTGGCTGAGCTCGATCCGCTTCGGGTCGATCAGGATCAGGCGCACGTCGTCGGGCGTCGCGCGCAGGAGAACCGACGTGAGGAGCGTGTTGAGGCAGCCGGACTTGCCCGAGCCGGTCGTGCCGGCGATGAGCAGGTGCGGCATCCGCGCGAGATCGGTCCAGACCGCCGCCCCGGAGATGTCTTTCCCCAGCCAGACCGCGACCGGGCTGGCCGTCGCGGGCAGCGGCTCGAAGATGTCGCCGAGCGTGACGAGATTCGGGGAGAGGTTCGGGAGCTCGACGCCGACCGCCTGCTTGCCGGGGATCGGCGCGAGGATGCGGATCTCGGTGGTTGCGAGCGCGTACGAGAGGTCGTCCTTGAGCGCGGCGACCTTGGCGACCTTCGTCCCCGGCGCGAGCTGGAGCTCGTAGCGCGTCACGCGCGGGCCGGAGATCTGGCCGATCACCGTCGCCTCGACGCCGAAGTGCGCAAGCGTCTGCACGAGCAGCTCGGCGACGCGCGCCGCCGTCTCGCCCGAGTCGTCGCCGTGCTCCGGCGAGATCCGGAGGACGCCGGCGTCCGGCAGCCGGTACTCGGCGTGCTCTGCCGTCACCTCGTCGAAAAGCGTGGGCGGATCCTCGAGGAGCGCCGGAGGCTCGGTCTGGAGCGGAGCGGGCTGCGCGCCGGCATGTGGCGGCGCGACGAGCTGTCCCACGACGTCGGGGAACGCGGAGACGGCGTCCACGGGCGGCGTGAGCGACGGCGCGGGTTGCACGGGCCGCCCCGGCACGCTTTCGTCGCGGTGGCTGCCACCGGCCGTGCGGCCCCGGGAGCGCGCCTTGCGGGCGGCGAGGTGCACGCTCCGCCCCGAGCGGCGGAGAATCGCGCCGAGGGACGCGCCGGAGAGCAAGAGCGAGCCGACGAGCATGAGGAAGGCACCGAGGAGGAGCGAGCCGGTCGCACCGACCGCGATCGCGACCGCCCCGCCGAGAGCCTGCCCGACGTACCCGCCGTGGTCCTTGCCGAGCGTGACCATGAGCCCGCACCCGAGCACGGCGAGCCCCGTGCGGAACGGGCGCACGTCGACGAGCTCGCTCCGCGTCACGACGAGCGCGCCGAGGGACGCGAGCGCGACGGGGACGACGTACCTCGCGTCGGCGACGAGCCGGTCGAGCCCCTCGCCGAGCCAGCCCCCGACGTAGCCGCCGTTCCAGCCGAAGTAGAGGACGGCGCCGAGGAAGAGCCCGAGCGCGACGGAGCCGAGTCCCCACAGCTCGGGGTGCTGCCTCCGCACGCGCGCGCTGCGCTTGGTCCGCGTCTTCTTGACGCGGCTCGGCAGCCTCGGGCGCAGCTTCCTCTTCCGCTTGCGCGGCATGCGCTTGGTTTTCGCGTGCGGCCGGGCCTATCCTCCGTCCCGATGGCGCCGGAGACGCGGTATGCACGGAGCGGCGACCTCAACATCGCGTACCAGGTGACGGGCGAGGGCCCGCGCGACCTCGTCTACGTGCCGGGTTGGATCTCGAACGTCGAGATGATGTGGGAGCAGCCGCCCATGGCGCGGTTTCTCGAGCGGCTCGCCTCGTTCTCGCGTCTCATCCTCTTCGACAAGCGCGGAACGGGGCTCTCCGACCGCGTGTCGAACGACAAGCTGCCGACGCTCGAGGAGCGCATGGACGACGTCCGCGCGGTGCTCGAGACCGTCGGCTCCGAGCGCGCCGCGCTCTTCGGGCACTCCGAGGGCGGGAACATGTGCATGCTCTTCGCCGCGACGTATCCCGAGCGTACGACGGCCCTGATCACGCTCGGCTGCTTCGCGAAGCGTCGCGACCCGGACGACGACTATCCCTGGGCCCCCGCCGCGGACGACCGAGAGGAATCGACACTGGACGTCGAGCGGAACTGGGGCCGCTTACGGCCGGAGGACGTCGAGTACTACGCTCCCAGCCGGGTCGGGGACGAGCAGTTCGTGCACAACCTCGAGCGCTACTTCCGGCGGGGTGCGAGCCCCGGTGCGGCGGCCGCGCTCCTGCGCATGAACTCGTACATCGACGTCCGGGCCGTGCTGCCGACGATCCGTGTCCCCACCCTCGTCCTCCACCGCAAGGGCGATCGCGACGTCGACGTTGCCGAGGGGCGCTACCTCGCGTCGAGGATCCCGGGGGCGAAGTTCGTCGAGCTCGCCGGCGACGATCACGTGATCTCAGCCGGCGACATCGAGGCCGTGGCCGACGAGATCGAGGAGTTCCTGACCGGGACGCGGCCTTTGCCTGAGCCCGATCGCGTGCTGGCAACGGTCATGTTCACTGACATCGTCGGGTCGACCGAGCGGGCGGTCCAGCTGGGGGACCGTCGCTGGCGCGAGCTGCTCGGCGCGCACGACGCTGCGGTGCGCCGCGAGCTCGACCGCTTCCGCGGCCGCGAGGTGGACACGGCGGGCGACGGCTTCCTCGCTGCCTTCGACGGGCCGGCGCGTGCCGTCCGCTGCGCGCTCTCGGCCGGCGAGGCTGTCCGGGAGTTGGGCATCGAGATCCGCGCCGGCGTCCACACCGGCGAATGTGAGCTCGACGGGTCGAAGATCCGCGGCATCGCCGTCCACACCGGGGCACGGATCGCCGCGCTCGCCGGGCCGGGTGAGGTGCTCGTCTCGCAGACGGTCAAGGATCTCGTCTCCGGCTCCGGCCTCAGCTTCGAGGAGCATGGAGTCCGCGAGCTCAAGGGCCTGCCAGGCGAGTGGCGCGTCTACGCTGCGGGCGCCTGAACCTCGGCTACGAGCATCCCGTAGTACGTCGGCGCCGCGTAGGCGAGGACGTCGGCTGTCGCTGTCTCCCCCAGTGCGCCCTGGAGCACGAGGAGCTGCCAGAGCGAGTCCGCCTTCGCCGGCTCGACGAGCACGGCGAGCGATAGGAAGTCGAGGCGGTCGGAGGCGAGGATCTCCTGCACGCGGGCGTCGTACGCGGCCGCCGCCGGGTCGAAGCCGTACGGGCCGTCCGGATCGTGGGCGTGCCCGTGGTCGGCGCTGGCGACCAGCGCGACGCGTCCCGGCAGAGCCGCGATCGCCTCGCCGAGGCGGAGATGCTCCTCGAGCGGCCGCTCGCGGGCCGGCGAGACGACCACGACCCGGCGCGACCGCATGAAGCTCAGCGGTACCTCGGCCCCCCAGTCGAGCGGGAACTCGGCCGTCGCCGGGTCGTTGCCGCCGTACGAGACGCCCAGGATCGGCAGCGGTGCCTCGAGCAGCGCCGAGGCGAGCGCGCAGTCGGTCTCCCACTCCCCCACCTTCCCGGCCGTGACGACGGCGAAGTGGCCCTCGACGTGGACGGAGTGCGGCGTCACGACCACCGCGACGTCCGGCGAGGCGGCGTCGAACCGGCGTCCCAGCTCCTCCATCGCCGCCCGTAGCGCCGGATCGAGGTCCATGTCGCCGTGCGGTGCGATGCAGGCGAACGCGATCACGGGAGTGACCCGATCCGCGAGACGAGGAGCTCCAGGAACCGCTCGGCGTCGACGTCGACGCCGACGTCCGCGTTCGGCTCGCGCCTGCTCACGCGGCGCAGGTCGACGACGGTGCGGCCGTCGCAGAGCTCGGAGCGCGTCTCGACGGCGACGTTCGCGTGGCGCGTCGCCAGGAGTGTCGGGTCGACGACGTGCGCCACCGCCATGGCGTCGTGGATCGGAGAGCCGTCGAACCCGTAGGAGCGCTCGTGGAACTGCTGGAAGAAGTCGGAGAGCTCCGCGACGAAGCGGCCCGCCCGGCCGGCGGCGCGCAGCCGCTCGGCGTGCGCTCGGGTGAAGAGCGCCTTGTGCGTCACGTCGAGCCCGACCATCGTGATCGGGATTCCGCTCGCGAAGACGGCGGCGGTCGCCTCGGGATCGACGAAGGCGTTGAACTCCGCGGCCGGCGTAACGTTGCCCTCCGCGATCGAGCCGCCCATCCAGACGATGCGCTCGAGGCGGTCGCGCACGTCGGGGTGCCGCTCGAGCATGAGCGCGAGGTTCGTGAGCGGCGCGGTCGGGACGAGGACGACGCCCGGCTCGATCAGCTCTGCGAGGAAGTCGGCGGCGTGGGCGTCGACCGGCTGCGCCGACGGCTCGTCGAGCCGGGGCCCGTCGAGGCCGGTCTCGCCGTGGACATGCGCCGCCGTGCGCAGCTCGCGTCGCAGCGGCGCGTCCGCGCCCGCCGCGACCGGGATGTCGGCGCGGCCGCCGATCTCGAGCGTGACGAGCGCGTTGCGGGTCGTCTTGTCGAGCGTCTGGTTGCCGGCCACGGTCGTGACGCCGATCAGCTCGAGCTCGGGCGAGGCGAGCGCGAGCAAGATCGCGATCGCGTCGTCGTGGCCGGGGTCGCAGTCGATGACGATCTTCGTGCTCACGTGAGCGCATCCACCTCCTCGGCGGTCGGGAGCGAGGTCTGGGCGCCGAAGCGCGAGGCCGCGAGGGCGCCGGCGGCGCAGGCCCGGCGCAGCGACTCGTCGCGCGGGCGTCCCTCGAGCAGCGAGACGACGAGGCACGCCGTGAACGCGTCGCCGGCCGCCGTGCCGTCGACGGCCTCGACCGCGGGCGGTGTCGCGCGCGCGACCTCCTCGCCGTCCTCGAGGAGGACGGCGCCCTCGGCGCCGCGCGTGAGGGCGACGAGACCGCGCCGCGGGCCGAGCGCCTCGAGCTCGAGCCGGTTCACGACCGTGAGCTCGGCCTCGGGAGCGCCGTCGCGGGCGGGGGCGGCGTTGAGGAAGAACCTCTGCGCCAGCTCGGCGGCCCGCGCCACCGTCTCGGCCGGAATCTCCTGCTGGCACAGCACCGCGCCGGCCCCTCCGAGCGCGAGATCCGCCGGCCGCAGCTCGGCGTTCGCGCCCGGAGCGACGACGATCGTCGTCTCCCCCACCGCATCGACCGTGATCAGCGCGATTCCGGTCGGGGCGTCCCTGACGAGCCAGCGCTCGTCGACGCCCGCCTCTCGCAGATCCGCGAGCGCCGCGTCGGCGAGCTCGTCGCGGCCGACGCACCCGATCAGCGCAACCTCCGCCCCGAGCCGCGCGGCGGCGACGGCCTGGTTCGCCCCCTTGCCGCCCGGCACCCGCGAGAAGCGGGCGCCGCTCACCGTCTCGCCCGGCTGCGGCAGCCGCTCCGACCGCACGACGAGGTCGAGGTTGATCGAGCCGACGACGGTGAGTCGAGGCGCTGCCACCGTGCGAGCCTAGACTCCCGACGATGGGAGTCGCACACTGGGACGAGGTCGAGAGTCACCACCGGGCGAAAGGCGAGATGGACGCGTCGTGGCAGCGGCTCGGCGACGCGGCCGGCGCGCAGGGAGTCGGCGTCAACCGCGTCCGCGTGGCGCCCGGCAAGCTGCCGACGCCGCCCCACTCGCACGGGGCCTCCGAGGAGCTGTACTTCGTCCTCGCGGGCTCGGGGCTCGCCTGGCAGGACGGCGAGGTGCACGAGGTGCGGCCGCTCGACTGCGTCGTCCAGGCCGCCGACCAGTTCGAGCACACGCTCGTGGCCGGGCCCGACGGGCTCGAGTACATCGTCTTCGGAACGCGCCACCCCACCGAGATCGGCTGGCTCCCCCGCTCCCGCGCCATCCGCATCGGCTGGCCCTGGGCCGAAGGGCGCGACGACGACCCGTGGGACATCGAGGCGACCGTCGAGCCGCTCGCGTACGGCGAGCCGGCGCCGCGCCCGGAGAACATCCGGAACGTCGACGAGCTCGAGCTCCAGACCGTGCGCCACCAGTCATTCGTCTACTTCACGGCGGACGAGACGACCAGGCTCGCCGGCCTCGGCTGGGAGCGGCTCCCTGCCGGCCACCGCGGCTCCGTCCCGCACTGCCACTCCGCCGAGGAGGAGGTCTTCGTCATCCTCGAAGGCACCGCGACGCTCGAGCTCTGGCCCTCCCCGCGCAGCGAGCGCGAGGGCGCCGCGAAGGAGGAGGTGCCGCTGCGCGCAGGCCACGTCGTCGCGCGGCCGCCCGGAACGCGCATTTCCCACTCGTTCCGCGCCGGGCCCGAAGGCGTGACCATGCTCGTCTACGGGACGCGCGACCCGAACGACATGGCCTTCTACCCGCGCTCGAACAAGATCGCGTGGCGCGGACTCGGCGTCATCGGCCGCGTCGAGCACCTCGACTACTTCGACGGCGAGCCGCTGGAGGACGACTGATGGCCTACGACGAGAAGCTCGCCTACGCCGGCTCGCTGCCGCCGAAGTAACTCTCCTAGACCTCGACGATCACGGGCAGCACCATCGGCCGCCGGCGCGTGCGATCGTAGACCACGCCCCCGAGGGCGTCGTGCAGGTGCTCCTGGAGGAGCTTGATCTCGGTCACGTCGTCGGCGAGGAGCTCCACCAGTACCCGGTTCGCCTCCTCGCGCAGCTCGTCGAGGAGCGGCTCGGCGCCCTCGCCGAAGCCGCGCACGATCAGCTCCGGCGGCGCCGTGAGGCCGCCGCCGTCCCGCGCCGCGAGCGTGGCCACGACGATGAGGATGCCGTCCTCGGAGAGCTTGCGGCGGTCGCGCAGCGCGACGTCGTGCACGTCCCCCACGCCGAGCCCGTCGACGAAGGTCATCCCCGCCTCGACCTCGCCCACGATCTGCGCCACGCCGTCCCGCAGCTCGACGACGCTGCCGTTCTCCGCCATCACGATCCGGTCCTCCGGCACGCCGCCCTCCCGCGCGAGCTGCGCGTGGGCGGCGAGCATCCGGAACTCGCCGTGCATCGGCATCACCGCCTTCGGCCGCACGAGGCCGATCATGGTGCGCAGCTCCTCGGCCTTCCCGTGGCCGGAGACGTGCACCGGCGCGTTGTCCTCGTGCAGCACCTCCGCGCCCATCTTCGCGAGCCGGTTGATCGCGTCGTGGACCCGCAGCTCGTTGCCCGGAATCGGCTTCGCGGAGATGATCACCGTGTCGCCCGCCTCGACGCGAACGGCGGGATGGTCGTTGTACGCGATCCGCGTCATCGCCGACATCGGCTCGCCCTGGCTGCCGGTGCAGAGGATCAGCTGCTCGCCACGTGGGAGCTCGGCGAGCTCGTGCGGCCGCAGGATCGCGTCCTCCGGCACGTCCATGTAGCCGAGGCTGCGCGCGATGTTTCCGTTCTTTCGCATCGAGCGGCCGACGAAGGCGACCTTGCGCCCGCAGTCGAGGCCGACGTCCGCCGCCTGCTGCATCCGGTGCACGTTCGAGGCGAACGAGGAGACGAGGATCCGTCCCTCGCGGCTCGGGAAGATCTGGCGGAACGCCTCGCCGACGACCCGCTCCGACTCGGTCACGCCGGCCCGCTCCGCGTTCGTCGAGTCGCCGAGCAGGAGGTCGACCCCGAGGCTGCCGATCTCCGCGAGGCGCCCGACGTCGGTGCGCTGCCCGTCGACCGGCGTGTGGTCGAGCTTGTAGTCGCCGGTGTGGACGCAACGGCCGCCCGGCGTCTCGAGCACGACCGCGGCCGCGTCGGGGATGGAGTGCGCCATGCGGACGAGCTCGAGCCGGAAGGGGCCTAGCTCCACGGGCTCGTCGCCGGGCATGAGCTCACGCAGCTCGGCGGTGCGCAGCAGTCCGTGCTCGTCGAGCTTCGACTTGACGAGCGCGAGCGTGAGCCGC
>DASXDE010000077.1:0-5358 GCA_036490825.1 Gaiellaceae bacterium
CGAGGTCCAGCGCGTCGTCGAGCACGACGACCGCGGTCGCGGCGTCCTGCCCCATGTCGTGCAGGATCGTGCGCTCGGTGCGACCGGCGAGGATCGGATCGGCGATTCCTTCGACCCACACCCGCGTGCGGCGCCCGCCGCGTGCCTTAGATGTAGGACCCGAGCAGGTTGGTTCTGGTGACCGGGGGTTGGTGGCCGAGGGCTGAGTGTCGTCGTCGATGGTTGTAGTGCCAGAGCCAGCCGTCAAGGGCTTTGGTTCGTTCGTTGCTTGAGCGGTAGATGGCGCCGTAGGCCCAGCCGGCGAGCAGGGTGCGGATGAAGCGCTCCGCTTTGCCGTTTGTTTGGGGCCGGTAGGGGCGGGTGCGGAGGTGTCGGATGCCGAGGGTGCGGCAGGCGAGGGCGTGGACGAAGCCGCGGTAGGCGCTGCCGTTGTCGGTGAGTACGCGCTCGACGGTGATCCCGTGGCGTTGGTAGAAGGCCACGGCGCGGGCCAGGAAGGCGGCGGCGGTCGTGGCTTTCTCGTCGGCGAGGACCTCGGCGTAGGCGAGGCGGCTGTAGTCGTCGACGGCGATGTGTACGTACTCGTAGCCGACGGTCGTGCGGCGATGGCCGTGGTTGTCGGTGAAGGTGCGGTTGTAGTGCTGGCGGCGGTCGCGGACGCGCCAGCCGGCGCCGCCCACGATCCGGCCAAGCTTCTTGACGTCGATGTGCACCAGCTCGCCCGGTCGCGAGCGTTCATAGCGGACGGCGGGCTCGAGACCAAGTCGGCCGAGCTTGCCCATCCCGATCCGGGTCAGGATCCCGGACACCGTCGAGAGCGCCATCCCGAGCGTTTCTGCGATCTCGGCGGCGGTGAAGCGCAGCCGGCGCAGCTTCGCGATCGCCTCGACTCGATCGGGGGCAGTGCGGTTGGCGACATGCCGCGGCGCCGAAGAGCGATCACAGAGACCGGCAACGCCGTCAAGCCTGTAGCGGCCGACCCACTTTCGAGCGCAACGAACGCTAACCCCGGCCGCTGCCGCAGCCGCTACGACCGTCCACCCCTCAACGACGACGAGCTCGCACAGCCGCCGCCTGCCTGTCCAGCTGAGCGCAGCGTTAGCGTGAAGATCCATCCGGTTGCCTCCTTGGGGCCGAGCTGCCTTTGACAGCGCTCAGCCTCCAAGGAGGCCCGGATGAACCAAGGTGCTCAGGAACTACATCTAGCCCTCGGCGTGGCGGGGGAGAGGCTGACGCGCGAGTTCTTCGCGCGCTCGGTGCACGAGGTCGCGCCCGAGCTGATCGGCGCCACGCTGCTCATGGACGGCGTGGGCGGAACGATCGTCGAGATCGAGGCCTACGACCAGGACGATCCCGCGAGTCACGGGTTCCGGGGGCGCACGGCGCGGACGGCCTCGATGTTCGGGCCGCCCGGCCACGCCTACGTCTACCGCTCCTACGGCGTCCACTGGTGCCTCAACCTCGTCTGCGCCGAGGAGGGGCGCGCCGAGGCCGCGCTCGTGCGAGCGCTCGAGCCGGTGCGCGGTCTCGAGGCGATGCGCGAGCGCCGCGGACTCGAGCCGGCTCGCGCCCTTTGCTCCGGGCCGGGCAAGCTCTGCCAGGCGCTCGGCATCACGCGGGCCTACGACGGCCTTCCGCTGGACGCGCCGCCGTTCGAGCTCTTGGCGCGCGAGTCGGAGCCGGCGCTCGCCGTCGGCACCAGGATCGGGATCACGCGCGCCGTCGAGCAGCCGTGGCGCTACGGCCTGTCCAGCTCGCCGTTCCTCAGCCGGCCCATGCGATCTCTGCCAGGATCGGGCGCGTGACCGTCCGTCCGTACGGGACCTGGCCCTCTCCGCTCGATGCGGACACGATCGCGAGCGTGCCGCGGTTCGCGTTCGACTCGCTTTCAGTGGCCGGGCCGGCAGTGCGGTGGCTCGAGGCGCTCCCCTCGGAGGCAGGGCGCCTCGCGCTCGTGGAATGGCGCGACGGCAGCACCGTCGAGCTCACTCCGGACGGGTTCAACGTCCGCACGCGCGTGCACGAGTACGGCGGCGGCGCGTGCTGGTTCCACGGCAAGACCGCCTACTGCTCGGAGTTCTCCGACAGCCGCCTCTACCGGATCGAGGATCGCAAGGCAACGCCTGTGACGCCCGAGCCGCCCGCGCCGAATGCCCTCCGCTACGCCGACGGCGACGTGACGCCCGACGGACGGCTTCTCGTCTGCGTGCGCGAACGGCACGAGAACGGAATGGTGCACAACGAGCTCGTCGCGCTGCCCGCCGACGGATCGGCGGAGCCTCGGGTCATCGCCTCCGGCCACGACTTCTACGCCGCGCCGCGGCCCTCGCCCGACGGCCGCCGGCTGGCCTGGATCTGCTGGGATCACCCGCGCATGCCGTGGGACGGGACTGAACTGTGGCTCGCGGAGCTGGCCGGCGACGGGACGCTGTCCAGCGAGCACCTCGTCGCCGGTGGCCCCGAGGAGTCCCTGCTCGAGCCGGCCTGGTCGCCGGACGGGCGCCTGCACTTCGTCAGCGACCGCAACGGCTGGTGGAACCTCCACCGCGAGGACGGCGCCGTCACCGGGCTCGAGGACGGCGAGATCGGCTACCCGGCCTTCGTGTTCGGGACTCGGCGCTATGCCTTCCTCGGCGACGGCCGCATCGCCTGCGTCGTCACGCGCGCAGCGGTCGACTCGCTCGAGCTGCTCGATCCGGAGACGGGCGCGGTCGAGCCGGCCGGGCTCGCGTGGACGACCTACGGCCCGACGACGCTCGCCGCCGAGGGAAGCCTCGTCGTCTTCTCCGCCGCCGCGCCGGCCGAGCCGATGACGGTGGTCGCCTGGGACTCCGCGAACGGCGAGGAGACCGTCCTCCACCGCGTGGTCGACCTGGACTTCGGCCCGGTCGCCGTGCCGCGGGCGATCGAGTTCCCGGTGAGCGACGGCGCGACTGCGCATGCGTTCTACTACCCGCCCACGAGCGAAGAGTCCGAGGGGGCGGCCGACGAGCGTCCGCCGCTGCGGGTGGTCTGTCACGGTGGCCCGACCAGCCACCGAGGCCCCTTTCTCACGCCGGAGTTCCTGTTCTGGACACAGCGAGGCATCGGGGTCGTGGACGTCAACTACCGCGGCAGCTCCGGCTTCGGCCGTGCCTACCGGCGCCTGCTGCACGGGCGCTGGGGGGAGATCGACTGGCAGGACTGCGTCGCAGCCGCGCGCCACCTCGCCGAGCAGGGCGAGGCCGATCCGGAGCGGACGTGGGTGGAGGGCGGCAGCGCCGGCGGCTATGTCGTCCTGTGCGCGCTCACCTTCGACCCCACCGCGTTCGCGGCCGGCGTCAGCTTCTTCGGCGTCGCCGACGTCGAGGCGCTCGCGGTCGAGACCCACAAATTCGAGTCGCGCTATCTCGACTCACTGGTCGGGCCGTACCCGGAGGCGGTCGACCTCTATCGGGCGCGCTCTCCGGTGCACTTCACCGACCGGCTCGAACGGCCGCTGCTTCTCCTGCAGGGGCTCGACGACAAGGTCGTCCTCCCGACCCAGTCCGAGATGCTGGCGGAGGCGCTCGATCACAAGGGCATCCCGCACGCATATATCGCGTTCGAGGGCGAGGGGCACGGCTTCCGCAAGCAGGAGAACGTCCGCCGCTCGATCGAGGCGACGCTGGATTTCGTCGGCCGCGTGTTCGGCTTCGAGCCCGCAGATGACCTCGAGCCGCTCGCGATCGCACACCTCTAGAGTCTCCGCCGTGGGCATCGCGGAGCTGACGCGGAACGCGGTCGACGTCCTCCCGGAAGGCGGGCTCGAAGCGAAGCTCGAGCTGGGCCGGACGCTCCGCGTCAAGTTCGGCATCGATGTCACCTCGCCCGACATCCACATCGGCCGGGGCGTCCCGCTGCAGAGGATGCGCGCCTTCCAGGAGGAGGGTCACAAGGGAGTGCTCATCGTCGGCGACTACACGACCCGGATCGGCGACCCCTCCGGCCGCTCGGCGGAACGGCCGATCCTCTCCGACGAGGAGATCGACGCCAACGCGCAGCTCTACCTCGACCAGGCCAAAGTCCTCCTGCGGGACGAGCCGGAGCTGCTGGAGGTGCGGTACAACGGCGAGTGGCTCTCGAAGCTCACGTACGCGGACGTCGTCCGGCTCGGCAGGATCACCACCGTCGCGCGGATGCTCGAGCGCGACGACTTCGAGCAGCGGTACCGCGCCGGCGAGCCGATCTCGATCTCCGAGCTGCTCTATCCGCTGATGCAGGCCTACGACTCCGTCGCGATCGAGGCGGACGTCGAGCTGGGCGGCACCGACCAGCTCTACAACCTCCTCGCCGGCCGCGAGGTGATGGAGGCGTTCGGGCTCGAGCCGCAGGTCGTGCTCACGACTCCGCTCCTGCTCTCGTGGGACGGTGAGAAGATGAGCTCGTCGGTGGGCAACAACGTCCCGCTCACGGCGGCCCCGGAGGAGATGTTCGGCCGGACGATGCGGATCCCCGACTCGCAGCTCGCGGAGTGGTGGGCGCTCGTCGCCGAGCGACCGGTCCCGGAGGGTGACCCGATGGAGGCCAAGCTCGAGCTCGCCCGCTTCATCGTCTGCCGCTCCCACGGGGAGGATGCGGCGCGCGAGGCCGAGGAGCATTTCACGAGGGTCGTGCGGCGTGGGGAGGCGCCCGAGGAGGTTGCGGAGTACCCGCTGCCCGCGGGCGAGTCCGTCCATCTGCCGGCGCTTCTCGCCGACGCGTTCGGCCTCTCGACGAGCGAGGCCCGCCGGCTGATCTCCCAGGGCGGCGTGAAGCTGGACGGCGACGCGGTGAGTGAGCTCGACCTCCCCCGAGAGCGTCTCGCGGGCGCCGTCCTCCAGGCCGGCAAGCGGCGCTTCGTTCGGCTCAACGGTGCCGCTTGACGGGGGCTACGACCCTGCTACACTTCCCCGGCTGCCCGAGAGGGCGGCACGGAAAAGTCCCTGTAAACGAGCGAAAACGGAGCGCCTTAGGAGGATTTCCGCAAGAGGAAACCCGCTAGTCCTGAGGCCTCTGGCGCGAGTCGGGGCCTTTTTTGCGCCGTCCCGAAGGCTCGGTCCTTGAAAACTCAACAGCGTGCGTTTACGTCGAGACGCTGGTCCGGCTTCGGTCGGAGCGGCGAATCAACAACCCTGTCTCCACCCTTCGGGGTGGGACTTTGAGCACAAGCTCAAAGTGACACAAGATCGTCCCCCACTGTCTAACAGCGTGGGACGAACTTCTTCACGGAGAGTTTGATCCTGGCTCAGGACGAACGCTGGCGGCGCGCTTAATACATGCAAGTCGAGCGAGAACCAGGGCTTCGGCCCTGGGGACAGCGGCGAACGGGTGAGTAACACGTGGGTAATCAACCCCCGA
>DASXDE010000078.1:0-1693 GCA_036490825.1 Gaiellaceae bacterium
GGGCGGATCACCGTCAGCAGCCCCGCAGGGGTGAAGCCGCCCCAGGGCAGCGCGGCTTCCTCGATCCGCGCCGCCGCGAGCTCGTCCGGGTAGTCGCGCAGCCGCTCCTGCCACTCGGCGAGCAATCCCGTGGTGCGCAGCGAGACGCCGTGGACGAGCGCGTCGGCCGAGGACGAGAGCTTGCCCTCCAGCAGCGCGTCGAGCTCCTCCTCCGCGAGCTCGCGCGGCCACATGATCAGCTCGAACGGCTGACCCTCGACGTAGCCCGAGACGCGCTTCGCCGGCAGGCCCTGGGCGCCCCAGGAATCGAGCCCGTCGAGGCCGGCGCCGCGCGCGAGCGCGTACGCGTCCTCGAGTTCCAGCGGCTCATCGGTGACCACGAGCATCTCGACGTCGGAGACGTCGTCGGCCATGCCCCGGGAGACGCTGCCCGTCAGCACGACCTCGATCACTCCGGGCGGGAACGCGTCGGCGACCCGCTGCGCGAGCTTCTGCAGCTCTTCGCTCCTCGTCATGCGCCGGAGTAGTGGAATGTCGTGCCGTAGCCGCAAGTGCCGGCGTAGTCGAAGCTCAGCGGCCCGTCGTCCACGTGCAGCTCGCCGGCGACGAGCTCCTCGCCGTCGCGGTCGTGCCCGGGGATGACGCAGGTCACCGTTTCCTCCCCGGCATAGCGGTCGCGGATCCGGACGGTGACGTGGTCGCGAACGCGGAGCCACTGGCGGCGGCGCGTATGGTCGAGCTCGATCGGGGCCTGCCGGACGCCGAGGAGCTCGCTCGCCTTCCACGCCCAGGGAAAGTGCGTGAGCGCGTCGCCGCCGAGCGCTCCGGTGAAGATCGCCTCGAGCGCCCCGAGCTGCTCCTCGCTGCCGCGCTCGTCGAGGTAGAGGATCCAGCTCCACGGCGAGCCCGGCTCGTCGTCGTCGTAGCGGATCGCCAGGGCGACCGCGAGCCCGGTCAGGTCGGTCCCGCCCGCCTCTCCCTCCTCGATCAGCCACGAGAGGACGCCGGTGCAGATGCCGTGCGTCGAGCGTCCGCCCGGCACGCCGTCGATCCGCCGGCACGGGCAGATCGCGTTGCAGTTGCACGACTCGAAATAGCTCCCGCGGACGTGCCACGCCGTAGCCACCGCCATGCGCCGAATCTACAGTGGCTCAGCCATGGCAGTCGTGATCGCCTCCAACCTCCGCAAGGAGCTCGCGGGCACCGTCCTCTTCGACGGCGTCTCGTTCTCCGTCGAGCGGCGCGACCGCGTCGCGCTCTCCGGGCCGAACGGCGCCGGCAAGACCACGCTGCTCCGGATTCTCGCCGGCGAGACGGAGAAGCACGGCGGCGAGCTCGCGTTCGCGAAGGGGACGCGCGTGGCGCTGCACGACCAGCGGCCGCCGCTCGAGCAGGAGCTGACGCTGCGTGAGCACGTGCTCGCGGGCGCGCGCGACCTGGTCGCGCTCGAGGACGAGCTCCGGCGTCTCGAGCTGGCGATGGCGGGCGGCGACCACGCCCAGGCGACGCTGAACCGCTACGCGGAGGCGCAGGCCCGCCTCGAGCACGCCGGCGGATACGCGTGGCGCGACCGCGCGACCTCGGTCCTGCGCGGGCTCGGCTTCGCGGAGGACGACCTCGACCGCCCACTGAGCACGTTCTCGGGCGGTGAGCTGACGCGCGCCTCGCTCGCCCGTGCGCTCGGCGGCGACCC
>DASXDE010000079.1:0-3671 GCA_036490825.1 Gaiellaceae bacterium
GCGATCGGCTCCGCCGCGCTCGCCGCGCTCGTCCTCTTCGGCTCGTACGCGGACGGGCTCCACACGCAGGCGAAGGCCGGCTCCGCGCTCTCCAGTCTGACCTTCGACCTGTCCGACGCCTGGGTGATCGCCGGCCTCTTCATCGGCGGCCTGATGCCGTTCCTCTTCGCCTCGCTCGCGATGCAGGCCGTCGGGCGCGTCGGCGGCGAGGTCGTGGAGGAGGTGCGCCGCCAGTTCCGCGAGCACCCCGGGATCATGGAGGGCACCGAGCGGCCGCAGTACGGCCCGGCGATCGACATCGTGACCGGCTCGGCGATCCGCGCGATGATCCTGCCGGCGTTCGTGCCGATCCTGTTCCCGATCGTGGTCGGGCTGATCAACGCGAAGATGCTCGGCGGCCTCCTGATCGGGACGATCGTGACGGGCCTGTTCCTCGCGATCGCGATGACCTCGGGCGGCGGCGCCTGGGACAACGCGAAGAAGCTGATCGAGGACGGACTCTACGGCGGCAAGGGCTCGGAGGCCCACGCGGCCGCGGTCACGGGGGACACCGTCGGCGACCCGTACAAGGACACCGCGGGCCCGGCGATCAACCCCATGATCAAGATCACGAACATCGTCGCGATCCTGATCATCCCGATCATCATCTCGATCCACAGCTAGTAGCGGAGTACCGTTGCCCGGGTGAGAACGCTCGCCCGGGTCGCGGCATCGGCTGGCGCGCTCGCGCTCGTGACGGGCGCGATCGAGCTCCTGAAGGGGCACGTGCCGGTGCTCAGCCTGGCGGTGCTCTACCTCCTCGCGATCATCCCGGTCGCGGTCGCCTGGGGAAGCGTCTTCGCCGTCGCCGTCGCGATCGGCAGCATGATCGCCTTCAACTTCCTGTTCGTCCCGCCGCTCTACACGCTCACGATCGAGGACAACCGGAACTGGCTCGCCCTCCTCGTCTTCGTCGTCACGGCCGTCGTCGTGAGCGAGCTCGCCGGCCGGTCGCGCCGCCGCGCCGAGGAGGCCGAGGCGGCTCTCACCGCCTTGCGCAAGCTGACCGAGGAGCGGGAGCGCCTGGCCGGAGAGGCTCTCGAGGCGGAGGCGCTGCGCCGCAGCGACGCCCTCAAGACGGCGCTTCTGCGCTCGGTGTCCCACGACCTGCGCTCGCCGCTGACCGCGATCCTCGCCTCGGCCGACGCGCTGGCCAGCCCGGGGCTCGCGCTCGAAGCCGACGATAGGCTCGGCCTCGCGGAGACGATCCGCGGCGAGGCGACGCGCCTCGATCGCGTCGTCGAGCAGCTGCTCGACCTCTCGCGGCTCGAGGCCGGCGCGGCCGAGCCCCATCGGGAGCTGTGGCACGTGGACGAGCTCGTCGGACAGGCTCTCGCCGGTCTCGGCCCGGAGGCCGCCCGCATCCGGCTCGACCTCGGCACCGAGACGCCGCCGGTGGAGGTGGACGCCGCCCAGATCGAGCGGGTGCTCGCCAACCTGCTCGAGAACGCGCTCCGCTACTCCCCGCCCGGCTCGCACGTGCTCCTCCGAGTCGAACGCGGTGCGACCGAGCTCCGCATCCACGTCGTCGACTCCGGCGCCGGCCTCCCCGACGAGCAGCGGGAGGCGCTGTTCCAGCCGTTCCGCCGCGGGACCGCCGGGCACGGCTCGGGGCTCGGGCTCGCGATCGCGCGCGGCTTCGCCGAGGCGAACGGCGGCCGCCTCTGGGCGCAGGACGACCCGGGCGGAGGCCACCTCGTGCTCACGCTGCCGCTCGCGGAGCGGCGGGCGGCCGTCCCCGCATGACCGCCCGCGTCCTCGTCGTCGACGACGAGCCGCAGATCCTGCGCGCGCTGCGCACGAGCCTGCACGGCGCGGGCTACGAGGTCGAGACGGCCGAGACCGCCGGGGGAGCGCTCGCCGCGCTCGCGGCGAACCCGCCCGACGCCGTCGTGCTCGACCTCGTGCTGCCCGACGGCAGCGGTACCGAGATCACCCGGGAGCTGCGGACGTGGAGCAGCGCGCCCGTCATCGTCCTCTCCGTCGTGGGCGACGAGGCGGAGAAGATCGCCGCCCTCGACGCCGGCGCCGACGACTACGTGACGAAGCCGTTCGGCATCGACGAGCTGCTGGCGCGGCTCCGGGCGGCGCTGCGGCGCGCCGACGCTCCGGCCGAGCCCGTCGTCGAGGTCGGCGGCCTGCGGATCGACCTCGAGAAGCGCGCGGTCTCCGTCGGCGGCGAGCCCGTCCAGCTGACGCCGCACGAGTTCGCGCTGCTGCGCGTCCTCGCGCGGAATCCCGGGAAGCTGCTGACGCACACGATGCTGCTGCGCGAGGTGTGGGGGAGGGGCTATGGCGAGGAGTCGCACTACCTCCACGTGTACGTCTCACAGCTCCGGCGCAAGCTCGAGCCCGACCCGGCGCGGCCGCGCTTCATCCTCACGGAGCCGGGCGCCGGCTACAGGCTCGCCGCGCCTTCTTGAGCACTTCCTGAGGCCGGCCCCGCGAATCCTGACGGTCGCCTGAGCCGGGCGGACCTACCGTGCGAAGGTGAGCACGGTCACGCACCCCGACGAGGAGGCGGCCCTCGAGCCGAGGCGGCTGCGACGGGTGCTCGTCGGCCGGCCGATGCGCACCGGCCAGATCGACGAGACGCTGCTGCCGAAGTGGCTCGCGCTGCCGATCTTCGCCTCCGACCCCCTCTCCTCGGTCGCGTACGCCACCGAGTCGGCGCTCGTCGTCCTCCTCGCCGTCTCGGCGACCTCCGCGCACCTCGTCTTCCCGATCTCGATCGGAATCGCGGCGCTGCTCGGGATCGTCGTCCTCTCCTACCGGCAGACGGTGCGCGTGTACGAGACGAGCGGCGGCGCCTACGTCGTCGCGCGCGAGAACCTCGGCACGACGCCGAGCCTCGTCGCGGCGGCCGCCCTGCTGACGGACTACGTCCTCACCGTCGCGGTCTCGATCTCGGCCGGGATCTACGCCATCACGTCGTTCGCGCCCGCACTCAGCTCGCACAAGGTCGGCCTGTCCCTCGCCTGCCTCCTGGCGATCGTGCTCGCGAACCTCCGCGGCGTGCGGGAGTCGGGGCTGCTGTTCGCGCTCCCGACGTACGCGTTCGTCACCTCGATCCTCGTGCTCGTCGCGGTGGGTCTCGTCCAGACCGTGACCGGACACGTGCACCGGGCCGTCGTGCCCCACGAGCTCCCGGTCGGGGCCGGGGCGATCGGCCTCTTCGTGCTTCTGCGCGCCTTCTCCTCGGGCTCGACTGCCCTGACCGGGGTGGAGGCGATCGCGAACGGTGTGAATGCCTTCCGGCATCCGCAGGGGAAGAACGCGGCGAAGACGCTCGCCATCCTCGGGACCCTCGCGATCGGGATGTTCCTCGGCGTCTCGTACCTCGCCGTCCAGGTCCACGCCAGGCCGAGCGCGACCGACTCCGTCGTCTCCCAGATCGCGCGGACGGTCTTCCCTGCGGGGTCGGTTGGCAGCTTCATGTACTACGCAGTCCAGGGGACGACACTGCTCATCCTCGTGCTCGCTGCGAACACCTCGTTCCAGGGCTTCCCGCGGCTCTCGGCGCTCCTCGCACGAGACCGCTTCGCGCCGCGGCAGTTCTCGAACCTGGGCGACCGGCTCGTCTTCTCGAACGGGATGCTCGTGCTGGCCGGGGCCGCGGCCGCGCTGCTCGT
>DASXDE010000080.1:0-12472 GCA_036490825.1 Gaiellaceae bacterium
AAGCGCTCGCTCGCCTTTCGGCTCGCCTTCGGCTCCCCCGAGCGGACGCTGACGGACGAGGACGTCGCGCCGTTGAGCGCGTCGATCGTCGACGCCGTCGCGACCCGGTTCGGCGCGACCCTTCGCGCCTAGACGTAGCCAACTCGCGTACCACCTGCCGGTGCTCCGCGAGCGCCTCGGCGAAGCGGGCCGCGCCGATGTCCTCGAGCAGCTTCGTCGACCCCTCGACGTCGGTGAACAGGAACGTGATCGTCCCTGCCGGCAGGCTGTCCGCCACGCCGCAACGGTACGACGTTCTGTCCGCGGGGGAAAGGCCCGTCTAGTTCTTGTCGCGCCGGCGCAGGAGCTTGATCAGCGTCCTGGCGGCGAGCGCGGCGCCCGTGGCCGCGCCGACGGCGGCGCCCAGCCTCTTACCACGCTCGGCCGTGTGGCCGAGCTCCTCGCGCAGCGAGGCGACGGCGTTCGTGAGCTCGCGGCGCTCGTCCGCGATCTCTCGCTTGAGCTCCGACTCAGTGGCCGTTGCGAATCGCCTCCTGCGTGAGCCGGGCCTCCTCGATTGCCTGCTCGGGGACCGGCTTCGATCCCTTCTTCAGCATTACCAGGCCAAGCCCGCCCAGCAGCCCGGCGAATAGGAACAGGCCGCCGAACATGACGAGTAGCGACAGCCAGACCGGCAGCACGGTCGCGATCCCGGCGGTGGCTGCGGCGAGGCCGAAGGCGAGCGCGATCAGCACGAACACGGCGGCCCCGGTGAGCAGAGCGAGGCCGAGGCCCAGCGCTGCGATCTTGCGCTTCAGCTCGGTCGCGGCGAGTTGAAGCTCGAGCCGAACGAAGGAGCGCGCGTGGTCGGCGACCCGTTTGGTCGCTCCGGATAGGCCGATTCCGTTCACATTTCCCTCCTTACCACGCACCCTGGACCGTAACCGACCGTCAGCGGTCGCGGCCGGTGAGCCACCACGCGAGCCGCTGGTACCACGTCGAGCTCCCGGGGACGATCTGCTCCTCGACCTCCGCGCGCATGTCCTCGAGCGGCGCGACCTCGTTGCCGGAGATCTCGAGCCTGATCTCGCCGACTGCGATGCTCTCGACGATCTCCGCGGGGACGTACTTCACGCCGCTGAACGCCCCCGTCTTGATGCCGAAGCCGTCGAAGATGTCCGCGTCCTCGTCCCCCGCGATCTCCTCGACCGTCCCGACCTCTACGCCGGCCCGGTCGTAGACCGTCCAACCCTTCTCGACGACCTTCCAGGAGACAGGATCTGCCATCAGACTGGACGGCGGCCGACGAGGAAGGTGGCGCCCTGCGTGGCGACCGGGTGCACGTCGCTCAGCGTCCGGGTGATCCGGACGTGACCGGTGATGCCGGCGTCGTCGAGCCGGGCGAGGCAGCGGCCGACCATCCCTGCCGACGCGCCGTAGCCGAACGCGCTGGCGCAGCGGAAGCGGAAGCCGGGCCTCCCCGTGGACTGAATCGGGTTGAGAGGCGCGCAGAGGACGGCGCCGCGGTCGACATCGGCGCTCGAGTCGAGCTCGAGCTCGGCGACGAGGTCGCTCCAGTCGGACGGCAGCACCCCGAGCGCCGCCTCCCACTCGGCCGCCAGCGTCGCGCGGGCGATCCGCGGCGCCGCCTCGGCCTCGCTCGATCCCACCAGCGTCAGGTCGCCGGCGATTCCCTCCGCGTCGATGCGGGCGAGCAGCCGCCGCGCGGCCTCGGGTCCGATCCCGTGCCCGCCGCGCGCGACGTAGAAGCGAACCGTGTTACCCGAGAGGCCCGGACCGGCCGGTCCGAGCAGCGCAGCGGCGCGTTCCCGCGCCTCTTCGGCGTCGATCCGGAGACTCAACCTGACGTCGCTCCACCTCGGATCCAGGCCGCTCTCGATGCCGTTCCACTGCTCGACGAGCCGCACGGCGGGAACCGTACACTCGGGCCGTGGCGAAGGTGGAGCAGAGAGCGAGCCTGGCCAAGAGTGACCTCCACGATGTGCTGCGGGAGATGCTCCTGATCCGCCGCTTCGAGGAGAAGGTCGAGGAGCGCTTCCGCGCCGGCGAGCTGCCCGGCTTCCTGCATGTCGCGATCGGCCAGGAGGCCAGCGCCGTCGGCGTCTGCCGCGCCCTCGAGGACGGCGACGTGATCGCCTCGACGCACCGCGCGCACGGCCACACGCTCGCGAAGGGGACGCACCCGAACGAGCTCATGGCCGAGCTGTATGGCAAGCAGGAGGGCTGCTCGCACGGCTATGGCGGCTCGATGCACCTCTACGACGTCGAGCGCGGGAACATGGGCGCGAACGCCGTCATCGGCGGCGGGCTACCGCACATCGCCGGGGCTGCGCTCGCGTTCCAGATGCGCGGCGAGCCTCGCGTCGCGCTCGCGTTCTTCGGCGACGGGGCGACGAACATCGGCACCTTCCACGAGGCGCTGAACCTCGCC
Organism: Gaiellaceae bacterium; assembly: GCA_036490825.1. Classification (GTDB taxonomy): domain Bacteria; phylum Actinomycetota; class Thermoleophilia; order Gaiellales; family Gaiellaceae; genus Palsa-739. The sequence goes on from DASXDE010000080.1 coordinate 2,432, forward strand.
CAGCTCTGGCGGGTGCCGGCCGTGTTCGTGCTCGAGGACAACAAGTGGGCCGAGTCGACGCCGGAGTCGCAGCACTCCCCGATCCGCGACCTCTCCCAGCGCGCGAAGGCGTTCGGCATGAAGGCGATCAAGGCCGACGGGCAGGACGTCGAGGCGGTGTACAAGGCGACGCGCCAGGCGCTCGACCACGCCCGCGCCGGCAAGGGCCCGGTGTTCGTGCACCTCGACTGCGTGCGCTTCCACGGCCACTACATCGGCGACCCGCAGGTGTACCGCGACAAGGACGAGGCGCGGAAGCTCGCCGAGACGCGCGACCCGATAAAGCTGCTCCGCGAGAAGATCGCGATCTCCGACGAGGAGCTCGAGGAGCTCGACGCCGAGGTGACGGAGATCGTCGAGGCGGCGGTCGAGTTCGCGAAGAACGGCACCGATCCGGCGCCGGAAGACGCGCTGAAGAACGTCTATGCCTGAGCTGACCTACCGGGAGGCGGTGCGCGACGCGCTCTCCACGGCGATGCGCCAGGACGACGACGTCTTCATCATGGGCGAGGACATCGCGGAGATGGGCGGATCGATGGGCGTCACGGCGGGGATGCTCGAGGAGTTCGGCTCCGAGCGGGTGCGCAACACGCCGATCTCGGAGATGGCGCTGGCGGGCACGGCGATCGGCGCCGCGATGCAGGGCATGCGCCCAGTCGCCGAAATCATGTACGAGGACTTCTTGACGCTCGCCGCCGAGCAGGTCGTGAACCAGGCGGCGAAGCTCCGCTACATGTCCGGAGGGCAGCTGACCGTCCCGGTCGTCTTCCGCACGCAGGGCGGCGCGGGCTGGTCGCCGGGCGCGCAGCACGCGCAGCAGCTCGAGGCGTGGTTCGTGCACATCCCGGGGCTCAAGGTCGTCTTCGCCTCGACCCCTGAGGACGTGCGCGGGCTGCTCTGGTCGGCGATCTACGACGACAACCCGGTCGTCTTCTTCGAGCACCGGACGCTGTACCCGCTCAAGGGCGACGTGCCGGAGGAGATCGAGCCGATCCCGCTCGGGCGGGCCCGCGTGCACCGCGAGGGCGAGGACGTGACCGTGATCGCGACCGGCCGGCTCGTGCACGAGAGCCTCAAGGCCGCGGAGGAGGCGGAGAGCGACGGGATCTCCGTCGAGGTCGTAGACCCGCGCACGCTGCAGCCGCTCGACGAGGAGACGCTCGTCTCGTCCGTCAAGAAGACGAACCGCGCGGTCGTCGCGCACGAGGCCGTGACGCGGATGGGTTTCGGCGCCGAGGTGGCGGCGGTGCTGCAGTACCAGGCGTTCGACTGGCTCGACGCGCCGATCGAGCGCGTCGGCGCGAAGTTCTCGCCGCTGCCGTTCGCGCCCGTGATGGAGGCGTTCGTCGTCCCGCACGCCGAGGACGTGCTCGCCGCGATCAAGCGGACGGTGGGCAAGGGCTGAGCCGTGGCGACCGAGGTCATCCTCCCGCGGCTCGGCCAGGGCATGGAGTCGGGCACGATCGTCCGCTGGCTCAAGTCCGAGGGCGAGCCGGTGCAGAAGGGCGAGCCGCTCTTCGAGCTCGACACCGACAAGGTGACACAGGAAGTCGAGGCCGAGGCCGCGGGCGTCCTGCTCAAGATCGCAGTCGCCGAGGGCGAGGTGCCCGTCGGGCAGACGGTCGCTTTCATCGGGGCCGAGGGCGAGGACGTGCCGGAGGTCGCTGCTCCTTCGCCTCCCGACGCTCGTAACAGACTGTTACAAGGGGAAGCCGAGCACCGGACTGAGCCGGCACCGGCGCCCGAGAGCGCCGCTGCGCAGGCCAGCAACGGCCGGATCAAGGCCTCGCCGCTGGCCCGCCGGATGGCGCGGGAGCGCGGGATCGAGCTCTCCGGGATCCGCGGCACCGGGCCCGACGGCCGGATCGTCGCGGAAGACGTCGAGCGCGCCGAGGCGGGCGGATCGGTGGCTGCAAGTAACAGACTGTTACAAGCCCCCACGGCGGCGGGCGACGTCGAGCGCGTCCCGCTCACGAGCATCCGCAAGACGATCGCGCGGCGGCTGACCGAGGCGTGGCAGATCCCCGTCTTCCAGCTCCAGGCCTCGGCCGACATGACGCGCGTCGACGCGCTCGTCGCGCGGCTGCGCGAGCGCGATCCGGAGATCCGCGTCACCGTGACCGACGTCCTGACGAAAGTCTGCGCGCAGGCGCTCATGCGCCACCGCGAGGTGAACGCCGAGTTCACGGAGGAGGCGATCCTCCTCCATCCGAGCGCCAACGTCGGCCTCGCCGTCGCAGCACCGCAGGGCCTCGTCGTGCCCGTCATCCGCAGCGCCGAGCGACTCTCGCTGACCGAGATCGCCGGGGTGCGCGCCGGCCTCGTCGGCCGCGCACGGGAGGCGAAGCTCCGCGCCGAGGACCTCGAGGGCGGGACGTTCACGATCTCGAACCTCGGCATGTACGCGGTCGAGCGCTTCACCGCCGTGTTGAACCCGCCGCAGGCGGCGATCGTGGCCGTCGGCGCGACGGAGGAGCGCGTCGTTCCCGTCGGCGGTGAGACGGCCGTCCGGCCGATGGTCACGCTCACGGTCACGTTCGACCACCGCGCGGTGGACGGCGCGCCGGCCGCGGCCTTCCTCCAGACCCTGAAAGAGAGCCTCGAGGACCCGGGCCTCGCGTTGTAGAACTGTCTCATGGCCCCGACGGTCTGGTACCACGTCCGCGACCTCGAGGAGGGACGCCGCTTCTACCGCGAGCTGCTCGGCTTCGAGGAGCTCTCGGTGGACTTCGAGGCGCGCTGGTCGACGCTGCAGCGGGGCGAGATGGAGATCGGGCTGGCGCAGGGAGAGCCGGGCGCCGACGGCGTCGCCCATGTCGACGTCGCCGACCTGAAGCAGGAAGCGGAGCGCCTGCGCGAGGCGGGCGTCGAGGTCGGGATCGTGCTCGAGCTGACCGGCGAGATGCGGCTTCTCGACGTCTACGACCCGGACGGGAACCGGGTCCAGCTCGCCCAGGAGTTGCGGGACTAGTGCTCCGGCCGGTCGACCTGCAGGACATGCGCTTCCTCCGCGACATGCTTCGCCACGCGTACCACTGGCGGCTCGGCGACCCGGACCTGCCGGTCTTCCGCTACGTCCAGAACTGGGGCCGCCGCGGAGACGCGGGCGTCGTCGCCTTCGAGGGCCCGAACGCCTACGGTGCCGCGTGGTACCGGCTCTTCCCGGCCTCGGCGCCCGGCTTCGCGTTCGTGGACGAGGAGACGCCGGAGCTGACGATCGCCGTCGTCCCGAGCCACCGCGGCCACGGCTCCGGCGGCGAGCTGCTCGAGGCGCTGCTCGCGCAGGCCCGCGCGGACGGGTTCGCCCGGATCAGCCTCAGCGCCGAGCCGGGCCAGACGGGGTTCTACGAGAAGCACGGCTTCCAGGAGCTCGGGCGCGAGGACGGAACCGTGACGATGGTCGCCGACCTCTAAGCCTGGAAACGCTTCGCGTCTCCGAGCTGGTCGAGAGTGCCTGAGGCCGGCGCGAGCGCGGTGCCGCCTTGGTCTGGTTTGGGTTCGAAACGTTTGAGTACGCTCAGGCGCAACATGACCAGGGAGATGTGTAATGGACGTTGACGTCGCCGTCCTCGGAGGCGGCCCCGGCGGCTACACCGCCGCCATCCGCGCCGCACAGCTCGGCGCGAAGGTCGCCTGCATCGAGAAGGAGCCCGAGCTCGGCGGCACGTGCCTGCGCGTCGGCTGCATCCCCACGAAGGCGTGGGTGCAGACCGCCTTCGCGCTCAAGGAGGCCGAGGAGCACTTCGCGAAGTTCGGCGTCGCGGTGGGCGAGGCAAGGTTGGATCTCGCCGTTGCGAACGAGTGGAAGGCGGGCGTCGTCAAGCAGATGACCTCGGGTGTCGCGAGCCTGTTCAAGGCGAACGGCGTCGAGTGGGTGAAGGGCGCCGGCACGTTCACCGACGCGAACACGATCGCGGTCGAGGGTGGCGAGGACGTGTCCTTTCGCTCGGCGATCGTCGCCACCGGCTCCTTCCCGCTCCGGCCGCCCATCGACGGAATCGAGTCGCCTCGCTGCGTCGACTCGACGGGGTTGCTCGCACAGGACGAGGTTCCCGGCCGGCTCGTGATCCTCGGCGGCGGCATCATCGGCTGCGAGTTCGCCTCGATCTTCCGCCGCTTCGGCTCCGAGGTGACGATCGTCGAGATGCTCGAGTCCCTCATCCCGCAGGAGGACGCCGACGCGGCGAAGGAGCTCGCGAAGCAGTTCGGACGGCGCGGCATCGCCCTCGAGCTCGGCAAGCAGTGCTCGAGGGTCGAGGACGACGGCTCCCAGCTGACCGTCCACTACGGGGACGGCGAGACGGTGCAGGCCGACCTGATGCTCGTCTCGGTCGGACGCGGCCCGCTCGTCGAGGGGATCGGGCTCGAGGCGGCGGGCGTCGAGTTCGACCGCCGCGCAGGCGTCGCGACCGACGGCCACCGGCGCACGAGCGTCCCTCACATCTACGCCGTCGGCGACTGCGCCGGCTACTGGCAGCTCGCCCACACCGCCTTCCGCGAGGGCGAGATCGCGGCGGAGAACGCGACCGGCCACGAGACCGTCTTCGACAACCGCGCCATCCCGCGCCCGATCTACACCGATCCCGAGATCGCGGCCGTCGGGCTGACCGAGGCCGAGGCGCGCGAGCAGTACGGCGACGACGTCGCGGTCGGCCAGTTCCCGTGGGTCGCGAACGCGCGCGCCGTGATGCAGGACGAGACGGTCGGCTGGGTCAAGTCGATCCACGAGACGCGGTACGGCGAGCTGCTCGGTCTCGTGATGGTCGGCCCGCACGTGACCGACATGGTCGAGGCGGGAGTTGTCGCGATCGAGGCCGAGTCGACGGTGGAGACCGTCGCGGACGGCATCGCGCCCCATCCAACCCTCTCGGAAGCAATCAAGGAGGCGGGCCTCGTCGCACTCGGGCGCGCCATCCACATCCCGAACCGCAAGCCGCGCGCGGCTGCGCCTGCATAAGGCTGCGCGGAGTAGGACAGGAGGAGCGAATGACAATCGTGAACCGGCGCAACGCCGTGGTCGGCTTCCTCGCGCTGAAGGTGGGGAAGGTCGTCGCGCGGCGTAAGGCCAAAAAGGTGCGCGGGCGCTTCGCGGGCCGGCGCAAGCAGAACGACAAGAAGAGCGATTGAGCCTCTTCCGCGCCTCGATCGACGGCCTCGTGCCCTACGAGCCGGGCAAGCCGGTCGAGGCGGTGCAGCGGGAGCTCGGGCTCGAGCACGTCGTCAAGCTCGCCTCGAACGAGGGGCCCTTCCCGCCCTTCCCGGCGGGGCTCGAGGCGATGGAGCGGGCTGCGCTCGAGCTCAACCGCTATCCCGACGGCGGCGTCTGGTCGCTGCGGACGGAGCTCGCCGAGCGGAACGGCGTCGCGTTCGAGGAGCTCGTCGTCGGCGCCGGCGCGGACGGGATCATCGACCTGCTCGCGCAGGCGACGCTCGACCCGGGCGACGAGGTGGTGTGCGGCTGGCCCTCCTTCCCGAGCTACGTCCTCACCGCGGCCAAGCTCGGCGCCGACGCGAAGCGAGTCCCGCTCCGCGACCACGCCTACGACCTCGACGGCCTCCTCGCGGCGATCGGGCCGCGCACCAAGCTCGTCTACGTCTGCCATCCGAACAACCCGACGGGAACGGCGAACGGGCGGGAGGAGCTGCTCGCCTTCCTGGACCGCCTCCCGGAGCACGTCCTCTGCGTGCTCGACCAGGCGTACTTCGAGTACATCGACGACCCGGACTACGCCGACGGGGTATCGCTCTTCCGCGAGGGGCGCCGCCTCGTGGTGCTGCGCACCTTCTCGAAGATCTACGGGCTCGCGGGGCTGCGCGTCGGCTGGGCCGTCGCGCCGTCCGACGTCGCGACGGCGACGAGCAAGGTGCGGCGCGCCTTCGACGTGGCCGCGACCGCGCAGGCGGCGGCGCTGGCGAGCCTCGACGACCCGCAGGAGATCGCGCGGCGGCGGCAGCTGAACGCGACCGGACGCGAGCGGCTGGCCGAGATCCTGCGTGGCCATGGGCTGGAGCCGGTCGGCCCGGCGCGGGGCAACTTCCTCTTCGCAGAGGTCGGCGGCGGGAGAGAGCTGTTCGACCGCCTGCAGCGGGAAGGCGTGATCGTCCGCCCGCTCGACGGCTTCGGCGCGCCCGAGGCGATCAGGGTCACCGTGGGCACCCCGGACGAGAACGAGGCCTTCGCTGTCGCTTTGGGACACGTCCTTTCGGGCGTCTCGTAACCGACAGGCGCAGGTGGTACTTTCGGGGTCGCGCTCGTGAGGCTTCCGTCGTCCGCCCAGCTGACGCCGCTCCGCCTAGAGGGGTTCCGGAACCTCTTCTTCGCGACGCTCGGCTCGAGCGTCGGCACGCTGCTCGCGGCCATCGCGCTCGCGATCGACGTCAAGGACCGCACGGCCTCCTCGCCGCACTCCGGTCTCTGGGTCGCCGCCGTGCTCATCGTCGAGTTCCTGCCGACGATCGTCGTCGGGCTCCTGCTCGGCCCGCTGCTCGACCGGCTCGAGCGGCGGTCGCTGATGATCGCCGCCGACGCGCTCCGGGTCGGCGTGTTCGTGGCGCTTCCCTTCGCCTCCAACGCAGCGACGGTCGTCGCCCTCGCCCTCGTCGCCGGCCTCGCGACCGGGTTCTTCCGCCCGGCCGTCTACGCAGGGGTGCCCAACCTCGTCTCCCGAGACGAGCTTCCCGCCGCTAATGCTCTCCTCCAGACCGTCGAGAACGCGAGCTGGGCCGTCGGGCCGCTGATCGGCGGCGTCCTGACCGCGGCCGCGGGGCCCTCGGCGGCCTACGGAATCAACGCCGCGTCGTTCGTCGTCTCGATGGCGCTCCTGGTGCGGATCCCGCCGCGCCTGCTGCAGAGCGAGCGCGCGCTCTCGCGCGGCCACTGGAGCGACCTGCGGGACGGCTTCGACGCGGCCCTCCGTTCGCCCTCCATGCGGGCAGTGCTCGTCGCCTGGGGGATTGCCTCGCTCGCGACGGGCGCCGGGGCCGTCACCGAGATCTTCCTCGCCAAGAACACCTTCTCGGCCGGCGACTTCGGCTACGGATTCCTCTACGGGGCGATGGGCGTGGGCCTCGTGCTCGGCAGCTTCGCGAGCGCGGCGCTGCTCGCCCGCTACGGCGTCGCACGCGTCTACGGGATCGGCCTCGCGCTGATGGGGCTCGGCTACGTCCTGTCGGCCGCGAGCCCGGACGTCTGGGTCGCCGGCGGCTGCTGCGTCGTCGCGGGTGTGGGCAACGGCGCGGCGATCGCCTGCAACGCCCTGCTCGTCCAGCGCGGGACGTTCGACCTGCTGCGCGGGCGCGCGCTCACCTTCGTCATGAGCGGGACGTACGTCCTCGTCGGGCTCGGCGAGGGTGTCGGCGGGCTCTTCGTGCATCGTGCGGGGGCTCGTTGGATCTGGGGCGGCGCGGGCGTCGGGCTGTTCGTTGCCGCGCTCGTCGGCGCGTTGATGGCGCGCAAGCTCGGCGACGAGACGGCCGCGGACGCCGAGTTCCGGCCGGGGCACGCGCCGGTCGCCGCCGCCAACTGATTACAGTCCTGCGCGGTGGCCGGCCGCCGCGACTGGACTCGCGAGGACCTTGCCGCCGGTGTCCGGGAGGGCGACCGGCGCGCGCTCGCACGCGCGATCTCGCTCGTCGAGGACGGGGATCCGCTCGCGTACGACGTCGTCGCCGACCTCTACCCGCACACCGGCTCCACCTACTCCGTCGGCGTCACCGGCCCGCCCGGCGTCGGCAAGTCGAGCCTCGTCTCGGCGCTGATCCGCCTCGTCCGGGAGCGCAAGGTGACGGTCGGCGTCGTCTCGGTCGACCCCTCGAGCCCGTTCACGCACGGCGCGCTGCTCGGCGACCGGATCCGGCTCAGCGACCACTTCCTCGACCCCGACGTCTTCATTCGCTCGATGGGCACGCGCGGCCATCTCGGCGGCCTCGCCGAGGCGACGCTGCAGGCGCTGCTCGTGCTCGACGCGGCCGGCAAGGACGTCGTCTTCCTCGAGACGGTCGGCGCGGGGCAGAGCGAGGTCGAAGTGATCGGGATCGCCGACACCGTGCTCCTCGTCCTCATGCCGGGCTCGGGCGATGCCGTGCAGGCGTTGAAGGCCGGGATCATGGAGATCCCGGACGTGATCGCGATCAACAAGATGGATCACCCAGCGGCGAAGACGATGTTGAACGAGGTGCGCTCGATCCTGGCACTCGACCGCAGCGGGGAGTGGAACCCGCCGATCGTCCTCACGGAGGCGGTGCGCGGCGAGCACGCGCCCGAGCTGTGGGCGAAGATCGAGGAGCACCGCGCCTTCCTCGAGCAGAGCGGGCAGCTCGAGGAGCGGCGCCGGGCGAACCTCGCCCGCGAGGTGTTCGCGGTCGCGTCGAGCCGGGCGAGCCGCCACCTCGAGCAGGCGGTCGCCGACGACGCCGAGCTGCGGCGGCTGCTGGCCGAGGTGCAGGCGCGGGAGCTCGACCCGCTGACCGCCGTGCGGGAGATACTCGAGAAGGTGTTCCGGATCCACGATGGCGACACGAACCGCACCCGGGCTTCCTGAGATCGAGAGCGCGCGCGAGCGGCTCGACGGAGTCGCGCGCGTCACGCCGGTCTTCCCCTCGGAGACGCTGTCGCGGCTCGCCGGTCGGCCGGTCCGCCTCAAGGCCGAGAACCTGCAGCGGACGGGCTCGTTCAAGATCCGCGGCGCCTACGTCAAGCTCTCGAGCCTCGAGCCCGAGCAGCTCGCGGCGGGCGTGGTCGCGGCGAGCGCCGGCAACCACGGCCAGGCGGTGGCGTGGGCGGCGCGCGAGCTCGGCGCGCCGGCGCGCATCTTCATGCCGCAGGACTCCCCGATGGCGAAGCTCGACGCGACGCGCAACTACGGGGCCGAGGTCGAGCTCGAGGGGACCGCCTGGGAGGAGACGCTCGAGGCGGCGCTCGCGTACATCGAGCAGACGGGCGCCACGTTCGTCCATCCCTACGAGGACTCGTTCGTGATCGCGGGCCAGGGGTCGATCGGCCTCGAGCTGGCGGAGCAGGTGGCGGAGCTCGAGACGGTCGTAATCCCGATCGGCGGCGGCGGGCTCGCCTCGGGCATCTCGCTCGCGCTGCGGGCGGTCCGGCCCGGGCTGCGGCTCGTCGGCGTCCAGGCGGCCGGCACCCGGCCGGGCGGCTCCGGCTACTCGATCGCCGACGGGATCGCGGTCAAGGAGCCGGGCGAGCTGACTATGGGGATCCTCGGCGAGACGCTCGACGACATCGTCGCGGTCGAGGACGAGCAGATCGCGGAGGCGATCGTCCTCCTGGCGGAACGGACGAAGCTCGTCGTCGAAGGAGCGGGAGCGGCGGCCGTCGCGGCGATCCTCGGCGGTCTCGCCGGCGGCTCGGGCCCGGTGCTGGCGCTGCTCTCCGGCGGCAACATCGACGCCTCGCTGATGGTGCAGGTGATGCGCCGCGGGCTCGCGAGCCACGGTCGCTATCTCGTGGTGCGGACGCGCGTTCCCGACCGGCCGGGCGAGCTCGCGAAGCTGCTCGGCCTGCTCGCCGCCGAGCGCGTCAACGTCGTGGAGGTCGAGCACCAGCGCGAAGCGGCGGGCGTGCCCGTCGGGCACACGGGCGTCGAGCTCACCCTGCTGACGCGCGACCCCGAGCACTGCGAGCAGCTCCTCGCCCAGATGCGCGAGTGGGGCTACCCGGTCGAGCGCCTCGACTAGCTCGACTAGCTCGCGAAGCTGACGCTTCACGAGCTGGGATAAGGAACTCCGCGCGCCCGAGATTGCGATCTCGCGCGCGCTCCGTGCTGTTCTTCTTCGAGCTTTGGACAGGAGGCCGCTGTCGTGCGCTCGCGCGCGGCTGAGGCCGGCGCGAGCGCGGTGCGGCCTGCGGCTAAGAGCTCCTAACGGAATGACCACGCGCTGACTGGGCGCGATGGGCGAGTGCGATGCAAGGACGCAGGGAGCGTGAATAGCAGCGCTATTCGCGCGACCGAGGACGCGGCAGCGCGCCGCCCAGCGCGTCCAGGC
>DASXDE010000081.1:0-5357 GCA_036490825.1 Gaiellaceae bacterium
CGGCGAAGAAGCGGACGCCCTGCGGGGTCACCTCGACCACCTCGCCGTCACGCGGATGGATCACGGTGCGAGTCTCGCTGAGGAAGGCCGCGATCGAGGAGGCGAGGAAGTTCTCGCCGTCCCCGAGCCCGACCACGAGCGGGGTCTGGTGCCGGACCCCGACGAGCAGATCGGGCTGGTCGTGGTGGATCACGACGATCGAGAAGTGGCCCTCGAGCTGCGGGTAGACCTTGCTCAGCGCCTGGGCGAGATCGCCGTCGTACGCCTCCTCGAGGAGGTGGACGACGACCTCGGCGTCGGTCTCGGACGTGAACGTGTGGCCGCGCCCGGTGAGCTGCTCCTTCAGCTCCATGTAGTTCTCGATGATCCCGTTGAGCACGATCGCCAGCCGGCCGGGCTCGCAGCCGGTGAGCGGGTGCGCGTTCTGCTCGGTCACGGCGCCGTGCGTGGCCCAGCGCGTGTGGCCGAGCCCGTGGTGCGTGTGGGAGCCGTTAGTGCCGGTGGCATCGACCAGGTTGCGGAGGTTGCCGACGGCCCGGACGTAGTCGAGCTCGGCGTCCTCGCGCAGCGCGAGGCCGGCGGAGTCGTAGCCGCGGTACTCGAGCCGGCGCAGTCCCTCGAGCAGGAGCGGCTTAGCCTCGCGTGACCCGACGTATCCGATGATCCCGCACACGTCCGCTCCTTTCCCCGCGACGGCCGAAAACTCTCCCTGGAAACGCGAAAAGCCCGGCCTCACGACCCGTTCGCAGCCTCGCGTGCGGGTCAGCCGAGCTTCCGTGTCACCAGGGCGGCGATCCTAGCACAGAGGGCCTCGGCCTCCTCCGCCGTTTCCGCCTCCGCGAGCACCCGGACGACGGGCTCTGTGCCGGAGGGCCGCACGACCACGCGGCCTGCGCCGTCGAGCTCGGCGTTGACCTCTTCGACCTCCGTGAGGAGCTCCGCGGGCAGCGGGCCGCGGCCCTCCCGCGGGAGGTTCCGCTGCACCTGTGGGAAGCGCGGCATCACGGCCACCGCCTCGGAGAGCCGGCGTCCGGCGACCGCCTTGCAGAGGAGGAGCGCCGCGACGAGGCCGTCCCCGGTCACCTGGCCGTCGAGCCACATCAGGTGGCCGGACTGCTCGCCGCCGAGCAGCAGGCCCTCGCGCCGGAGCGCCTCGAGGATGTAGCGGTCTCCCACGTCGGTGACGACGACCCTGATGCCCCGCTCCTCCATCAGCCGGTGGAAGCCGAGGTTCGTCATCGTCGTGGCCGCGACGCCCTCGACACCGAGGGCGAGCGCGAGCACCGCGAGGATCTGGTCGCCGTCGACCGGCTCGCCGCGCTCGTCGACCGCGAGCATCCGGTCGCCGTCGCCGTCGAAGGCGACCCCGAGGTCGAGGTGCTTCTCGCGCACGACGTCGGCGAGCGCGCGCAGGTCGGTCGCCCCGCAGCCGACGTTGATGTTCGTCCCATCGGGGCCGTTCCCGATCGCCGTCACCTCCGCGCCGAGCTGCTCGAACGCCTGCGGCGCGACTCCGGCGTAGGCGCCGTTCGCGCAGTCCACGGCGATGCGGAGGCCGTTCAGGTCGGCCCCGAAGCGCTCGAGCACGCGCCCGAGGTAGCTCTGCGCGGCGACGTCGACGCGTTCGATCTCACCGCCGCCGGGCGCGGGCGCGTCGAGGAGTGCCTCGATCTCCTCCTCGGCGCCGTCCGTCAGCTTGCGGCCCTGGCGGTCGAAGAACTTGACGCCGTTGTACTCCGGCGGGTTGTGCGAGGCGGTGATCACGACTCCGAGGTCGAGGCGGAGCAGCGCGACCGCCGGCGTCGGCAGCACGCCGGCGAGGACTGCCGTCCCGCCACCGGACGCGACTCCGCGGGCGAACGCCTCCTCGAGCTCGGGGCCGCTGCCGCGCGTGTCGCGCCCGACGAAGACGCGCCCGCCGCCGCACCAGAGCGCCGCCGCCTTGCCCAGCCGCTCGACGAGATCGGCGGTCAGCCTCTCGCCGACGACACCGCGAACGCCGTCCGTGCCGAAGTACTGCCGCGCCACCGCGCGAGGGTATAGCGGCGGACTAGCGCTTGCTGAACTGCGGCGCCTTGCGCGCCTTGTGCAGGCCGGCCTTCTTGCGCTCGACCTGGCGCGCGTCGCGCGTGAGAAAGCCCTCGCGCTTGAGCGGGATGCGCAGCTCCGGATTCGCTTCGACGAGCGCTCGGGCGATCCCGTGCCGCACCGCTCCGGCCTGTCCCGTCAGGCCGCCGCCGTGGACGCGGACGCGGAGGTTGTACTGCCCCTCGACGCCGGCCACCTTGAGCGGCGAGACGGCGATCGTCTGCCAGACGGAGCGCGGGAAGTACTCCTCGAGCGTGCGGCCGTTGACCCACGTCGCGCCGTCCCCCGGCCGCAAGATGACGCGCGCGACCGACGTCTTGCGCTTGCCGGTGCCGCGGTACTGGGCGAGCTCGCTCACGAGTCCAGCTCCAGGGACTTGGGGTTCTGCGCCTCGTGCGGGTGCTCGGGACCCGCGTAGATCTTCAGCTTCGTGATCTGCTGACGCGCGAGCCGGTTCTTCGGAAGCATCCCCTTCACGGCGACGCGAAGCACCTCCGTTGGCCGGCGATCGAGCTGCTCGCGGAGCGTCCGGCTGCGCAGGCCGCCGGGGTAGCCCGAGTGACGGTAGTAGCGCTTCTGGTCGAGCTTGTTGCCGGTGACCGCGATCTTCTCGGCGTTGACGACGATCACGAAGTCGCCGGTGTCGACGTGCGGCGTGTACTGCGGCTTCCGCTTGCCGCGGAGCGTGTCGGCGATCTGGGTCGCGAGCCGGCCGAGCGTCTTCCCGTCCGCATCGACGAGATACCACTCGCGCGTGACTTCTCCCGGCTTGGCGCTGTAGGTCTTCATAGAAAGCGGCGGACTGGCGCCCGCCGGGGGCCGATTGTAGCGAAAGCCTGCCGCAATCCCTGCTCGAACGCCGCGGCCCCGCCGTGCGCAGGATGCCGGACGTAGGGCGCCTCGAGGACCGAGGCTGCCAGCCGTCCGACGGCGATCGAGAAACGCCCGCGCGTCAGCTCGTCGAGGAACGGCGATGCGGCCTCGACCTCTTCTCCGGTCGGTCGCCGGTTGGACGTTGCGTCGCCGGGATGTGTGGGGACGACGTTCCAGAGCAGGACGTCGTCCTCGACGCCGAGCTCGGTGAGCACGCGGTGGACGATCGTCGCGGTCGCCTCCCCGGGGCCAGAGCCCGTGAGTTGCCGCTCGGATGTGAACGGGATGCCGCTGACCCTCGCGCCCCGATAACCCGCCGCCTCGCCGACGAGCACCACCGAGGCGTCCCGACGAGCCGTGAGGTACGCAACGAGGCGATGGCGGAGGAACGGGGAGTCGGCATACTGGTTGCAGGTCTCGCCAATCTCCGCCGCGGCAAGCCGCGTCACGAAGTCTCGACTCATCCGTGGCAGTCTCGGTGCGGATCCCTAGGCACGATCGGCACATGTTGCAATGCTTTCTGCGCCTGTGTCGCCATACCACGCCAGCTGGCGACGCCACACCACGCCACCTCGCGGAGTACAACACCAGAGACGCCCGAGACCTCTTCTCGCACCTGTTGAGACGCGTGCGGGCGGGAGAGGAGATAGTCGTGGCGCATGCCGGCCGCCCCGTGGCGAAGCTCGTGCCCTATGCGGGCGAGCCACGGCGCCCGGGACTTGTGCGGACTCAGGTCGTGTTGGAGGAAGTCACCGTGCTCGACCCGCTACGGCACTTTGGCGCTGCACCTACTCCCACTCGATCGTCGCAGGCGGCTTCGACGTCACGTCGAGCACGACGCGGTTGACCCCCGGGATCTCGTTCACGATTCGCGCCGAGACCGTCTCCACGAGGTCGTACGGGAGCCGCGCCCAGTCGGCCGTCATCGCGTCGTCGCTCGTGACCGCGCGGATCACGATCGGGTAGCCGTAAGTCCGCTCGTCGCCCTGCACGCCGACCGAGCGCACCGCCGGCAGCACTGCGAACGACTGCCACAGCTCGCCGTAGAGGCCCGCCCGGCGCACCTCCTCCTGCAGCACCGCGTCGGCCTGGCGCAGGATCTCGAGCCGCTCGGCGGTGACGGCGCCGATGATGCGGATCGCTAGTCCCGGCCCCGGGAACGGCTGGCGCCAGACCATCCGCTCGGGCATCCCGAGCTCCTCCCCCACGCGCCGCACCTCGTCCTTGAACAGGAGCCGCAGCGGCTCGACGAGACGCATCTTCATGTCCTCGGGCAGGCCGCCGACGTTGTGGTGGGACTTGATCGTCGCCGCCACGCCCTCCGTGCCGCCCGACTCGATCACGTCGGAGTAGAGCGTCCCCTGCACGAGCCAGCGAACGTCGCCGAGCTTCCGCGCCTCCTCCTCGAAGACGCGGATGAACTCGCGGCCGATGATCTTGCGCTTCTGCTCAGGCTCCTCGACCCCCTCGAGCAGCTCGTGGAACCGTTCCTGTGCCTGCACGTGGACGAGCGGGACGTGGAAGTGCTCGCCGAACGTCTCGACTACCTGCTCCGCCTCGTCCTGGCGCAGCAGGCCGTGGTCGACGAAGACGCACGTGAGTTGCTCGCCGACTGCCTTGTGCACGAGCAGCGCCGCGACCGCGGAGTCGACGCCGCCCGACAGCGCGCACAGCACACGCTCGCTCCCGACCTGCGCTCGGATCCGCGCAACCTGCTCCTCGATCACCGCGGCCGGCGTCCAGCTGGGCGGCGCCTCGGCAGCGCGGTAGAGGAAGTTCTTCAGGACGTCCATGCCGTGCGGCGTGTGGACGACCTCGGGATGGAACTGGACGCCGTAGAGGCCGCGCTCGGGCGCCTCGAAGGCGGCGACCGGCGTCGCGGGTGAGCTCGCGACGATGCGTGCGCCCTCGGGAGCGGCGGCGACCGTGTCCCGGTGCGACATCCAGACCGTCTGCTCGGGCGGGGTGTCGGCAAGCAGTCGCGACTCGGACACCTCCATCGAGGTGCGCCCGAACTCGGAGACGCCGGTGCGGTCGACGCGGCCGCCGAGCTCGAGCGCCATGAGCTGCGCGCCGTAACAGATGCCGAGCGTCGGCACGCCGAGCTCGAACAGCGCCGGGTCGACACGGGGCGCGTCGTCGGAGTAGACGGAGGCAGGGCCGCCGCTGAGCACGAGCGCGTACGGGTTCCTGGCCCGCACCGCCTCGGGCGTGATCGTGTGGCCGACGAGCTCGGAGTAGACGCGACACTCGCGCACGCGCCGCGCGATCAGCTGCGAGTACTGGCCGCCGAGGTCGAGGACGAGCACCGGCCGGTCCTCCCGGGCCGGCAACGCGACGACCTCAAGGCTGGACGCGTCGTCGGCCGAGCCAACGACGCCCGGCCGAAATTCCGG
>DASXDE010000082.1:0-15970 GCA_036490825.1 Gaiellaceae bacterium
GTACGACGTCGGCGACAAGGTGGTCTATCCCCACCACGGGGCGGGAACGGTCGTCAAGAAGGAGAAGCGCGAGGTTCTCGGAGAGCAGCGCGAGTACCTGACGATCAAGATCCTGCACAACGACATGACGGTGCAGGTCCCGTCCGAGAACGCCGACGCGGTCGGCCTGCGGCGCGTGATCGGCGAGAAGGAGATCGGTGGCGTCCTCAAGGCGCTGACCGGCGTGTCGACCGAGATGCCGAAGAACTGGAATCGGCGCTTCAAGCACAACCGCGACAAGATGAAGACCGGCGACATCCTCGAGCTGGCCGAGGTGGTCCGGAACCTCGCCCTGCGCGATCGCGAGAAGGGCCTTTCGACCGGCGAGAAGCAGATGTTCGTGAAGGCGAAGAAGATCCTCGCCTCCGAGCTGATGTACGCGAAGGGCATGGACGAGGAGACCTGCGCGGACTGGCTCGAGGAGGTTCTCGCCTCCGACAGCCCGCCCAAGAAGAAGCCGGCGGCCAAGAAGAAGGCCGCTGCGGCCGCGGCCTAGCCGGGGCCGGCTCTTCGGACATGTCCGTCTGGGCCATCCTCGTCGCCGCGGGGCGGGGGGAGCGACTCGGGCTGGACCGGCCGAAGGCGTTCGCGAAGCTCGGCGACGAGCCGCTCCTGGCGGAGCCGCTGCGCCGGCTCGAGGCGTGTCCCTGGGTGGACGGGATCGTTCTCGTCGCGCCGCCGGGCTGGGAGGAACCTGCGATCCTCCTGGCCGAAGAGGAGGGCTGCGGCAAGGTGCATGCGTGCGTGGCGGGCGGCGAGACGAGGAGCGACTCCGTGCGGGCCGGCCTCGGAGAGGTGCCGGCCGACGCGCTCGTCGTTCTCGTGCACGACGCCGCGCGGCCGCTCCTGTCGGACGAGGTCGTGGAGCGCGTGCTCGCGCCGCTCTCCGAAGGCTGGGACGGGGCGGTCCCCGGCCTGCCGGTCGGCGACACGCTGAAGAGGATCGGCGCCGACGGCGGTGTGCAGGAGACGGTGTCGCGCGACGGGCTCTGGGCTATCCAGACGCCGCAGGCATTCTCGGCGGATGCGCTGCGGCGGGCGCAGGCAGGCGGCTCCGAGGCGACCGACTGCGCGGGCCTCGTGGAGGCCGCCGGCGGTCGCGTCAAGGTCGTGGCAGGCGATCCTCACCTGCTCAAGGTGACCTCCGAGGCAGACCTCGAGACGGTGGCGGGATGGCGCTGAGCGCCGTCGTCTTCGACGTCGGCGAGACGCTCGTCGACGAGACGGCCACGCGCGAGCGCTGGGAGGCCGAGAGCGTCACGACGTTCGTGTTTGCGGACCGGGATCTGCACGCCGACGCGCTCCCGTGCCTCGAGGCGTTGCGCGCGCGCGGCCTCCGTCTCGGCGCGGCCGGGAATATGCACGCGCACCACGAGGAGTTCCTCCGTCCGCACGTCGACTTCGTCGGCTCGTCCGAGCGGTGGGGGGTGGAGAAGCCGTACGCCGGGTTCTTCGCCCGCGTCGTCGAGGCAGCCGGCGTCCCGGCCGGCGAGATCCTGTACGTGGGCGACCGCGTCGACAACGACGTCGTGCCGGCACTCGCCGCGGGGCTCCAGGCCGTCCGTATCCGCCGCGGTGGCCATGCGCAAGTCGAGTCGCCCTCCGGAATCGTCACGATCGGCTCCCTCAGCGAGCTCCCCGAGGCGCTGCAAAATGCCTGAGTACAGGGTCGGCGCCGGATTCGACGCGCACGCGCTCGAGGCGGACGTGCCACTCGTGCTCGGCGGCGTCCGGATCGACCATCCGCGCGGGCTCGCGGGCCACTCCGACGGGGACGTGCTCGCGCACGCGC
The DNA here is from genome assembly GCA_036490825.1 of Gaiellaceae bacterium. GTDB lineage: Bacteria > Actinomycetota > Thermoleophilia > Gaiellales > Gaiellaceae > Palsa-739. Next base: position 1,832 of record DASXDE010000082.1, read on the forward strand.
TCACCGATGCTGTGCTCGGGGCCGCGGGGCTGGAGGACATCGGCGCGCTCTTCCCCTCCAGCGATCCCAAGCTCGAAGGCGCCGACTCGCTCGAGCTGCTTGCCCAGGCATGGGAGCGCGTACAGGCGCACGGCTGGAGCCTCGCGAACGCCGACGTGATCCTGATCGGCGAGGAGCCTCGCCTCGCGCCGCATCGGGAGGAAATGCGGCAGCGGCTGGCGAATGCCCTCGGCGCCGACGCGGAGCTCGTCGCCGTCCGGGCCACCACGACCGACGGCCTCGGCTTCGCCGGCCGCGGCGAGGGGCTCGCTGCGCAGGCGGTCGCCCTCCTCGTCCGATGAAGCTGGCCCTCGTTACCCACGCCGAGCACCCCAAGCTGCGGGGGACGCTTCCGGAGATCTGGCCCGAGTTCATGGCGCACGACCCGGTCGTCCAGTCTTTCTGGCCGCAGCTCTACGAGCAGTATCCGGACTTCCAGCTGTGGGTCGTCGACCGCGAGCTCGGGCGGCGCCGGACGATCGGCTACGCGTGCAGCGTGCCGGTCGTGTGGAACGGCAGCCCGTCCCCCCGCGGTGTCGACTGGGCCCTCACCGACGGCGTGGAGGGCACGCCGACGACGCTGTGCGCGATCGTCGCGGGCGTGGTCCCGGAGTACCGCGGGTTCGGCGTCGCCGAGACGATCCTGCGGCGGCTTGCCGCGATCGGCGCGGGCCATGGGCTGGACGCGCTCGTCGCGCCGGTGCGCCCGACGTGGAAGGAGCGATATCCGCTCGTCGCGCTCGACAACTACGCGGGCTGGCGCCGCGGCGACGGCCTGCCGTACGACCCCTGGCTACGTACCCACGAGCGACTGGGCGGCGAGCTCCTGGCGATGGCGCCGCGCTCGATGACGATCTCGGGCACGCGGGCCGACTGGGAGGAGTGGACAGGGATGGTGTTCCCCGAGGACGGCAACTACGTCGTCCCGGGCGCGCTCGTCCCGGTGCACTTCAAGAACGGCCGCGGGGTGTACGTCGAGCCCAACGTCTGGGTCCGACACGGCTTCGAGTAGCGGCTCAGCGGCGCTTGCGCTGCTTCTCGAGCTGGCGGCGCATCTGCCGGTTCGTGGCCTCTTCCGGCACCGAACCCTGCTGGTCCTGCATCTCGATCAGCGCCGCCCGCTCCTCGCGTGTCAGTTGTGACATCGCCTTCTGCGCTCGCTGCGGATCGTGGAGATGCTTGGCGTGCGGCTCGAGCTTCCGCATCGCGCTCGCCAGCTCGGGGTTGGAGCGCTCGATCGCCGCCTTGGACGCCTTCTCGAACATCCGCTTGAGGAACGGCACCTTCGACATCTGCCGTACCAGCGGCCGCAGGTAGCGGCCGTTCTGGATGCGCCCGAGCAGTCCGAGCACGAACACGATCACCACGATCCCGAGCACGATCCAGAGCGGGATCAGCAGCGTGGTGAGGGACGCGGCGAGCATCGGGAGGATGGTACCCCGCTACCGAGGGAGCGACACGGCCTCTCCGTCCACCAGGACGAGCCCGTCGCGCGCGAGGGAGGCGACGGCTTCGGCGTCCTCCGGCGGCGAGCCTGCGACGACGGTGCGAAGAGCCGCCGCACGCCGCTGCCGAAACGAGCCCTCGAACAGCCCTTGCCGCCGCGCCGGCTCGAAGCGGCGTCCGCGCGACGGGCATGCGCCCGCGAGCGGGCACACGCCGCAGCGCGGGACGCGGGCGAGGCAGACGGCCTTGCCGAGATCCATCAGCGCCTGGGCGGCTGCGGGCGAGAAGGAGCAGCCGGTCCGCTCCGAGATGCGCCGCACGTTGACGTCGACGGGGAGGACGGGGCGGCCGAAGGCGAAGCAGGCGACGGCGTCCGCGGTGTAGCGGCCCACGCCGGGCAGCTCGGTCAGGTCGTCGGGCCAGCCGTGCGCGGCGACCTGCTGCGCCGCGCGATGCAAGGCGAGCGCGCGCCGGTTGTAGCCCAGCCCTTGCCACTCGCCGATCACGTCGCCGGCCGGAGCGGACGCCAGAGACTCGACCGTCGGCCACCGCTCGAGCCAGCGCCGCCAGCGCGGCACGACGCGCTCGACCTGCGTCTGCTGCGACATCACCTCGCTGACGAGGATCGCGTAGGGGTCGCGCGTCCTCCGCCACGGCAGGTCGCGGCCGTGTTCGGCGAACCAGGCCGGCAGCAGCTCGTCCATGGCGCGAACCTAGCGCGCCGAGCGGCTCTGCAGCGCAGGCATCATCCGGCGGATGCGCCGCCTGGTCCTCGCCGCCGGCGTCCTGATCTTGCTCGCCGGCATCGGGACGGCCTACTACGAGTCGAAGCATCGCTACGGCGGAGACGTCAGGGGCACGTCGACCGAGTTCGAGCCGACCGCAACCGTGCCGGCGCCGACGGAGGAGCCGCTCGTCTCGCCGCTGTTCGGCGGCCTGCCGCAGCACCTCCACGTCGGCGTCGGGAAGGTGAGGCCGCCGTTCAAGCGCGATTGGGTGTCTGGCGGGACGTCGCTCGTCGAGTTCCCGCCCGCGATCGGCTTCCACTACCTCTACTACGCGAGCCTGAACGGGAACCTGGACGCGGTCTCCACGCGAAACGGACGCCGGCTCTGGACGATTCACGTCGGCCGGTGCGAGGCCGCCTCCCCGGCGGTCGACCGGCTCGGCCGCGGCTCGGTATACGAGACGTTCCTCAACCGGCACCCGTGCGGCAGGAACGCCGCGAAGCGGGGCGACGGCGAGCTGCTCGTCGTCGCCGCCGGCCCGTCGCACCACGTTCGCTGGACGAAGCGCCTCGGCGCGAGCGAGACCTCGCCACTCATCGTCCGCAACCGGATCTACGTCGGCGACGCCGAGGGGAACGTCTACTGCCTCCGCACTGTCGACGGCCGGACGGTCTGGCGGTTCCGCGCAGGCGGCGCGGTGAAGGGAGCGCTCGCCTACGACCGCGGCCGCGTCTTCTTCGGCGCCTACGACGGGCGTCTCTACGCGCTGAGGGCGAGCGATGGCACGGAGATCTGGCGCGCGCCGTCAGCCCGCGACTGGTTCGGCAATCACGGCGCCTTCTACTCGACTCCGGCGGTCGCCTACTCCCGCGTCTATCTCGGCTCGACCGACGGCCACGTCTACTCGTTCGGCGAGAAGAGCGGCAAGCTGCGCTGGAAGCACGGCACGGGCGGGTTCGTCTACGGGTCGCCGGCGCTGTGGCGCGGGCGCGTCTTCGTCGGCTCTTACAGCGACACCTTCTACGCCTTCGACGCGGCGACCGGGGCCGTGCTGTGGACGTTCCCCGCCAACGGCCCGATCTCGGGGTCGGCAACCGTGGTGGACGGGATCGTCTACTTCGCGACGCTCCACCGCCGTACGTACGGCCTCGACGCGCGCACGGGCAAGCAGGTGTGGACGTACCCGGACGGAGCGTTCACGCCGGTCGTGACGGACGGACACCGGCTCTACATGGTCGGCTGGGGGAAGGTGTACGCGTTCAGCCCTCGTAACTAGGTTGCAGGCTCTGCATTCGGGGCCATAGAGAGCAGATGGCTGACGAGATGATCGAGGTCGACCTCGACGGCAAGGTCGTGCCCGTCCCGCGCGAGGTCGTGAGCGGGCTCGCCGCCGCGGCCGCGACGCGCGCGGGCGTCTCCGCGCAGCATCGTGACCTGTCGCTGCTTCTCGGCCGGGCGCTCGAGACCGGGCAGGTGGTCCTCGATCAGGCGGAGGTGCGGGCGCTCTGCGCAGTGATCGAGGAGGCGCATCCCGACCACTTCGGGCCCGCCGCGGCCGAGCTGCTCCGAGCCGTGGCCTAGTTCCTAGCGCTTCCTGAGCAGCGCGACGCCGGTCGCGGCGGCGCCGACTCCCGCGGCGACGGAGCCCGCGAGCCGCCGGTGCTTCGTGAGGCTGGTCTGGAGGCTGTGGTCGTGAGCCTTCTCGTCGAACGGCCCGTGCGCGCCGCGATCCTCGTCGCGGTCGACCGGGTGGAAGAGGTTGTCGTGGTCCGCGCCGCCGTCCAGCGGTTGCTTCGTCATCTGCGAGCCGTAGCCCGTCCGGCCGAGGTACCAGTCGAGGAGCCACGGCGCGACGCGCTCCCCGAGGACGTTGAGCACGGTCGGCAACCCGACGTAGACCTGGCGCCGCCGGTTGTACGCGGCCCAGTGGATCGCGTCGCCCGCGATCTCCGGCTGGTAGATCGGGGGCACCGGCTGTGTCTGCTTCGGCAACTTCGTCCGGCCCCACGTGAACTGGGTCGTGTTGAAGCCGGCGAGGTGGACCATCGTCACGTGGACGTTCCAGCCGTGGTGGCGGATCTCCGTCAGGACCGATTCGGTGAAGCCCTTGCAAGCGTGCTTCGCTCCGCAGTAGGGCGCCTGCAGCGGGATGCCGCGGAAGGCGAGCGCCGAGCCGACCTGCACGATCGTGCCGCGGTCGCGCTGCGACATCCGCTTCAGCGCGGCACGAGTCCCCCAGACCATCCCGTGGTAGGTGACGTCCGTGGCGCGGCGGTACTCGTCCGGCTCGACGTCGAGGAACTCCGCGTAGATCGTCGCCATCGCGTCGTTGATCCAGACGTCGATCGGGCCGAGCTCGCTCTCGGCCGCCTGCGCAGCGGCTTCGACCTGCTCGGCGTCGGCGACGTCGGTGGGGAGGACGAGGGCCTTGCCGCCCAGCTCCTCGATCTCCGTCGCAGCGGCCTCGAGCCCGTCGGCGCCGCGCGCGAGGAGCGCGATCTTCGCGCCGTCCTGCGCGAACCGGCGCGCGGTCGCGCGGCCGATCCCGCCGGAGGCGCCGGTGATGACGACGACGTCGCCCACGTTCTCGATCTTCCGACCCCTCGGAGAAGCCAAACCTCCCCTAGCGATCCAGAATCTCCACGGTGTCGCCGTCGTGCAGCTCGTGCCGTGGCCCGACCTGCTGCCCGGGAAACCGCGCCGACGGGCCCCAGATCCGCGCCCTGGTGCAGCGTTCCCGAAGCTCGTGGTGGATCGTGTCGGCGACGTCGAGCACGGTGGCGGGTGGCTCGAGCGCGACCGGGTCGCCGCCGTCGCGGAGGTGGACGCGCACCAGGCCCGTCAGCGCCCAGAGCGCGTCGCTGAGCCGCTCGAGGCTCGCGTCGTCGAGGACGGACACGGGCAGCACGCGCAGTTCCGGGTGGGCCGGCGGCGGCGCCTCGTCGCACTTCGTCGCGGCCAGGAGCGCCGGCAGCTCGATCCCCGCCGCCGCCACCTCGGCGCGGATCATCTCGAGCTCCTCCAACGGCCGGTCGCACCCGTGGCACCAGAGGATCGCGTCCGCGTTGCGCAGCACCCCGAGCAGCGCCCGCCCGCCGCCGCGGTCGTCGGCGGCGCCCTCGATCAGGCCTGGAATCTCGACGAGCTGGACGAGCACGCCGCCGAGCCGGGTGGTCGCAGCCACCGGGCGCGTCGTCGTGAACGCGTAGTCCCCCGTCCGGATCTGGATCGCCGACAGCGCCTGCAGGAGGGACGATTTCCCCGCGTTCGGCGGGCCGACGAGGGCGATCTGGGCCGCGCCCTCGCGGCGCACTGCGATCGAGTCGCTGTGCACGACCTTCTTCCGTGTTCGCGTGGCCTCGAGCTCGCCCTCGACCCACTTGCGCAGGTCGGCGTACGGGCCGTTCCGGTAACCCGGCAGCTCGGCGAGGATCGCGCGGAGCTCGCGGATCCGCTCGGCGCCGTCCTTGCCCACGAGGCGGCGCTTGATCAGTTGCTGCTGGGTGCGATGTGGCATCGGCATCGCGACATACACCTCCGGTTTTCGGGGCGGGATCGCGTCGCGTCCCGCCGCTTCCCTAGGACGCTGTGCTGGGAAGCGGCGAACTAGCCGTTTTGGCGGAGAACCGTTGCGCGCCAGGACTCCATCGCGAGGCGCAGCTTACACTCGCCCGATGGCCAGGGTCCGCTTCGCCCCGAGCCCGACGGGCTCGCTCCACCTCGGCAACGCGCTGAGCGCAGTCGCGAACCGGCGGCTCGGGGAATGGATGCTGCTGCGCATCGACGACACCGATCCGGCACGGAACGTGGAGGGCGGGGAGGTGGCGATCCTGCGCGACCTCGAGTGGCTCGGGATCGCCTGGGACGAGGGCCCGGTCCGGCAGAGCGAGCGCGCCGACCGCCAACGCGAGCTCGGAGCGCCGCTCGGCGACCGGTTCGAGGGCCTCACCCTCGTGCGCGAGGATGGCTCGCCCACCTATCACCTCGCGTCCGTCGTCGACGACATCGACTTCGGGATCACGCATGTGGTGCGCGGCAACGACCACCGGCCCAACGAGTCGCTGCACCGCCGCCTGTTCGAGGCTCTCGGCGCCACGCCGCCGGAGTTCGTCCACCACGGCCTGATCCTCGGGCCCGACGGGCGGAAGCTCGCGAAGCGGGCCCCGGGCGGGAGCGTGGCGTCGCTGCGGGACGAGGGGGTGCCGGCCGAGGCCGTGCGCGCCTACCTGGAGGAGCTCGGGCTGCCGCGGCACGACGTCCACCTCGACCTCGCGCGGCTGCGGCGGCTCTCCATCGAGGCGCTCGCGGCATTGAGCGACGAGGAGCTCGCGACGCGTGTGGGCGTGCCCGTCTCGGTCGCGCCGGTCCTGCGCGGAGCGCGCGATCTCGCCGAGGCGCGCGCCTACGCGCAACTCGTGCTCGAGCCGGCGGAGGCGAAGGTCGACTCGCCGGAGACGTTCAGCCGCTTTCGCGAGCTCGTCGAGGCGGGGACGGAGCCGCGCGCGGTCGTGCGAGAGCTGAAGGCGGTCGGCGGCGACCTGAAGGCGCTCCGCCTCGCGCTGACCGGACAGGAGCGAGGCCCCGAGCTCGCCGCCGTGATCGCGGCGCTTCCGCCCGACGAGCTGTTGCGGCGCACCGCACTAGGCTAGGAGCCGTGCGCGTCCACGACACCTACACGGGCTCGCTCGTCGAGCTGCCGCCGCCGCCCGGGCCGATCGGGATCTACTGGTGCGGGCCGACCGTCTACCAGCGCATCCACGTCGGCAACGCACTCGCGGTCTCCGTCCTCCCGCTCTGGCTGAAAGGCTGGCTCGAGCACCGCGGCTACGAGACCAAGGTCGTCGTCAACATCACCGACGTCAACGACAAGATCTACGACGCGGCGCCCGGTAAGAGCGCGGCGCTCGCCGCGGACGCCACGCGCTGGTACTTCGAGGACACCGACCGCCTCGGGCTCGGGCGGCCCGACGTCGAGCCGACCGCGGTGGAGACGATCCCCGAGCAGATCGCGCTCATCGAGCAGCTGATCGAGGGCGACTTCGCGTACGAGGTGGAAGGCGACGTCTACTACCGCGTCGCCCACTTCCCCGACTACGGCCGGCTCTCGCGCCAGCGGCTCGACCAGATGGAGGAACAGGAGCCGAACCCGCTGAAGAAGGATCCGCGCGACTTCGCGCTCTGGAAGGCCAACAAGCCGGGCGAGGACACGTCGTGGGACTCGCCGTGGGGACGTGGCCGTCCCGGCTGGCACATCGAGTGCTCGGCCATGGCGGAGAAGCATCTCGGCCAGAGCTTCGAGATCCACGGCGGCGGGCTCGACCTCAAGTTCCCGCACCACGAGAACGAGATCGCTCAGTCGCGCGCGCTCGGCCACGGCTTCGCACGCATCTGGATGCACAACGGGATGCTCAGCATGCGCGGCTCGGAGATGCACAAGTCGCTCGGCAACGACGTCTCGCTCTCCGAGGCGCTCGACCGCTGGGGGCGCGAGACGCTCCTCTTCTTCTTCCTGACCGGTCACTGGCGGAAGCCGCTCGACTACTCGGAGGAGACGCTCGAGCAGGCCCGCGCGCAGCTCGAGACGTTCCGCAACGTCTTCCGCTCGCCGAGCGAGCCGGTCGGCGACTGGGCGGAGCTGGAGGCGGCGCTCGACGACGACTTCAACACGCCGGAGGCGCTGGCCGTGCTGCACGGCTGGCGCGATCACGAGCTGCTGCGGCGCGCGTTCGCGATCTTCGGGCTCGAGTCGATCGCCGAGGTGGAGGAGGCGCCGGCGGAGCTCGCGGAGCTGGCCGGCCGCCGGCGCGACGCGCGCGACGCGAAGGATTTCGCGGAGGCGGATCGCCTGCGGGACGAGATCGCAGCCGCGGGCTGGGAGGTGCGCGACGTCGCCGAGCCCCCCGGTTACCGGCTCGTCCGCCGTCCGTGACGCGCGATCTGGTCTACGGCCGCCGGCCGGTGCGGGAGGCGTTGCGCGGCCCACGCGAGCTACTCGAGCTGTGGGCGAGCGAGCGGGCCGTGCGCAGCGAGCCCTGGCTGCGGGACGTCGAACGGCCGCGCGTCCACACAAAGCTCGAGCGGGACCTGTCGGAGGCGGCCGGGACGCGGGATCACCAGGGCGTCGTCGCCTGGTGCGAGCCGTTCCGCTACGCGGACGCGTTCGAGCTCGCCGCGGGTCCGGCCCCTCTGCTCGCCTGCCTCGACCAGGTCAGCGACCCGCGGAACCTCGGCGCCGTGATCCGGAGCGCCGAGGGCGCCGGCGCGAGCGGCGTCATCGTGCCAGCGCACGGCTCGGCGCGAATCACGGCTGCGGTCTGCCGTTCCTCGGCGGGCGCCGTCGAGCATCTGCCGGTCGCGGTCGTGCCGAACCTGGCGCGGTACCTGGCGGAGATCAAGAGCGGCGAGCTGTGGGTTGCCGGCGCAGCAGGCGAGACGGGGAAGCCGATGTGGGAGGCCGACCTGTCCGGCGCCCTCGCGTTCGTCTTCGGCGCCGAGGGCAAGGGCCTCCGCCCGCTCGTGCGGCGCACGTGCGACCTCGAGGTCTCCATCCCGCAGCTCGGACAGGTCGAGTCGCTCAATGTCAGTGTCGCCGCCGCCCTCCTCCTCTACGAGGCGCGGAGACAGCGAGATGGCTGAGACGACCCTCTACCTCTTCGACGGCTTCAACCTCGTGCATGCCGGTGGCTTCGGCTCGCCGGACGAGCTTCGGGACCTGCTCGCGAGCTGGGTCGCGGCGCAAGGCGCCCGCGGCGTGCTCGTCTTCGACGGGGAGGGGCCGAGCGAGCGGCGCGGGCCTCTCGAGGTGCGCTGGGCCAGGGACGCGGACGCGCTGCTCGAGCGGCTCGCGGCCGAGCACCGCAACCGCGAGCAGGTCGCCATCGTCTCGTCCGACACCGCGTTGCGCGGGACGACGGGGATCGAGGTGCGCAAGGTCGCGTCGCAGACCTTCCTGGCCGAGCTCACGCCGCCGAGCCAGCCGACGTCGGCGAGGGGAGACCTCCGCGACCGCCTCGACCCGGAGACACTGGCGCGGCTCGAGCGGTTACGTCGCGGCGAACGCTAGAAGTCGCTAGCGTCCTGGGTCCGGACCAAGCTGGGTCCATAGCAATTCGACTTGTAAAACTTTGGTCCGCTTGCTATCTTCGCCTCGACCACAGGGTGAGACTTACACCCTGGCGACGCCGGGAGGCGGCATGGCTGCTCGCGCTGCGACGGCACGCTCACCGCAAAAAGCTCAACGAGAGCTGGAGGATCTTCAGCTCGTCCTCAAGGCGCGGAACGGGAACAGCGTCGCGATGGACGCTCTCATCCGCCGCTACACGGGCTTCGTGCGCCTCAAGGCGAGCTCGTACTTCCTCGCCGGCGGCGACAACGACGATCTCCTGCAGGAGGGCCTGATCGGCCTCTACAAGGCGGTCCGGGATTTCCGCGCCGACAAGGAGACCTCGTTCCGCAGCTTTGCCGAGCTCTGCGTGACGCGGCAGATCATCACCGCGATCAAGACGGCGACCCGGTTCAAGCACGCGCCGCTCAACACGTACATCTCGTTCAGCCACACACCGGCGGGCCAGGAGGGCGAGGGCGAGTGCACGCTCGGTGACGCGCTGCCCGGGCCGGCGGTGCACGAGCCGCCGCTCGTCGTGATCTCGACCGAGGAGCTGCAAAGCCTCGTCTTCAACCTCGGCACGGGCCTCTCGCCGCTCGAGGCGGACGCGCTGCGCCTCTACCTCGAGGGCTCGTCCTACGAGGACATGGCCGAGGAGCTCGGCTGCGACACGAAGACGATCGACAACGCACTCCAGCGCGTGAAGCGCAAGATCCTCGCGCACCAGAAGGGCCGCGAAGTCCCGCTGTAACGGCCGCTACGCTGGGCGGCGCGCCGGAGTAGCTCAGCTGGTAGAGCACCTGATTTGTAATCAGGTGGCCGTCGGTTCGAGTCCGACCTCCGGCTCTCTCAGTTCTGGCTGCGCGCCGCCTCGACGAGCTTCGGCGGCGCCACTTCCGCGTAGGCATCTTCCAGGATCCCGGCGATCTCGCCGCGGTCGAAGCCTCGGTCGAGTCGGACGCCGATCCAGCCGCGGTGCCCGACGTATGCCGGGACGTAGAAGCGCTCGGGATCGGCCTCGACGAGCATCGCCTGCATCCCGTCGGGAGCGGCGCAGATCAGCGCGTACCGCCCGTCACCGTGATGGTCGTTCCAGACGGTCGCGAACGAGCGCTTGTCGCGGATGAAGAACGTCGGCGCGCCGTGCGAGAGCCGCTCGCTCGTCTCGGGCAGGCCGAGACAGATCTCGCGGACAGCGGCCAGTGTCTGCTGCTTGCTCACGTGCGCATTCTGCTCGGATCGAGCAAGGCCGCGAGAACGCGCGGCAGCTCCTCCGCCATGCGCGCCTTGCGGACGTAGTCATCGGCGCCGGCCTGCCGGATCTCGAGCACGCGCTCCTCGTAGTCGTGACCGCTCACGGCGACTATCGGGAGGTGCGGCGTACCGGCACGCAGCTCTCTCGCCGCCTCGACCCCGTCGACGAGGGGCATCTCGATGTCCAGGACGACGGCGTCGGGCGCCAGCTCTTCCGCGAGCGCGACCGCCTCCCGTCCGTTGCGCGCCTTCCCGGCCACGACGAACCGGTCGTCCTGCTCCAGCAGGAGCGCGATGGCGTCGAGGAACGACTCGTCGTCCTCGGCAATCAGGATCCGGAACGGCGAGGCCACATCCACCATGCCCTACCCGCCATGGTGTCGCTCTAAAGCCCGCTCCCGAGTGCCTGCTCGAGATCGGCCCAGAGGGCCTCGGCGTCCTCGAGCCCCGCGCTGACACGGAGTAGTCCCGGCGGAACGCGGTCTCCCTCCCAGCGGCTGCGGCTCTCGATGAGGGTGGTTACGCCGCCGAGCGAGCTCCGCGCCGTCTCGGCATCTGCCACGTCGAAGGAGACGAGTCCGCCGAACCCGGGGTAGCGGACGGTCTCGACCGCCGGGTGGCCGCGCAGCCGCTCGGCGAGGAAGGCGGCGGTCTCGGTCTGCCGCCGCACGCGGAGCTCGAGGGTCTTCAGGCCGCGCAGCATGAGCCACGCAGGATCCGGCGCAGCGACGATGCCGGTGCGGCCGCGGAACGTTCGCAGCTTCTCGGCCGCCTCGCCGTCGCGGCAGACCACGGCGCCGAGCAGCGCGTCGTCGTGGCCGGCGAGGCACTTGGTGGCGCTGTGGAGGACGAAGTCGGCACCGTGCTCGAGCGGGCGCAGGTGGACAGGCGTCGCGACGGTCGCATCCACGACCACCGGGGCGGGATGGGCCGCAGCCGCCTCGAGATTCGGCATCGTGAGGAACGGGTTGGAGGGCGCCTCCAGCCAGACGAGCTGGACACTCTCGGGCGGTGGGCCGGTCTGGTCGAACTCGACCGCGCGGAGCCCCCACGACGAGAGCGCGGCGAAGGTGACACCGGTGCCGTAGTACCCGCCGCGGGCGAGCGCGACCGTGTCGCCCGGCTCCAGCAGCGACAGGGCGAGCGCCGTCGTCGCGCCGGCGCCGGACGGGAAGAGGAGGGCGGTGCCGCCGTCCAGCTCTCCGAGCGCGGCCTCGGCGGCCGCGACCGTGGGACTCCCGAGGCGCTGGTAGTAGAAGTCCCCGAGCTCTCCCTGGTCGTCGTACGGCCAGATCGTCGAGCGGTCCAGCGGCTCCATCGGTCGAGCCTATACCGGCTCCGGCTGAAGCTCCTCGAGTCGGCCCATGTGCGCGAGCTCGGGGAAGAGCCGCCCCCACGAAGCCGCGACGCCGATCATCACGGCGCCACCGGCGACGACGGCCGCGACCGTCCCTATGAATGACGCAACGGCGCCCGACTCGAACGCGCCGAGCTCGTTCGAGGCGCTGATGAACACCCACTCGACTGCGCTGACACGGCCCTGCAGCTCGGGCGGCGTCACGAGGAGAACCGTCGTGGAGCGGATATTCATGCTGATCATGTCCGCGAAGCCGGCGACCGCGAGCGCGGCGAGCGAGAGCGGCAGCGACTTCGACAGCCCGAAGACGATCATCATCGCTCCGAACGCCGCGACGACGACCAGCAGCGTGGGGCCGGCGCGATGGCGGAGGGGGCGGCGGGCGAGGACGATGCCCGCGAGCAGCGCTCCGGCCGCGGGCGCGGCCCGCAGCAGGCCGACGCCGATTGGGCCGACGTGGAGAATCGTGAGCGCGAAGACCGGCGCGAGCGCGATCGAGTCTCCGAAGAGCACGGCGACGAGATCGAGCGAGATCGCGCCGAGGAGCATGCGCGTGTGGACGATGAAGCCGACCCCGGCCGATAGGTTCTTCCACGTCAGCTCCATCGCCGGTGCAGTCGCTCGCACCGACTCGACGCCGAGGATGGCGACGAGCGCGAGCACGAACAGCGCCCCCGCGGTGAGGTAGACGGCGACCGGCTCGAATTTGAAGATCACGGCGCCGATCGCCGGGCCGACGACGATTCCGAGTTGGTTCGCCACGCTCCTGAGAGCGATCGCTCCCGGCAGGAGCTCGGTGGGCACGATCTCCGGCGTCAGGGCGCGGCCGGCCGGGTTGGTGAGCGCCGAAGCGGCGCCGGCGATGGCGCCGACCGTGAGGAAGGGCCAGAGCTCGTCGGCGCCGGAGAGTGTGATCAACACGAGGATCGTCGCGATCACGATCTGGAAGCCGATGCCGACGGCGACGACCGTACGGCGAGAGAAACGGTCGGCGATCTGCCCCGCTGGCAGGGCGAGAACCAGGAGCGGTAGGAACTCCGCGAGCCCCACGAGGCCGAGGTCGAGCGGATCCTCGTGGATCAGGTAGACCTGCACGCCGATCGCGACGACGAGCATCTGGAGCGCGAACCCGCTCGCCAGCGACGACGTCCAGAGGAATGCGAACGAGCGCACGCGCATGGCGGGGGGCAGGCGTTGCCTCACGAGCGCGAACGTTAGGCTCCGCGGCGGTGGCTGAGAGGCACGAGACGACGGCGGGCAAGCTCGAGTGGCTGGAGGAGCTGCGCACCGAGGCGCTCCACGCCGGCAGCGAGAAGGCGGTCGCGCGCCGGCGCGAGGAGGGGAGGCTCCTCGCCCGCGAGCGCGCCGAGAAGCTCTGCGACCCGGGCTCGTTCGTCGAGCTCGACCGCTACGTCCGCCACCGCGAAGCCAACTTCGGGATGATGGATCGCCGCCCGTACGGCGACGCCGTCGTCACCGGCTACGGCACGATCTTCGGCCGGCGCGTCTTCGTCTTCTCCCAGGACTTCACCGTCTTCGGCGGGTCGTTGAGCGAGGTCTTCGCCGAGAAGATCTGCAAGGTCATGGACCTCGCCGTGAAGTACGGCTGCCCGGTGATCGGGATCAACGACTCCGGCGGCGCGCGGATCCAGGAGGGAGTCGTCTCGCTCGCCGGCTACGCCGAGATCTTCTGGCGCAACGTGCAGTCGTCCGGAGTGATCCCGCAGATCTCGCTCGTGATGGGCCCGTGCGCGGGCGGCGCCGTCTACTCGCCCGCGATGACCGACTTCATCTTCATGGTCGAGGGCTCGTCGTACATGTTCATCACCGGGCCCGACGTCGTGAAGACTGTGACCGGGGAGGAGGTCACGTACGAGGAGCTCGGCGGCGCGACGACGCACGCGACGAAGTCGGGCGTGGCGCAGTTCACCGCGGCCGACGAGGAGACCTGCCTCGAGGACGCGCGCTACCTCCTCTCGTTTCTCCCGCAGAACAACGCGGAGCAGCCGGCGTGGGCGGCGCCGATCGATCCCGTCGACCGCGAGGACGCCGAGCTCGACACGCTCGTCCCCGACAACCCGAACAAGCCGTACGACATGCACGACGTGATCCGGCGCGTGGTGGACGACGGCGAGTTCCTCGAGGTGAGCGAGCGCTGGGCGGAGAACATCGTCACGGGGTTCGCGCGCCTCGGCGGGCATCCCGTCGGC
>DASXDE010000083.1:0-5653 GCA_036490825.1 Gaiellaceae bacterium
CTGCGCAGTCGTGATCACGCACGACCGCTGGTTCCTTGACCGCGTCGCGACCCACATCCTCGCCTTCGAGGGGAACAGCGAGGCGATCTGGTTCGAGGGCTCGTGGGCCGACTACGTCGAGTGGATGAAGGAGACGCGCGGGCCCGACGCCCTCGAGCCACACCGGATCAAGTACAAGCCGCTGGTGCGCAGCTAGGCGGAGTTCGCGGGACGCGAGTCATTCGGACTCGAAAACCCGAACCACCCCACGCCCAGGTCTAGGGAAGCCGCGGCGCCCAGACCGCCGAGGCGAGCCCGGCGAGCAGCAGCAGCACCGCGGCGCCGGCGACGAACTCGTCCGTGATCTCCTTGTGGTCGGGCGCGCGTCCCAGCCTCGAGCCGAGCTTCGCGTAGGCGTCGCGCACGGCGCCAGCGGTCTTGGCGCGGAAGAACTTGCCGCCGGTCGTGGTCGCGATCCGGTGCAGGGTGGCCGGGTCGGGCGCCAGCCCGCGACCGCGGAACGCGCCGCCGGTGAAGCCGCCGGGGCCGCCGAAGTAGCCGAAGCTCCCGTTGCGTCCGCGCAGCGTCGTGTTCCCGGTCGTCCCGAGCGCGACGGTGTAGACCGGGAAGCCGGCCGCCTTCGCCCGCCGCGCGCCCTGCAACGGCTGCAGCGTGCCCCGCGTCTGGTGGCCGTCCGAGAGGAAGAGGATCGAGACGAGCGGGCGCCGCGACACCACCGTCGTGCGCAGGGCGGCGAGCTGCCGTCCCTCGAGCGCCGTCTGCCGAGCCCCCTCCGTCCCCGCGATCTGCCGGCCGAGCCGGACGGCGAGCGCGAGCGCGTCGCCGATCGCGGTGCCGCCGAGCGCGCTGAAGTCGGCCGACGTATCCACCGCCTCGCCGACGAGGTCGTGGTCGGCGGTCGGCGGCGTGGCGACGACGGGGTCGCCGGCGAAGAGGATCAGCCCGACGCGCACCCGGTCGGGCAGCTTGTCGAGGAAGGCGTGGATCGCATGCTGCGCGGCAACGAGGCGCGTCGGCTTCACGTCCTGCGCCTGCATCGAGCCCGAGACGTCGAGCACGAGGATCACCGCCGCCTTGTCGCTCGGCACGAGCGCCGTCACGTGGGGTCGGGCGACCGCGACACAGAGCGCCGCGAGCGCGAGCGCGAGCAGCAGGGGCGCCACGAGGCGGCGCCGGGAGCGAGCACCGACGACGCCTGCGAGCACCTCCACGTTCGTGAAGCGGACGGCATAGCGCATCCGCCGCCGCTCCACGAGCAGCCGGCCGAGCCACGTGAGCGGAAGCACGAGCAGCGTCAGGAGCAGGAACGGGTGGCCGAAGCTCATCCGCCGCCTGCACAGAGGAGATCGAGCTGGACGACCGCGCGCACGCGGCGCACGGCCGGGCCGCCGTGGATCGTCACCGTGACGCGGCCGCGCTCCGTCTTGCGCAGCACGCGAACCGCGTGCGCGACCGCCCCCGCGGGAGGCTGCTTCGCGTAGAAGCCGATCGCGTGGCTCGAGGCGACGAGCCGCTCGCCCGCGCGACAGGCGCGGGTCACGTGGCGGGTAGCGCCCGCGAACACGCGCAGAGCGCTCGCCCGCAGCACCGTCGGGTGGGCAGGCGGATAGACCCGGTGGCGGGCGGTCGGGATGCGCGCACCGCCGCCCGAGGCCGGGATGCAGCCGAGGTGGGGCCTGAAGCTCGCCGCGGGGTCCCTGCCGACGACGAGCCGTCCGAGGAAGACCGCCGCGGTCGAGGTGCTGATCCCCGGGTTGACCGGGCTTCCGAGCGTCGCTCGGAAGGCGAGGTCGAGTGCACGGGTCGTGAGCTCCGCGTCGAGCCCGCCCACGATGAAGCCCTTCGGACAGGAAAGCTGCCAGTGCGTCTCCACCCGACTCGGCGAGAGCACCCACGGCCCGGCAACCCGCACGCAGACCTGGAAGCCCTTGCACTCGTGGGTCGCGTCCGCCGTGCCGGCGACGGCGAGGGCGGCCGCCCCGGCGGCCACGAGCAGGAGCACCCGCCTCACGGGAACACCCGCCGGAACCAGAAGAGGGAGAGGCCCGCGCCTGCGAGCACGAGAACGCCGGCGCCGCCGGCGAAGAGGTCCGTGATCTGCCTGTCCTCCTTCGTGTGGCCGATACGCGTCGCGAGCTTGCGGTAGACGCCGGCGAGCGCCTGCGGCGTGCGTGCCCGGTAGAACGCGCCGCCGCTGGTGCGGGCGATCTGCTGCAGCGTGCCCGGGCTCGCGGGGACGCGGATCTGCTCCGTGTAGCCGCCGGTGAGCTTGGCCGTGACGGCCCCGTTCGGCGTGCCGACCAGCACCGTCGAGACCGGCACGCCGAGCGCCTTCGCCCGCCGGGCCGCGGTCAGGGGCGGCACCCGCCCGCCGTCGCGGGCCCCGTCCGAGATCACGAGCACCGTGGTCGGCGGCACGACGCCCTCCACGGCCTTCTGCTTCTGCCCGAGCCGCGCCGAGAGCAGGATCGCGTCGCCGATCGCGGTTCCCTCGCCGGTGCGCAGCTGGGTCAGCTCCTGCTGGATGATGCTGCGGTCCAGGGTCGGAGGCACCGAGAGGAAGGCGCTGCTGCCGAAGGCGACGAGGGCAACGCTGTACCGCGCCGGGATCTCCGTCAGGAAGCGGTCGGCCGCCTGGACGGCGGCGAACAGGCGCGACGGTGGGACGTCCTTCGCGCCCATCGAGCGCGAGACGTCGATCGCCAGCACGACGGTCGCGTCGTGGCGCGGCACCGTGAGCGTCGCGTGTGGCTTCGCGGCGCCCACGACGAGCGCGCACAGGCCGAGCAGGAGCAACGCCGCAGGGACGATCCGCAGCCGCCCGGGCACGCCTTGCACGAGCTCGGGGAGACGCGCGGGCGAGGCGAAGCGCTCACCCTGCGCGCGGCGCCGGCGCTCGAGCGCCCGCCAGGCTAGCCCCGCCAGCGGGACGGCCGCGAGCGCGAGCAGCGCCCAGGGGCGGTCGAAGCTCACCGCGCGCGGCTCCGGCCGCGCAGGAAGAGGGCGAGCTCGCGCAGCCAGTCGTCCTCGGTGGCGAGGACGGCGTGCGGGACGCCGAGCGCGGAGAGCACGCGCGCCACGCCGCTCCGCTCCTCGGACGCGGCGGCGGCGAACCGCTCGCGGAGTGCGGCGCTACGGGTGTCGACGCGCACCTGGCGGCCGGTCTCCGGATCGACCAGCCACACCTCGCCGACGTCGGGGAGCTCCTGCTCGCGCCGGTCGCGGATCTCGATCGCGAGCACGTCGTGGCGCGGGAGGAGCTCGAGCAGCGGTGGGCGCCAGTCGAGCGGGCCGCGGAAGTCGGAGACCACGACGACGAGCCCTCGTTGCCGCGCGATGGCGCCGGCCCGCGCGAGCGCGGCGCCGACCGAGGTCGTGCCGCCGCCCTCGAGCTCCGGCTCCTCCTCCAGCGCGGTGAGGAGGCCCAGCAGCCCGTGTCGCCCCTGCGCCGGCGGCAGCGTCTTCTCCTTGCGGCCGCCGAACGTGAGGACGCCCAGCCGGTTGCCGCGCCGCGTCGCCACGTGGCCGACCGCGAGCGCGACGCCGGCGGCGACGTCGCACTTGCGCCGCTCGGCGGTGCCGAAGCGCATGGAGGACGAGACGTCGAGCAGGAGCCAGGTCACGAGCACCCGTTCGGCGAGGTTCACGCGCACGTGCGGGACGCCCGTGCGCGCCGTCACGTTCCACTCGAGCAGGCGCACGTCGTCACCGGGCACGTACGGACGCACCTGCGCGAGCTCGCTCCCGTCGCCGTGCCGGGAGGAGCGGAACTCGCCCGCCAGCAGCCCCTCGATCCGCCGGCCCACGTCGAGCTGGAGCGCGCGCAGGAGCGCGGCGGGGAGCTCGCGCGGTTCGGTGTCTCCGCTCACGCGACCGCGGGCCGCGCGGCGCTCACCTCGGGGGCCGGCACCGCGGCCAGCACTCGGTCGAGAATGTCGTCCGCGCTCACGTTCTCGGCCAGCGCTTGGTAGCTGAGCACGAGCCGGTGGCGGAGCGCGTCCTTCGCGAGTGCGCGCACGTCCTCGGCGGTCGCGTAGTCGCGCCCGCGGAGGAGCGCCAGGGCGCGGGACGCCTGCGTGACGGCGATGGGCCCACGCGGCGAGGCGCCGTACTCCACGTAGCCCTCGAGGTCGGCGAGCCCGGCGGCGGCAGGCTCGCGGGTCGCGGTCGCGAGCGCCACCGCGTAGGAGACAAGCGCCGGGTCGACGTAGACGCGCTCGGTCTCCGCCTGCAGCGCGCGCAGCTCGTCCAGGCTCAGTACCTCGCGCAGCTCCGGGTGGGCGGTGAGCTGCCGTTGGACGATCGTCAGCTCCTCGTCGTGCTCCGGGTAGCCGATCAGGATCTTGAGCATGAAGCGGTCGATCTGCGCCTCCGGCAGCGGATACGTCCCCTCCGACTCGATCGGGTTCTGGGTCGCGAGCACGAGGAACGGGTCGGGCACCGGGTGGTTCGTGTGGGCGATCGTCACCTGGTGCTCCTGCATCACCTCGAGCAGCGCCGACTGCACCTTGGCCGGCGCCCGGTTGATCTCGTCGGCGAGCAGGAAGTTGCAGAAGACTGGCCCGAGCTCGGTGTCGAACTCGCCGCGATCGGGACGGTAGATCCGCGTGCCGACGAGGTCGGCGGGCACGAGGTCCGGCGTGAACTGGATACGCGCGAACGAGCCGCCGAGCACGCTCGCGGTGGTCTTGATCGTCAGCGTCTTCGCAAGCCCGGGGACCCCCTCGATCAACAGGTGCCCCTGCGCGAGCAGGCAGACGAGCACCCGCTCGAGCATCGCGTCCTGGCCGGCGATGATCCGACGGATCTCGAAGAGCGCCTGCTCCAGCCGGTCGCTGACCTCGGCGGGCGCGAGGGACGGGCTGCGGTCCTGGTCGGTCACGAGGTCCTCCCCCGAGTCGTGGATACCGAGATCTTTCCAGCGATACGTAAGGCTGCGGTGAGCCGGTTTTCAAGGCCGGCGCCGACGGGAATCGAGCAAGGGTGCTCGAGCTCTACCAGGCCGAGTGGTGTCCGTACTCCTCAGCCGTCCGCCAGCGGCTGACGGAGCTCGGCGTCGACTTCGTCGCGAAGCAGGTCGCGCCGCGGCAGGAGGACCGCGAGGGCGAGCACGAGATCCCGCTGCTCGTGACGGAGGAAGGCGAGCGGCTCGAGGGAACGGACGTTGTCTTCGCGTATCTCGCGACGCTGCCGCCCGGCGAGTCGGAACGGGGGCACCGCGCGCAGTATCGCGCCCACCGCGAGGACCGCGCACGTGAGAAGACGGCGCAAGTGCTGGGGGAGAAGGCTCCGCTGGGCGGCGCTACGCCTGCGGGATCCGCGCCTCGAGCGCGGCCGTGACGGCCTCGCGCACGGGCTCGAGCTCGATGCGGTCGAGCACTTCCTGGAAGAAGCCGCGCACGATGAGGCGCTCCGCTTCCTGGCGCGTCAGCCCGCGGCTCATCAAATAGAACATGTCCTCCCGGTTGACCCGTCCGACCGTGGCCGCGTGGGTGCACCTCACGTCGTTCGCCAGGATCTCGAGCCCCGGGATCGGCACCGCGTGCGTGGTGGGGCTGAGCATCAGGTTGCGGCACTCCTGGTACGCGTTCGTCTTCTGCGCGTCCTTCTCGACGCGGATCATCCCGCGCCAGACCGCCGTCGCCTCGTCGCG
>DASXDE010000084.1:0-7584 GCA_036490825.1 Gaiellaceae bacterium
AGGGGTCATTCCGGAACACTGGCCCAGGCGAGCGGCCTCACGCCAGACCGGTCGAACCTGCTCGATGGAGAGTCTCGGCCAAAGGCCGGAGGCTAAGCCTCGCGGAGCGGGCTTAGCCGGAGGCCGGACTGCGCTCGCGCCGGCCTCGGCCGCGCGCGGGTGCACAAGAGAAGGCATGCGCCCAAGGACTGGCAAACCAAAGCAGCACGGAGCGCGTCCGAGATCGCAATCTCGGGCGCGCGGAGTTCCTTCTCCCACGGCGGAAACGCGCAGCGTTTCCGCCGTCCAGCGAGCGAAGCGTCAGCTTCGCGAGCTCTAAGGCACGCGGCGGGCGCCGTCGAAGCCGCCGAAGCTGCCGAAGCTGTCGATCCGCACGACGGAGCCGGTGTGCGGCGCGTCGACGAACTGGCCGCTGCCGATGTAGATCCCGACGTGGCCGAGGCCGTTGAAGAAGACGAGGTCGCCGGGCTGCATCTCCGACTGGGAGATCGGGATGGTCGAGCTCCACTGGGCCACGGTGTAGTGCGGCAATGAGATCCCGAGCTGCGCGTAGACGTACATCACGAGCCCGGAGCAGTCGAAGCCGCTCGGGCTCGCGCCGCCCCAGACGTACGGCACGCCGAGGTACTGGAGCGCGATCGACGCCGCCTGGGGATGGCCCACGCCGGGGCTCCCGACCGGGATGTTGACGGGCGGCGGCACGACGACCCCGCCGGAGGAGGAGCCGCTCGGCGGCGCCGTCGGCTGGGCGGCAGCCTGCGCCGCAGCCGCAGCCGCGGCCGCCTGCGCTTGGAGCTGCGCCCGCAGGCGCGCTTCGGCCTCGGCCTTGAGCCGTTGCTCGCGCGCCGCCTCCTGCGCCTGGAGGTGCTGGATCGTTGTGTGGATCGACGCGAGCAGGCGCCTCTCCTGGGCGAGCTCCGACTGGACCGTCCGCTTCTTCGCCTCGATCTCGGCCAGGGCCGCCTCGCGCTGGCGCTTCAGGTGCTGGAGCTGCCGCTCGCGCTGCTGCACGTTCCGCTCGAAGCGGAGCGCCTGCTGCCCGAGCGACGCGTCCTGGTTCGAGAGCACCTGCGCCGACTCGGCGCGGTCGATCATCTGCGAGATGCTGTTCGCGCCGGCGATCACGTCGAGCGTGCTCGGTGCGCCGTTCACGTACAGCGAGTAGAGGCGCGCCATGAGCCGCACCTGCGCGGCATGGAAGTTGGCCTTGGCGACGCCGAGCTCGTATTCGTTCCGGACGAGGCTCTGCTTGACGAGCTGGAGCCGCTGCTGCGCGTTCCACGCCTGGTCCTCGACCGTCTGGAGGTGGTCGCCGATACGACCGACCGCGGCGAGCACCTCGTGCGCGCGGGCCCGCTGGGCCCGGATCTGCGGCGTCGAGTGCGCCCACGCGACGGTGGTGGCCACGGTCGCGGCGAGCGAGGCGAGGCCGAGCGTGCAGAGGAGTACGAGACCGTGACGTCGCATAGAAACGGCGTTGCAAGGAGGACCCGAGCCCGGGACGCTACCTCACGGAGCCGACGGAGTCACGTTCGTGCTCGACGCAACGAACCCTGCCGCACCGCTCCAGGCGTGCAGGAACGCGCCGAAGAGGGCCCTACACTGACCGCGTGCAGACCGTTCTCGACGTCTCGAACGAGGTCGCGGCCGAGCTCGCCGGCATCGGCGACGGAGTCCTCGACGCGCTCCGGGACAGGCTCGGCTGCACCGTCAACCTGCGCGGCAACCGGCTCACGCTCGGCGGCGACGACGTGAAGGTGGCCGAGGCGCAGGCGGTCGTCGAGGAGCTCGTCGAGCTCGTCGAGGGCGGCCAGGAGGTCGGCGCCGGCACCGTGGACGCGATCCTCGGCGCGATCGACCAGGCCGAGGACGTGCGCGACATCTTCTCCGACGTCGTCTGGTCGCACCGCGGCAAGAAGATCACCCCGAAGACGGTCACGCAGAAGCGCTACGTCGACGCGATTCGCGACTGCACCGTCACCTTCGGGATCGGGCCCGCGGGCACCGGCAAGACGTACCTCGCGATCGCGCTCGCGGTATCCGCGCTCTCGGAGCGGCAGGTCGGGCGGATCATCCTCACCCGCCCCGCCGTCGAGGCGGGAGAGAGGCTGGGCTTCCTGCCGGGCGACGTGCTCGCGAAGGTCGACCCCTACATGCGCCCCCTCTTCGACGCGCTGTACGACACGATGGACCCCGAGCGGCTCAACAGCTACCTCGAGCGCGGCACGATCGAGGTCGCGCCGCTGGCGTTCATGCGCGGCCGGACCCTTAATGACAGCTTCGTGATCCTCGACGAGGCGCAGAACACCTCGCCCGAGCAGATGCAGATGTTCCTCACGCGGCTCGGCTTCGGCTCGAAGATGGTAGTGACCGGGGACGTGACCCAGGTCGACCTGCCGCGCGAGCAGGCGTCCGGCCTGATCCAGGTGCGCGAGATCCTCGCCACGGTCGACGGGATCGCGTTCGTCGAGTTCAGCCACCAGGACGTGGTGCGTCACAAGCTCGTGCAGCGGATCGTGGAGGCGTACAAGCGCCACACCGAGCAGACCGGAACCCAGAGGAGCCGGTGATCGAGGTCGAGGTCGACAACCGGTCCGGCGTGGAGGTGGACGAGGCGGCCGCGGTCGAGCTCTCGCGCCGCGTGCTCGCCGGGGAGGGCGTCGGGGCCGGCGAGCTCGGCCTCGCCTTCGTCGGGCCGGACGAGAGCCGCGTCCTGAAGCGGGAGCACCTCGGGGTCGACGAGGCCACGGACGCCCTCGCCTTCCCGGTCGACGGGCTGGGCGCTCTGCCGGACGGCATGCCGCGACAGCTCGGCGACGTCGTCGTCTGCCCCGAGGTGGTCGGGGAGGAGTGGCGCCGGGCGCTCGTCCACGCCTTGCTCCATCTCGTCGGCTACGACCACGGTCCCGAGATGGAGGCCCGCGAGGCGGTGTACGCGTCGTGAGCGTCACCCCGCTGCCGCGCGGGCCCGAGGAGGAGCAGCGCGAGCGCCCGCCGCGTCGTTCTCCGCTGCCGGCCCCTGGCCGTGCGCCGTCGCTGCTCGAGAGCTTCAACTACGCGATCGAGGGGGTCATCCACGTCCTCCGGACGCAGCGGAACCTCCGCATCCACTTCCTGGCGGCGGTCCTCGTCTTCGGCGCCGCGATCGCGGTGGGCGTGACGCGCCTGCAGCTGATCGCGCTCGTGCTTGCGATCGCCTTCGTCCTCGTCGCGGAGATGTTGAACACCGCGATCGAGGGCGTGATCGACGTCTCGACGACCTCCTTCGACCCGAACGCGAAGCTCGCAAAGGACATCGCGGCCGGCGCCGTCCTCATCGCCTCGATCACCGCCGTCGCCGTCGGCTTCCTCGTCTTCCAGGGCGCGGTCGGCACGCGGGCGACGCACGTGCTCGACCGGGTGCGCGACGCCTCGGCGGACATCACGCTCGTCGCGCTCGTCCTCGTCGTCCTCCTCGTCATCGCCACGAAGGCGTGGACCGGGCGCGGCACGCCACTGCGCGGCGGCTTGCCCTCGGGTCACGCCGCGCTCGCCTTCGCAGGCTGGATCGCGGTCACGTACCTGGTGGGCGATCACCACCGCTTCGTGGTCTCCTCGCTGACGCTGATCATGGCGCTGCTCGTCGCGCAAACCCGGGTCGAGTCCGGCATCCACTCGCTGCTCGAGGTGACCTACGGCGCGACGCTCGGCGCGCTCACGACCCTCGTCGTCTTCCAGCTGATCGGGTGAGCGTCGCGCGGCTGCTGATCTGGGACTTCGACGGAACGCTCGCCCACCGGCGCGGCGAGACGGGCTGGAGCATCCTGCTCGCCGAGGCGCTGGAGGGCGAGGAGCCGGGCCACGGTCACTCGCCCGAGACGTTCCGGCCCCACCTGCGGGACGGCTTTCCCTGGCATACGCCGGAAATCGCGCACCTCGAGCTCTGCGAGCCGGGGGCGTGGTGGGCCTCGGTGCGGCCGGTGCTCGGCCGGGCGTACGAGGCAGCGGGCTACGCGCCTGCGCGTGCGCTCGAGCTCGCCGATGCGGCGCGCAGGCTCTACGTCGACCCGGGCGTGGGCTGGGCGCTGTTCGAGGACACCCTTCCGGCACTCGAGCGGCTCTCGCAGGCCGGCTGGACGCACGCGATCCTGTCGAACCACGTCCCCGAGCTGGGGCTGCTCGTGGCCGGGCTCGGCCTGGACGAGGCCGTCGCGTTCGTCTCCTGCTCCGCCGAGACGGGCTACGAGAAGCCGCACGAGCGGGCGTTCGCGTCGGTGCTCGAGCGGCTGCGCCCGGCCGAGGCGTGGATGGTCGGCGACAACATCGTCGCCGACGTGCTCGGCGCGGAGGCCGTCGGCATCTCCGCCGTGCTCGTGCGGCGGCCGGATCCGCGCGCGGCGCGGTACGCCGACTCGCTCGCCGGCGTCGAGCGGTTCCTCGAGCAGGAGATGGCGGCCGCATGAGCGACCCGGTGAGCGAGCAGAAGCGCTACTACGCGGAGCGCGCCCCCGAGTACGACGACTGGTGGTACCGCCGCGGTCGCTACGAGCTGGACCCCGACGCCCTCGCGCGCTGGCAGGCCGATGTCGCCGAGGCGGAGGCCGCGCTCGAGGCGTTCGCGCCCGAGGGTCGTGTGCTCGAGCTGGCGGCCGGCACCGGGATCTGGACCCGCAAGCTCGTACAGTCGGCCGGCCGTGTCGTCGCCGTCGATGCGAACGCGGAGACGCTCGCCCTCAACACCTCCGACGCCGAGCTCGTCCAGGCGGACGTCTTCGAGCTCCGGCCCGACAGGCGCTTCGATCTCGTCTTCTTCTCCTTCTGGCTCTCGCACGTGCCGGAAGCGCGGTTCGACGAGTTCTGGCTGCTCGTCCGCGAGGCGCTCGCACCGGGGGGCCGCGTTTTCCTCGTCGACAGCGGCGCCGGCGACGCCGCACACACGGGCACTGACCAGGCGGGCTGGGAGGAGACACGGTCGCTCGCCGACGGGCGCACGTTCCGGATCGTGAAGCGGCGCTGGTCGCCGCAGGAGCTCGCGGAGCGCGTCCGTCCGCTCGGCTTCGAGCTCGAGCTCCGCGACACGGCGAACGGCCACTTCCTCGTCGGCAGCGGGGCGCTCGCATGACCGCCGAGGAGCTGCTCGCGCGGGCGGACGCGGCGGCCGCGAACGCCTATGCGCCGTACTCGGGCTACCAGGTCGGCGCCGCGGTCCTCGCACGCGACGGGCGCGTCTTCGCGGGGGCGAACGTCGAGAACGCCGCCTATCCGCTGGGCATCTGCGCCGAGCGGTCGGCGATCGGGAAGGCAGCGAGCGAGGGCTTGAAGCCCGGCGACGTGGAGGCGATCGCGATCACCGCCTCCCCGTGCGGCGGCTGCCGCCAGTGGCTGCACGAGTGGCGGCTCGAGCGCGTTTGGTTCCGGCGCGCGGATGGATCCGTCGCCGAGTACGCGGCCGACGACCTGCTGCCGGACACGTGGGATCTGCCGTCGTAACCGTCCGCGCTGCGCAACCCTCAGACTCCGAGCGGCTGCGCGAGCTGACGTTCGAGTCGAAGTCGCATTGGGGCTACGACCACGATCTCGTCCGCGCCTGGACCGACGGGCTCGACTTCGAGAGCGAGCAGGAGCGCTGGGTCGCCGAGGCAGAGGACGAGCTCGTGGCCTGGGCAGGGCTCGTCCCGCCGGTCGAGGGCGTCGCCGTGCTCGACCACCTCTGGGTCCGTCCTCCCTGGATCGGGCAGGGAGTCGGCGCGCGGCTGTTCGGGCTTGCCGCCGACCGTGCGCGCGAGCTCGGCGCCGAGCGGCTCGAGCTGGGCGCCGAGCCGAACGCCGCCGGCTTCTACGAGAAGCTCGGCGCGCGCACGCTTCGCGACCACGTGACCGAGTGGGGACGCCTCGCGCCGTGGATGGGGCTCGACCTGTGAAGTCCGGCATCGTGGCCGTCGCGGGACGCCCCAATGTCGGCAAGTCGACGCTCGTGAACGCGCTCTGCGGCGGCAAGGTCGCGATCGTGTCGGACAAGCCGCAGACCACCCGGCGCCGCATCTTCGGGATCGCGAACGGTGACGACTACCAGCTCGTACTCGCCGATCTCCCCGGCTTCCAGCGGCCGCTCGACGCGCTCACCGAGCGCATGCAGCGGACCGTCGACGCGGCGTTCGAGGAGGTCGAGGCGGTCCTGTTCGTCCTCTCGGCGCGGGAGCGGATCGGCGCCGGCGACCGCTTCATCGCCTCGCGGGTCTACGGCCTCGGTGTCCCGGTCGTGATCGCCCTCAACAAGGTCGACCGTCTCAAGGCGGGTCACATCGCGACGCAGATGAACACGGCAGCGAGGCTCGGTGCGTTCCACGCGCTGCATCCGGTGAGCGCGAAGACCGGCGACGGCATCTCTCAGCTCCGTGACGAGCTCGTCGGGCTGCTGCCCGAGGGGCCGCTGTACTTCCCGCAGGAGCAGCGCACGGACCTGTCGCTCGAGCTCCAGCTCGCCGAGCTGATCCGGGAGAAGGCGCTCTGGCTGACCCGCGACGAGGTGCCGCACTCGATCTCGGTCGAGGTCGAGGAGATCGAGGAGAAGGTGGTGCGGGCCTCGATCCTCGTCGAGACCGAGTCGCAGAAGCAGATCGTGGTGGGCAAGAGCGGCGCGCTCGTGAAGGACATCGGGACCCGCGCGCGGCCGGAGATCGAGGCGCTGCTCGGCCATCCCGTCTTTCTCGAGCTCAGGGTCAAGGTGCGACCGAAGTGGCGCCGCGATGCCGCGACGCTCGAGCGGCTCGGCCTCTAGGAGGGCTAGGCGCAGGTGGGGCCGCCGCGCAGGGCGAGCCACTCCTTGAGGGCGCGAACCCGTGCGGCTGCCTGCGTGAGCCTCGCCCGCAGGCGCGGCCCGTCGGCTTCGTCCGACACGAGCGTCGCGTAGCCCCGCTCGCTCGCGCTCTCAGCGCCGAAGATCAGGAGATCGGAGCCGGCGAGCATCGCCCTCGTCGCCGTGTGCGGGATTCTGTCCGCTGCCGGCGCCGTGAGCGAGTCGGTCACCGTCACGCCCTTGAAGCCGAGCTCTTTCCGGAGCAGGCCGCCGACGATCCTGCTCGAGAACGCCGCGGGCTTGTCCGACGGGTCGAGCTTCGGATAGATCGCGGTCGAGACCATAACGAGCTGTGCGCCCGCGTTGATCGCGCTCTCGAAGGGGAGCAGGCCCTCGCGGATCTTCCAGGCGGCGGCGCCGATCACGATCCGCCCGTGGTCGGTGTTGCCGCTCGCCAGCCCGAGTCCGGGGAAGTGCTTCGCGGTCGCCGCGATCCCGTGGGCCTGTAGTCCGTCAACGAAGGCGTGGGCCAGCGCCGCGTTCCGCGAACGCGAGTGCGAGAAGGCGCGCGAGCCCAGGAAGTTGCCGGCCGCGCTGGGCGTGTCGACGACCGGCGCGAAGTCGATGTCGATGCCGACGGAGCGCAGCGCCGCCGCCGCCCCCGAGGCCTGCGCCTGGGCCGCCGACGCGCTCGGCATCTCGTCCGGCGCCTCGGTCGGGGGCGCCCAGGCGAGTCGCCGCACGATCCCGCCCTCCTGGTCGACGGCCACGAGAAGCGGCTCGCCCCGCGTGCAGGCCGCCCGCTGCAG
>DASXDE010000085.1:0-5961 GCA_036490825.1 Gaiellaceae bacterium
TCTACCGCAACCCGGTTCTCTCCAAGGACACGCTCGTGATCGGGATCTCCCAGTCGGGCGAGACACGCGACACCGTCAACGCGATGAAGCTCGCCCGCGAGAGCGGCGCGCGGACGCTCGCGATCACGAACCTGATGGGGACACAAATCACGCGCGAGGCCGAGGCGACGCTCTACACCCGCTGCGGGATGGAGGTCGGCGTCGCCGCCTCGAAGACGTTCACGGCGCAGGTGGCTCTTCTCAGCCTGCTCGCGCTCAGGCTCGCCCAGATCCGGCGGACGCTGCCGGAGGACGAGATCGACTTCATCCTCGACCGTCTGCACGAGCTGCCGCAGAAGATGCAGGAGTTCCTCGACGGCGACCATCCGATCGAGTCGATCGCGCAGCGCTTCTACAACGAGCCGTTCTTCCTCTATCTCGGCCGGCACATCGGCCTGCCCGTCGCGCTCGAGGGTGCGCTCAAGCTGAAGGAGATCTCGTACATCCCGACCGACGCATATTCGGCCGGCGAGATGAAGCACGGGCCGATCGCGCTGCTCGACGAGGGAACGCCGGTCGTCGTCGTGGCGACGAACATCCACGTCTACGACAAGATCGTCTCGAACATCCAGGAGACGCGGGCGCGCGGTGCGCACGTGATCGCGATCGCGACGGACGGCAACGAGGACATCCAGCACCACGCCGACGACGTGATCTACGTGCCGCGGACGCCGAACTTCCTCCAGGCGTCGCTCGCGGTGCTGCCGCTGCAGCTGCTCGCCTACCGGATCGCGCGGCTCCGCGGCCTCAACGTCGACCAGCCGCGGAACCTGGCGAAGACCGTCACCGTCGAGTAGCCGCGAGCTCGCGCCAGAAGTCGACGAACGTCCGCTCGTGCAGGAGGCCTGCGCGGACCACGGCGGCGTGGTTCGCGCTCGTGACGGCGTCGGCGATCTCCTCGTAGACGGCGAGCCGCGCGAGGTGCGCCTCCTCCTGGGCGCGCGCCAGGGCCGAGAGCTCGTCCGGAGTCAGCCCCTCGCCGAAGAAGAGCTTGAGCAGGCCGGTGTCCCGGATCTGCGGCTGCTCGCTCGTCGGCTCGCGCAGCCATTCGTCCAGCGCCTTCCGTCCGGCCGGCGTGAGCGTGTAGACGCGCCGCCGCCGGCCGCCTTCCTCGCGCTCCTCTTCGAGCAGCCCGAGCTTCGCGAGTCTCTCGGGCTCGGCGTAGAGCTGGGAGTGGGGGAAGTTCCAGAAGTAGCCGACCGAGCGCGACGCCTTCTGCTTCATGTCGTACGAGGTCGTCGCGCCCTGAGCGACCAGGCCCAGGACGACGTACGACACGGGTGTCAGCTGGTTGTCCGGCACAGCCCGGGCAGTGTACGGTATCCTCCGGACGATCCGAAACGGACGATAGGAGACGAGGGGATGGGAATCACCGAGAAGCTGGCGCGCGCCTCGGCGGCGAGACCGCGCAGGACGTTCGCCTGGTGGGGGATCGCGGTGCTCGCGGGGCTCGCGCTGGTCGCGACGTCGTTGCACGGGCTCAGCTCCGACTCACACGTTGTGGGGAAGCCCGACTCGACGAAGGCCGAGGACGCGATCGCGCGTGCGTTCCCGCGCACCGCTGCGAATTCGAAGCAGGACGTGATCATCGTGTCGTCGCGCCGCTATGCCGTCACCTCTCCCCGGTTCCACGCGTTCGCCAGGCGCCTCGCGGCCGACCTGAAGGCCACTGGCGAGGTGAGCGACGTGAGCCCGGCCGCGACGTCACCCGACGGGCATGCGGCGCTCGTCTCGCTGCGCATCGGCAGCGACTCGGGCGCAGCGCCGGTGGAGCAGATCGTGCAGCAGGCGAACGGCGGCGCGTTCTCGGTCGGCGTCACCGGCTACCGGACGGCGAACCGCGACTTCGGGCAGCAGTCGCAGAAGGACCTCGAGACGGGCGAGCTCGCCTTCGGCCTCCCGGCCGCCCTCGTCGTCCTCGTGCTCGTCTTCGGCGCCGTCGTCGCCGGGCTCGTGCCCGTGCTGATGGCGATCCTCTCGATCGTCGTCGCGCTCGGCCTCGTCGCCGTGCTCTCCCTCGAGTTCTCGCTCTCCGTCTTCATCGTGAACATGCTCACGGGTATGGGGCTGGCCCTAGGCATCGACTACTCACTGTTCGTCGTCTCGCGCTACCGCGAGGAGCGGCGACGCGGCCTGGCCAAGGAAGACGCGATCGCGCAGGCGGGCGCGACCGCGAGCCGCGCGGTGCTCTTCAGCGGCAGCACGTTCGTTGTCGCGCTGATCGGCATGTTCATCGTCCCGACCTCGATCATGCGGAGCCTTGCGCTGGGCGCGATCCTCGTCGGCATCGTCTCCGTCGCGGCGGCGCTGACGCTCCTGCCCGCCCTCCTGAGCGTCGTCGGTGACCGGGTCGACTCGCTCCGCGTCCCGATCCTCGGCCGCAACCTTGGTCGCGCAGGCGCCGGGGAGGGCCGCTTCTGGCGGCGGATCGTCGAGGGCGTGTTGCGCCGGCCGGCGCTGTGGCTTGCCGTGGCCGTGGCGGGGATGCTGGCGGCCGCCTCGCCGATCTTCGGCCTCCACATCGGAGCGAACGGCGTCAGCACGCTGCCCTCCAGCCTGCCCTCGAAGCAGGGCCAGGTTCTCCTCGAGCAGACCTTCCCGGTCCAGAACCCGGAGCCGGCGCGCATCGTCGCCGTCGGCGGCGACCCCGCGGCCGTGCACCGCGATCTCGTGCTGCTCGACCGGCGGCTCGCGGCGGAGGGGAGCTTCGGCGCAGGGGCCATCCAGACGAGCAGCCGCGAAGACGTCGCGCTGCTCACGTCACCGCTTCGCGGCGACGTCGTCGGCGGCGCGGCGGTCTCTGCGGTGCGGGACCTCCGTGCCCAGGTGATCCCGGGGATCTTCCGCGGCAGCGGTGCGCAGGTCTACGTGGGCGGCACGACGGCCGAGAACGTCGACTACTTCGACGCGGTCACGAGCCCGACGCCGTACGTCCTCCTGTTCGTGCTCGGGCTCAGCTTCGTCCTGCTCACGATCGCGTTCCGCTCGATCGTCGTGGCGCTGGTCTCCGTCCTGCTCAACCTGCTCTCGGTCGGCGCCGCGTACGGGCTGCTCACGCTCGTCTTCCTCTACGGCGACGGCGCGGGCCTGTTCGGCTTCCAGCACACCCACGTGATAGACGCGTGGGTGCCGCTGTTCCTGTTCTCGGTGCTGTTCGGCCTGTCGATGGACTACCAGGTCTTCCTGATGAGCCGGATCAAGGAGCGCTACGACGAGTCGGGCTCGACGCACGAGGCCGTCGCCGGGGGCGTCGCCTCGACCGCGCGGATCATCACCGGGGCGGCGCTGATCATCGTCGTCGTCTTCGCCGGCTTCGCCGCCGGGAAGCTCGTGATGTTCCAGCAGATGGGCTTCGGCGTCGCGGTCGCGTTGCTCCTCGACGCCACGATCATCCGCTCCGTCGTCCTGCCGAGCATGCTCGGCCTGCTCGACCGGCGCAGCTGGTACCTGCCGCGCTGGCTCGCGTGGATCCCGCACGTGGAGGTCGAGCGCGCGCCCGAGGCTGCTCCCCTCGTGGACCTCTGAGGCCGCCTGCGCCGTAAAACACGGCATGTTCGGCCTTCTGGCGCTCGTGCTCGTCGTCTCGCCGCCGCACTTCCAGGCGGCTCCGGGCTGGCACGTCGGCTCGCGGCCTGCGCACTCGTGCGTCGGCGTCTCGCGGAGTCGCTGCGTCCAGGCGGAGGGCTGGGCGTCCACCGTGCGCTACCGGGATTGCGGCAACTGCGTTCCGCCGCACCGGACGCTGGCCCACCTGCCGCCGAGTGGGATCGTGATCCAGGTCTCGAATGGCCGCGAGCGCCCTGCCTACAAGATGCCGCGCGGCTGGCCGCCAAGGCTCCGCGCCTCACAGGTGATCGGCCCGTTCGAAGGGGAGCCGCCGCAGTACGGGGTGATCCAGCTCGAGCGGCGTGACCGGAGCGGCGTGGAGCACTCCCTCTTCGTCTGGTTCGGGCGCCCGCACCCCACTCGGCGTCAACTCGCGCGCGCAAACGCCGAGCTACGAACCGTGCGCTAGTCCGGTGGGCGCCGCAGCCGCTTCGTCTGGGCGCGCCGCTTCTTCTGCTCCAGGCGGCGCTTCCGGGCGGCGGCGGTCGGCCTCGTCGGTACGCGCTTCCGCTCCACGCGGAGCGCGTCCCGCAGCGCGGTCACGAGCCGCTCGACCGCGAGCTCGCGATTGCGGGACTGGCTCCGCTCGTCCTGGGCCACCGCGCGCAGCACGGGCCCCGCACGCGAGATCACGCGCTTCTTCTGCGTCTCGGTCAGCGCGTTCGACGCCTCGACGTCGAAGACGGCGACGACCCGCGTCTCGGACTTTTGCGCGTGCTGGCCGCCCGGCCCGCTCGAACGGGAGACCTGGAGCTCGACCTCCGCCAGCGGCAGCACGACGGAGCGCGTGACGCGAATAGAGTCCCCGTCCATGGCCGCGATTCTGCTCGACGTGGAGGGCGTCCTGCACGTCTCCGGCCACGCGCTTCCGGGGGCGGCGGCCGCCGTGCAGCGCCTGCGCGAGGGCGGACACCGGCTGCGCTTCGTCACGAACACGACCACGCGCTCGAAGGCGGATCTCGCGGCCGGCCTGCAGGCGATGGGCATCGAGCTCGACGTGGCGGAGGTGCAGACCACGGCCGACGCGGCGGTCGAGGCGCTGCGCGGCCGGCGGGTGCTCGCGCTCGTGATGCACGCCCTGGTCGGGGATCTCGAGGGCATCGAGCTCGTCGGCGACAACGTCGACGCCGTCCTGATCGGCGGCGCCGACGACTCGCCTGAGACGAACCTCGTCTTCTCGTACATGAACCTCGCGCGCGCGTTTGCCGAGCTCGAGCTCGGCGCCGACCTCTACTGCCTGCACCGCAACCGCTGGTGGCAGACCCAGCGCGGCCCGCTGCTCGACTCCGGCTGCTACGTCGCCGGGCTCGAGTACGCGGCGCAGACCGCGGCGACCGTGCTCGGCAAGCCGAGCCCCTCGTACTTCGACGCCGCCTGCCGTGCGCTCGACGCCGAGCCGTCCATGACGTGGATGGTCGGAGACGACCTCGAGACGGACGTCGCGGGCGCGCGCGGCGTGGGGATGCGCGCGGTGCTCGTGCGGACCGGCAAGTTCCGGCCCGACGCCGTCGACGCCTCACGGGTCAAGCCGGACGGGATCGTCTCCTCGATCGCGCACCTCCCCGAGTGGCTCGAGGAGCACATCGCGTGAGCGTAGGCTCGACGGAGCTCACCAAGGAGCGGAGGCGCCGACCTGCGCGATGTCGGAGCGGGAAATGACGGTGAGTGTCGGCACCGACCTGATCGAGATCGAGCGGATCCGGCGCGCGCTCGCGCGCTACGCGCGCTTCCGCGAGCGCTGCTTCACCGAGGCGGAGCGCGCCTACTGCGACTCGCGCCCCAACCCGGCGCAGAGCTACGCGGGCCGCTTCGCGGGCAAGGAGGCGGTCGGCAAGGCGCTCGGCTTCGGGGTCGCGCGGGCCTTCGCCTGGCAGGAGATCGAGATCGCCGGTCGGCCGAAGCCGTCGGTGCGCCTCTCCGGCCGCCTCGCCGAGCGGGCCGCCGCGCTCGGCATCGGCTCCGTCGACCTCTCGATGACGCACTCGCGCGAGCTCGCGCAGGCGGTCGCCGTCGCCGTCGATGGCTGAGCTCGAGCCCCTCTACACCGCGGAGGAGATGCGGGCCGCCGAGGCGGGGCACGAGGTCGAGGCGATGATGCAGCGCGCGGGAGCGGCCGTCGCGGAGGCGCTCATGCGGCGCTTTCCCGACGCGCGGCGGATCGCCGTCCACACAGGCGGTGGCGCGAACGGCGGCGACGGGCGCATCGCCGGCGAGATCCTTCGCGGGCAAGGCCGGGAACTCGTCGACGAGCGACCGGACGTCGTGATCGACGCGCTGCTCGGCACCGGGCTGAACGGGGCGCCGCGCGAGGAGACG
>DASXDE010000086.1:0-3045 GCA_036490825.1 Gaiellaceae bacterium
ACCTCCTTGAACGGGTAGATCCGGACGCCCGGCAGGATCACGCTCTCGGCGCCGACCGTGACCTCGTCGCCGATCGCGACTCCCTCGTGGACGCGGACGTGGGCGCGCAGGTCGCAGCTGCGCCCGATGATCGCTCCCACGACGTCCGTGCTGCGCCCGATGTACGTCGAGTTGTCGACGATCGAGCGCACCACGCGGCCGCGCTCGCGCACGGTCACGCTCGTTCCCAGCACGGTGTTCGGGCCGACGTGCGCGCCGCGGGCGATGCGGCAGTAGTTGCCGAGGTAGGCCGGCCCCTCGATCGCGTCGAGGTCGTCGAGGTCCACCCCGTCCCCCAGCCAGATGTTGCCGCGGATCCGGATCCCGGAGATCTCGAGCCTGACGCGCTCCTCGAGCGCGTCGAAGTTCGCCTGCCGGTACTGGTCGAGGTTGCCGATGTCCTGCCAGTAGCCCTCCAAGACGTGGCCGTAGATCGGCCTCCCCATCTCGAGCAGGAGCGGGAAGAGCTCCTTCGAGAAGTCGTACGGCCGGTCCTGCGGGATGTGCTTCAGCACCTCCGGCTCGAGCACGTAGATGCCGGTGTTGATCGTGTCGGAGAAGACCTGGCCCCAGGACGGCTTCTCGAGGAAGCGCTCGACGCGCCCGTCCTCGTCCGTGACGACGATGCCGAACTCGAGCGGGTTCTCGACCGACTTGAGGCCGATCGTGACCGACGCGCCCCTCTCGCGGTGGGCCTCGACGAGCCCGGTCAGGTCGACGTCGCAGAGGGCGTCGCCCGAGATCACGAGGAACGTGTCGTCGAGGCGTCCCGCCGCCAGCCTGACCGAGCCGGCCGTGCCGAGCGGCGACTCCTCGACCGAGTAGCCGATGTCGACGCCGAGCGTCTCGCCGCTGCCGAAGTAGCTCCGGATCGCCTGCGGAAGGAAGGCGACGGTGACGATCACGTCCTCGAAGCCGTGCCGCCTGAGGAGCTCGACGATGTGCTCCATGCACGGCTTGCCGACGATCGGCACCATCGGCTTTGGCTGGTTCGAGGTCAGAGGGCGCAGCCGCGTGCCCTCTCCCCCGGCCATGACGACGGCTTTCATCGCCGCAGTTCTCTCCAGGCGGTCGCGACGTAGAACACGCCGGCGACGAGGGCGAGTGCGAGGCCGGCCCAGAAGAGGTCGACCGGCCAATCCGTCGCGCGGTGGGTGACGAGGCGGAAGAAGATCGCCGCGTACAGGACCCAGGTGGCGGCCTTGCCGAGCGCGTTGACGTCGATCTCGACACCTCTCGGGGTGAGGACCGCCGAGCCGGCGAGCAGCAGGAGGTCCCGGCCGAGGATGACGGCCAGCCCGGCCCAGGGCAGCCGGTCGTAGGCGAAGAGGAGGATCACGGCCGCGTCGATCATCAACCGGTCGGCGAGCGGGTCGGCGAGCTTCCCGAAGCGCGACTCCACGTGCCAGAGGCGGGCGAGGAACCCGTCCACCTGGTCGGTGATCCCGGCGATGCCGAACGCGACGCCGGCGGGCCAGCTCGGCCGGTGGCCTGCGCGCACCATGAGCACGACGAAGACGGGGATCAGCGCGAGCCGCGCGACCGTGAGCGCGTTCGGGAGCTGCGTGAGCGGCGGCGAGACGGCTCGAGCTTCCATGTGGCGAAGGATACGGGCCTCCGCTTCGTATGCTCTCGCGCGTGCCCGAGCTGCCGCGGATCCCCGGGTTCGTCGACGCGCACTGCCATGCGTTCCAGCGAGCCTTGCGCGGCCGGACGGAAGGCGGCGACTTCTGGGCGTGGCGGGAGACGATGCTCGAGCTCGCCGCCGCGCAGACGCCGGAGGGAGTGCGGCGGACCTACGTGGACGTCTACCGCGAGCTCCGCGGGGCCGGGTACACGACGGTCGGCGAGTTCCACTACCTCGGGCTCCCGGAGGCGCGGGCGGCGGCCGAGGCCGCGGCGGAGGTCGGGATCGAGCTCGTCCTGCTCCACGTCGCGTACGCCCGCGGCGGCATCGAGCGCTTTCGCCAGGAGTCCGTCGCGGCGTACCTGCGGGAGCTCGAGGAGCTGCGGGCGGCGGATATACGCGTCGGCGTCGCGCCCCACTCCGTCCGCGCCTGTCCGCCGGACTGGCTCGAGGAGCTCGGCCGCTACGCCGCCGAGCACGAGCTCCCTCTGCACACCCACGCCGACGAGCAGCCGCGCGAGATCGAGGAGTGCGTCGCCGAGCACGGCGTCCGCCCCATCGAGCTGCTCGGCGTCTGCGGCTGCCTCGGCCCGCGCACGACGGTCGTCCACGCGACGTACGCCGACGGGCACGAGCTCGATCTCCTCGCGACGGCCGGCGCACGGATCTGCGCCTGCCCGACGACCGAGGCGAACCTCGGCGACGGCTTCCTCCCGGTCGAGCGCCTCCGGCATCGCGGCATCCGGCTCTGCATCGGCTCCGACTCCAACGTGAGGGTCGATCCGCTCGAGGAGCTGCGCGAGCTCGACGGCATCGCCCGGCGCCAGTCGGGCCGTCGCGACGTCTTCGAGGTCGACGAGCTGCTCGCGATCGGCTCCGCCGAGGGCGCCGAGGCGCTCGGGATCGAGTCCTGGCCGGACGTCGCGGTCGACGTCGCCCACCCCCAGCTCGCAGGCGTCGAGGACTGGCGCAACGCGCTCGTCGCAGGCTGCTCGGCGGACGTGCTCCGGACGCCGCGCTAGGTTCTGGTCGCCAGCGAGCGGAGGAGTCTCGAGTGGACGAGCATCACTTCACGCACGAGCCGGAAGACGACGGCGGGACCTGGTCGACGCCGGAGGAGGAACGCACGTTCCGTGGCGTCCGCGATCTGCTCATGCAGTTGCGCGATCGCGGCAGCGGGATCTACATAAGGCCGGTACAGGAGGGGTCGCCGGCCGGCGGCCTCGGCTCGGACGAGACCTACGGCTTCGACGGCTGGGTGGTCGGCGAGCTGAACGAGCAGGGTGCACAAGATCTCGCAGTCGGACCGTGGCTCGAACAGGTCGTCGAGGCCGCCCGCGCCGCCGCGCCCTGATCTCGCTGGGCCGGAGGCCTCTAGA